>DJRP01000034.1:30043-47317 GCA_002437815.1 Collinsella sp. UBA6357 | reverse complement strand
AAGGCGAGCTTGGCGCGCTCGTAGTACCAACGATAGACATCCTGCATAAAGCGCGGGCTGCGGTTTTCTATCTGCGGCGGCAGATGGCGAACCACCCACTCGTTATCGAACCATACGTCGTAGCCAAACATACGCATGTTAAACAGATAGTCCAGATCCTCGCCGCGTGTGATAAACGGGTCGAAGGCCACCCGCGTAAAGGCGCGGGCGTGCAAGGCCATAAGACCACCGCACACATAATTGGAGCGCGAGATGCGCGTACCTGCCAGGGCCTTTTTCATCCAGCGATTGAACTCGATACGCTTGGTCCACCAACGATGGCAGATGCCCGCCTTGTCGGTACTTGCCAGCGGCGAGCCCTCGCGATCATAGAAGTATCCGCTCTTGACCAGGATCGGGAGCCCCTGGCGGGTTTCCTGGCCCAGTGCGTACAGGGCGCGCTTCATAAAGTCGGTGCCGATCACGCACTCGTCGTCGTCCAAAAAGATCACGGCATCATGGCCCAGGACCGAGGCAACGGCCAAGCCCATGTTGCGGATGGCCCCGTAGCCGCGCAGGCTCACGCACTCGCCCGAGCCCTTGGGGGCGATCTGCGCGACGCGGTCGGCGATGCGGGCGGCCTCGACGTTGGTGACCCTGAGGATATCGAGCGTGGGGTGCGCATCCGCGATATGCTTGACACGTAGAGCCACATCGCGTGTGGCCGAGACCGGACACACCACAAGCAAGACGATGCGAGGCACGTCGCGTACCTGTTCGAGCGATGCCAGGCAGCGATCGAGCTCGGTCCCCTGGGCATTAAGCCTGATCGAATGATCGTAAACGCCGGGAGCATGCTCCTGGGTATCATCCCCCGCCCAATACGTTGGAATCACGATCACGGCATTCATGTCTCACACTCCCCCTTTTGCCGATGCAACCCATCAATAACTGATTGCCACCATCATACCCTCTCGTCAAAAGTAGCGGGGCAAATCCCAAAAACAGGATTCGCCCCACAGCAATAATCTTATGGATTCGGTCCGCACGGACGGACGGGTGCACTCCGGGTGAGCTACGCCACCCGGGCGATGCGCGACAGGCGCACAAGCATCACAAAGCCCACCACGAGCAAAATGCCGATGGAGAGCACACCGAGCGACGGGTTGCCCGTGATCGAGGTGACAAGCGAGACCAAAAACGTACCCATGACGCTCGCGTAGCGGCCGAAGATATCAAAGAAGCCGTAGTACTCGTTGGATTTTTCCTTGGGGATGATGCGCCCAAAGTAGCTGCGGCTGAGCGCCTGGATACCGCCCTGGAACAGGCCCACCAAGATGGCGAGGATCCAGAACTCCGCCGCCGTCTTGAGGAAGAATGCCGCAAAGAGCACGATGCCCATGTAGGCGGCCACGGCGATCAGAATCATGCGCAGCGTCCCGAATTTGCCGGCAAGGCGTCCGTAGGCGATAGCCGAGGGAAAGGCAACAAACTGCGTGACGAGCAGCGCCAAGACGAGCTGTGTCGAATCGATGCCGAGCGCCGATCCGTAGCTCGTGGCCATCGAGATGACCGTGTGCACACCATCGATATAGAAGAAGAACGCCACCATGTAGAGCAGCACGACCTTGTCGCGGGCGATCTCGCGCATGGTATGCGCAACCTCGGAGAACACGCCGCCCACAATATGGCCGAGGGTGTCCTGTGGCCCGCGCTCGCGGCCGTATTTTTGCTTATAGGTGCGGATGAGCGGCAAGGTGAACACCAACCACCAGGCACCGGTGATCAAAAAGGACAGACGCGTGGCAACCATGGTGGGCACGCCGATTGCCGGGCCGCCCATGATGAGCGCCAGGCAGACGATAAACGGCACAGTGGAGCCGATGTAGCCCCAGGCATAGCCCGAGCTCGACACGGCATCCATGCGCTCGTCGGTGGTGATATCGGGCAGCATGGCGTCATAAAAGGTCATCGAGGAGTTGAGCCCGATGGTGCACAGCACGTAGATGGCCAAAAACGCCATAGCCGACATGGGAATCGCCTGCGCCAGGCAAAGCACCAGACCCGTGAAAAAGAACCCCAGGAAAAACTTGATCTTGTTGCCCGCATAATCTGCCAGCGCTCCCAAAATGGGCATGAGCAGTGCGATCACGAGCGAAGCGATCGTCTGGGCATTGCCCCAGGCAACCACCAGATCGGCCGAGGACGCGCCGGTGTTGATGGCGTTGAAATAGATGGGGACGACCGAGGTGTTGAGCAGCACGAGCGCCGAGTTTCCCACGTCGTACATAACCCAGTTGCGTTCGAGCTTGGTGAATTTCATGGCAACGGCGCCCTTCTTTGTTAACGAGTACGCATCTACACCATGGTAAAGCATGCGCTCGCCGACGCGCGTAAGGATTCGGTAATCGCTCTATTTAGGACGGGGTAAATCCTGCACCGACGACCGGTCCGCCGCTCGTTAGAACGGCGGAACACGCTCGTTACTCCTCGCGATCGAACTCCTCGTCCTCGCCAAGCGGACGGCCGCTGTAGTTGACATGACCCGTAACCGCCGCCATGTCACCCGTCTCGATGAATCGAGCGGCCGTCATAGCGTAGTCGTCGAGGGCACGGTCGAACACCTCGGGGAAGCTCTCGGTGCTCGACGTGTTTGTAAAAGGATCGGTCCAAGAGAGATGCCCCAGGTTGCCGGTGCGCGCCGGCGGCTCCTCGGTCACGCGATGGGCCAGCGACTCGAGCAGCGAGTGGTCGTGGAGCAGTCCCTCGACCGCGCCGATGGCGCGCGCCTTGGGCGAACCCGCCGGCTCGATGGCTCGGTAGGCAAGCTGCATGTCCGCCACGGCGCCGCCGTACTCCCCCGTCGGCACATCCAGGCCATAGACCCGATCGGCCACATAGCTCATAAGCACGCCGGCCACGCGATCGATGCGATCGGTCGTCACGATCTCGCCCGCCGGGGGAAAGTCGGCGCACGTGGCACCGCCGCGCTTGAGCTGCAGCATCAACACGTCCAAGTCACTTTCGAGCACCGCATGAACCTGACTGGCCGAGTTTTTGAGCTCGGGAGCGGCATCGAGAATGCCGAACTGCTGCTCGTAGACAAACGGGTGCGCATTGCGGTCGAGCACATAGTGGGACAGCAAGCCGAGCACAAAGGCGCGACCGAGATTGGCGTCGTGCGTCTGCAGGTGCGTCACGCCATCGCGCAGGCAGGCAAACTGGCGCGACATGCGCGAACGGTGCATGACCTGGGCCAGATGCATGCAGTCTTTGATGCGCGGAGTGCGCACGCGAAAGAAGAACGGGTCGGGACCCTGGTTACCGAGGATAAACGCGATGCGCTCCTCGTCGGTGGAAATGACGCCCTGGGGCAGGCGATCGATACTCTGCTCGCCAAACAGGTGATGCGTGATAAGCGCAGGCATGAGGGGTTCCTTTCGATCGATATAGGCTGGTCTCATTATGCCCACACGGGCGCGCGGCTACACCGGCGGTCGCGGTACCGATGGGCACGCAATTCAGCGCCTGCGCCCCGTGTCGCCTATGCGAGTCCCAGCCGTGCCTTGACGTCGGCCGCGCGGCGGCGCGACACGGGCACGCTCGCGTCCACGCGGTCGAGCTTGAGCTCCAAAAGGCCGGTGCCGCCGACCTCGATCTCGTGTACGTCGTCGAGGTTCACGAGGTAGCTGCGGTGCACGCGCACAAAGCCATGATCGCCCAGTCGCTTCTCGAGCGCACTGATGGACTCCGCCACCAGATAGGCGCCGCTCGCGCAGACCACGTTGCAAAAGTCCGCACGCGCCTCGATATAGCTCACGTCGCCCACGGGGATAAAGGAGCGCTTGCCCCCGCGCTCGACCGAGAGGCGCAGCGGCTGCCGCGGCCCTTCGACCTGCCGACGCGCCCCAAGCGCCGTCTCAACCTTGCCGAGCGCCTTGGCCAGACGCCCCGTCTCCACCGGCTTGAGCACGTAGTCCACGGCGTCGAGGTTATAGGCGTCGGCCGCAAACTCGGAAAACGCCGTGACAAAGACCACAACCGGCGGGCACTTGAGGTTCTGGAGCGTCTCGGCGAGTTCGATACCCGAGCGCCCGGGCATCGAGATATCGAGGAAGAGCACATCGGGGCGGTCGGCGAGGATGCGCTCCACGGCCTCCGTCACGTTGCCCGCCTCCCACACCGCGTCCACGCGGCCATCCTGTTCGAGCAGGTAGCGGAGCTCGGCCCTTATGGGCGGCTCGTCATCGACCACCAAGATCTTCCAGCCCTCGTCCATATGATCCCCTCTCATCTCGTGCTTGTCGTCCCCTAGGCGCCAACGCCCGTCGACGCGCAGCCGGTCCGTGCCGGCATCGCCGTCCTCACGCCGCGAGCGGCGCCGGCTCGTGCGGCTCGCCCACGAGCTCCACGATCACCCGCGTGCCCACGCCCTCCTCGGACTCCACGCGCATACCCGATTCCTCGCCAAAGAAGAAATGGATGCGCTGCAGGACGTTCGAGAGCGCCAAGCCGCAGCCGCGTTTGATCGAGCCGTCGGCTGTGAGTCCCTCGGTTTCGCCCTCGAGCCGATGTTGCTCAAACAGATGGGCGCGCACCGCCTCGGACATGCCGATGCCGTCGTCCTCGACGATCACCTCGATGCCGTCGTCGGTCTCGAAGGCGCGCAAGTCGATCGCGAGCGGCTCGCACTCGCGCTGCGCGTGTTTGATGCAGTTCTCGAGCAGCGGCTGCAGAATAAACGGTGGCACCAGGCTGTCGCGCACGTCATCGTCGATCTCGACCGTCACGTGCAGACGGTCGTCGCCGTAGCGCGCCTGCATGAGGTTGATGTAGCGGGTCCCCTGCTCCAGCTCGCGCTCGAGCGTGGTGAGCGTCTCGGAGTCGCTGAGCGTCTGACGGTAGTAGTTGGAGAAGTCGATGAGGAGCGACCGTGCCTTCTCGGGCTCGGTGCGCACAAGCGAGACGATCGTGCCGATGGTGTTGAACAAGAAGTGCGGGTCGACCTGCGACTGCAGGGCACGCAGCTCGACACGCGCCGTGAGCTCGTCCTGGCGCTCGAGCTCGAAACTCGCAAGCTGCGTCGAGATAAGGTCGGCGAACCCCTTGGCGAGCGCCGTCTGGCGCATGTCAATGTTGCCGATGCGCGGATAGTAGAGCTCGAGTGTGCCCACGCAGCGCCCGCGCACGGTGAGCGGCGCCACGATACCGGCGCGCAGGCGGGTGAAGTAGCCGCCGAGCGCCTCGGGCGAGCCGTCGCGGCTGAAGACGCTCATCTCGCCCGTCTCGATCACGCCGAGCGTGGTGTCGAGCACGACGGGCGTGCCCGTGGGACAGCGTGCCGCTTCCTCGCCCCAGCTCGCGAGCACCTGCCGCCCGTCGGTGAAGCAGATGGCGGAGGCGAACGTCTCGGCCAGAATGATCTTGGACGCGCCGAGCGCTGCCTGGGGCGTGAGGCCGCTGCGGGTGTAGACGAAAATCTTGGATGCGATGGTGAGCGTGCGGTCGGTCGACGTCGAGGTGAGGTCGTCGGGCACCACGAACACGTACGAGAAGAAGAAGCAGAGCATCACGATGCCGGCGATGACCACCACCGCGGGCACGGGATTGGGGTTGTCGTTAAGGTCCCAGATGAGCAGCACGATCAGCAGCGGGACACAGACGCCAAGCAGCAGGCCCTGCACCACGTGCTGCATGGTGCGAAACACCTTGGTCTGGTTGTAGCCGCGCCGGCCGAGTAGCCTGTTGAGATCCATCGCGCACCCCTCTCACGTCAAGACGCCCCAGCAACAAAGAGGGCCGCCAAGCGACCCTCTCCGTTGCATTATGCGATTCGCACCCCATTGCAACAAACAGTTATCGGCAAACGGTAGCGCCTATGCGCTGTACTTGTTGCGCTCACCAAAGGTGCCGGAAACCACGATGTTGCCGTCCTTCATGATGACGTCCATGTTCTCGGGCGTGAGATCGTGGATGTCAACCGCCGGGTCGCCGTTCACCACAAGCAGATCGGCGAACTTGCCCGCCTCGACGGAACCGGTCTCGTCCTCGCAGTGGGCCATCTTGGCGCCGTTGATGGTGGCGCAGGTGATGGTCTCGAGCGGCGAGAAGCCCACCTTGTCGACGAAGTCGTACATCTCGTCGATGGTCACGTAGCCGTAGGGCGTCACAAAGCTGAAGGAGTCGGAGCCGATGGTCATGACCACGCCGCGGCGCTTGGCCTCACGCAGGCAGTCGTAGTTGCGCTGCAGTTCCTTCTCGACGAGCGTGCCCTCGTACTTGTCGTGCAACTCGGGCACGTAGACCGGCGGATAGGTGGCGTACCAGGTAGGCAGGAAGCCGATCGTGGGCGTGAAGAACGTACCCTGCTCGGCCATAAGGTCCATGGTGCGCTCGTCGATGTCGAAGCCGTGGATCAGCTGCTCGCAGCCGAAGCGCACGGAGTCGTAGGCGGCGGAGTGCGAGTTGTAGCAGTGGCTCCACACCGGAATGCCCACCATCTTGGCCTCATCGACCACGGCCTTGATCTCCTCGGAGCAGTAATGCTGATCGCGGCCGGAGTCCCAGCGCCAGATACCGCCGCCCGTCGCCCAGATCTTGATGGCGTCGGGGTTCTCGCGCAGACGCTGGCGCACGGCCTTGCGCAGATCCCACGGGCCGTCGACCTGATCGCCCCACGGATGGCTCTGCTTGTTCTCGAGCTGGCTGCAGTGGTGCGAGTCGCCGTGGCCGGCCGTACGGCAGAAGCCCAGGCCCGTGGCGTAGATGCGCGGGCCGGCGAACACGCCGTTGTTGACGCAGTCGCGCACGTGGATACCAAAGCGGCCGATCTCGCAGACCGTGGTGAGGCCGTGGGTGAGGCAGTCGTAGGCCTGCTTGACGGCAACGGCCTGCTTCTCGAGCAGCGGCTGCATGACCCAGTCGGTGTCGTCATCGGTCAAGTTGCCCGAGAAATGCAGGTGCGTGTCGATGAGGCCGGGCATGACCGTCTTGCCCGCGGCATCGATGACCTCGTATCCCTCGTCGGCCGGCACGTCCTGATGCGGCCCGGCGTAGACGATCTTGCCGTCCTCGCCCACCAGGACGAGGGAGTTCTCGACCGGGGCGCCGCCCAGGCCGTCGACGAGCTTGCCTCCGACGATCGCGTACTTCTTGCTCATGGCTCCTCCTTATGGATCCATTTACCTTGCGGGCGCCGGCCGTCGCGGCGCGGCCCCGCTCGCTTACGATTTGGTGTTACTTGGACTTGGCGTGCGCGTTGGTGACGGCCATAAGTACAAGACCGATCGCCAGCCAACCGATCACGATGCCCCACTCGACCATGTCGAGCGATGCCGGGCTCATGGGGATCACGAGCAGGCCGATGATGATGCAGCCGGCCGCGCAGGCGAGCACGATGCCGAACTTACCGCCGGGCACCTTGTAGGGGCGCGGCAGGTCGGGCTCGGTAAAGCGCATGCGCAGGCACGAGAACGCGACCATGGTGCACGAGAAGATAAAGGCGAGGGCCGAGACGTTCGTAAGCGGGATGAGCATGTTCTTACCCAAGAACGGACCGACCACGGTGATGATAGCGAGGACCATGCAGGCGAGCTTGGGCGCGCCGGACTTGGCATCGACCTCGGCGAACTGCTCGGGCAGCTGGCCCTTGCGGCCCATGGCGAGCATGATGCGGCTCGTGGCGCCATAGAACGAGTTCATGGGACCCATGGGGCCAAGCGTCGCGATCACGAGCATGGCGATGTAGAGAACCATGTTGATGTGCTTGAGGCATGCGAGGGCGGGGACGGGACTCTCGACGAACTCATGCCAGGGCAGGATGGTGCCAAAAGAGTAGATGCACACCATATAGAAACCACCGGCCGCAAGCAGAGCGAGCGAGATGATCTTGCCGAACTTGTTCCAGTTGAGACCTTCGGCCGCCTCCTCCGCCTGCTGCGGGATGGTGTCGAAGCCCGCATAGAAGAACGGGGTGAGCACGAGCACCGAGACGATACCGGCGAGCAGGTTTCCGCTCTCGGTGGCCGCCTCACCGCCGCCGGCGTTCGTCACCTGCGAGAACACGGGCATGGCGTTCTCGGGTGAGCCGGTGAAGATCGAGACGCCCATGGCGAGCAGCATACCGCACAGCAGTGCCTTGGTGAGGAACGCCTGAAGCTTTGCCGCCGAGCTGGCGCCGCGGAAGTTGAGGTAGATCACATAGGCTGCAAAGCCGAGCGCCACGATCGTCGGGAAGAGATAGACGTCGGCGCCCAGGATCGTGTAGAGCTTGACGGCGCGAAGCCACTCGAGGCCGGGCAGGCTGCCGAACATCTCGGACACGAGGGTCGAGATGGCGATAGCCTCCCACGGGCACAGGATGCCGTTGCCGAGTGCAAGGAGCCATCCGGTGATATAGCTCATGGTGCGGCCGAAGCTGCGATCGACGTACTCAACGATGCCGCCCGAGATGGGGATGGCAGCCGTGAGCTCGCCAAAGACAGCTCCGATGGGCACCAAGAAGATGGCGCCGATGAGGAATGCGATCATAGCGGGGACGGGGCCGCCGCCCACGACCATCCAGTCGCCGACCTGCAGGACCCATCCGGTGCCGATGATCGCACCGAAGCCGATGGTAAAGAAGTTCCAGAGCGAGAGCGTCTTCTTCATGCCGCCCTTGTCGCCCGTTGCAACCTCTGCCTTGGTATCCGCCATTCTGTTCCCCTCCTTTCCTACGCGGCGCCTCACACGCGCCGCCCTGCGGGAACCCTCTCGACCCCGCGTCTTTCCATGGCCTCACTGTACGGCGAGTCAGATGCGCAAACGTGGGCGTATCGACTGATGGACGGACACGAGGACGAGCGGTCGTCATATACCGACAAGCGGTGTTTGCCGGATCGGCAACCTCGTCAAAGAAAGCTAAATGACAGGCGACAACGGTCCCCACGCGGCGCGTGCAGACGGCCGCGACGCCCGTCTTAATTGCGATTCATGGCTTTTCGCGCCGCCATCGCGTGCAACGCGGCGCGTTTAGGTAGGATAGGCGGAGCTGCACATTCGCATATTCGATCCAGGACGGCTCATGGCTTTGGAAGACAACAGATCTGGCACCTCCGCGAGGACCGTGCGCCTGGCGGGACGGCAATCGAACGCGCCGGCGCCCGATGCCGGACAGAATCCCGATTTCACAGGCGTCGGCGCACCGCGCGTGCGCACAACCGGTGACCGCGCCGCCTACCAGGACGGACAGGCAGCAAACATCCGCCGCGGCATCGATAATACGAGAGCCGGACGTAGCAGCACTCCCCGCGCCCAAGCTTCCGCCTCCGTTGCGCACCACGATCGGACTGACATGCGGCGCAATAAACGTCTTGTGCACGATATGCCCCAATACGGGCATGAAATCGGGCACGTCAGCGAGAGCCTGCGCACGAGCCGTGCGCCGCATCGGCCGCAACCAGCTCTCCGCCGCGCTCGCATCGCCGTGCTCTCTGCCGTCGTTTGCGCATGCTTTGTCATGCTGGGATCCTGCGCCTTTCACGGCACCGCTGGCATCGAGCCCAAAGCCGAGTTCAAGCTCATCGATGAGCCCGTCAAGCCCGGGCTGTCATTTGCCTTCTCCACGCCACGTTCGCAGTGGAAGGCCGGCACCATGCCCCATATCTACCAGATCGACCCAGCGTGGTCCGAGCTGCCCTATGCCGGCGGAACCATCCGCAAGAACGCCTGCGGGCCCACGAGCCTCACCATGGTCTATGTCTTTAAAACCGGCAAACGCGACATGACGCCGGTAGACATGTGCGCCCTTGCCGAGGCCGGAAACTACGCCCCGACGGGTGCCACCGAATGGTCGTTCATGGTCAACGGAGCGGCCTCGTTGGGACTTTCGGCCACGCAGCTCTACAAAACACGCGATTCCATCTCCCAGGCCCTACGCGCCGGAGCGCCCGTGATCGCCAGCGTGCATCCCGGCATCTTTACCAACGTCGGTCACTACCTGGTGCTCTATGGCATCGACGATGCCGACCAGATACATGTTTACGACCCCAATTCGCAGGCCCGCAGCGCCCGCAACTGGGGAATCGTCGAAGTCCTCAACCAAATCGACGCCGCCTGGGCCTACTACTAACCTGCAATTGGGGACGTAGCAAAACGGCAGGTTGGCCTACATTTCTGCAAACCTGCCGTTTTGCTACGTCCACAATTGCAGGTAGAGCGAAGCCCGGAGCGGGACCGTTTTCACCTCATGCTCGTCGTGGCAAAAACGATCCTGCCCCGGGCTTCGCCCGTCCGCAAGCTATATGCCCATCGGCAGACCGTCGGTTACTTTGCCTTATAGACGATACGCCCGTCGCTGATGGTATAGCGCACCTTGGTGTCGCTGATCTTCTTGGGATCGCACTCCAGGATATTCTGGTCGAGCACCACGAGATCGGCGAGTTTGCCTTCCTCGATCGTACCGATCTTGTCCTCCATGTAGTTTTCGAAGGCGACGTTCTTGCCGTAAGCCTCGAGCGCCTGATAGGCGGTGATGCCTTGCTCGGGCCAACGGTACATGTCTGTATCTTCCTCCTCGGGATACGGGCTGTTGCGCGTCACGGCAACCTCGATCTCTTCGAGCGGGGCATAGCCCGTAACGGGACCGTCGGAGGCACCACTCACAAAGCAGCCCTTCTCGAGCATGGTCTTGACCGGGTAGAACTTCATGGCACGGTCCTCGCCCACATAGGCGATCTCGAGGTCGCACAGCGAGTCGTGATACATCCACAGGAACTGCAGGGCGCAGACCACATCGAGATCGGCTAGGCGTTGGACGTCCTCATCGGTCACCGCACAGATATGCGTGATGGTGTTGCGACGCTCATCGCGCGCGCCATTCTCCTGAACTGCACGCTCGTACGCGTCGAGCGTGTTATGCACAGCACCGTCGCCGATCGCGTGAACGTGCACCTGGATTCCCGCCTTGTCGAGCGCGACCACCATGTCGCTAAAGGCCTGCTGGTCCCACACCGACTCGCCGTACCAGGCATCGCCCTTGCCGGCAGCATCGGTATACGGCTCAAGCATCACGGCGGTACCGGCCTCGGTCACGCCGTCGCTGAAGATCTTGGCTGTACCGGTGGACACCATATCGCTCTCGTATTTTTTGAGCTTCTCGACCGATTCGATCGCCTCGTCGGTGGACATGTCGGGCGTCACGGTCGGCAGCACGCGCATGCGCAGGTTGAGTTTGCCGTCTTTGGCGAGCTCGGCATACAGCTTGGGATCGAGTGCCGTAAGGTTGGTGATGCCGGTGATGCCGTACTGCGCTGCGGCCTCCTGATACTTTTGGAACGCCTTTTTGCTCTGCTTGTCGGTATGCACGACAAAGCAATCCTCCGAGAGCAGGTCGCCCGCCGAATCCTTGAGGTAGCCGGTTGCCTCGCCGTTCGCGTCGCGCACGATCTCGCCACCCTGGGGGTTTGCCGTGTCCTTATCGATGCCCGACAGCTTGAGCGCCTTGGAGTTGACCCAGCAGCCATGGTGGGACACGTCGTAGAGCACGATCGGCTTGTCGTCGCAGATCTTGTCGAGGATCGCCTTGTCGGGACCGTTGTTGGAGCCATCCTCGTTATCGAACGCGTTGATCATGAACGGATGGCCGGTGTAGGCGCTATCGTCGGGGTGCTTCTTGATAAAGCCCGCGATAATCTTCTTGTATTCCTTGATCGTGGAGCCCTGTGAAAGATCGATCTCAAAGAGTTTGGTGAGCCAATCGCCCGGGGCATGGATATGGCCGTCCATAAAGCCTGGCGTGACCATGCCGCCGTCTAGATCGATGACTTCCGTCTTGTCGCCGATGTGCTTATCAAGGCCCGCAACGTCGCCCACATAGACGATCTTGTTGCCCTTGACGGCCATGGCCGCTGCCGTATCGCCTTCTTTGACCATGGTCTGCACGGTGCCGTTCTTAAAGACGATATCGGCGGCGTCACCCGAGGCATTCCCCGATCCGGCGCTACCCTGAGCCGTATTGCCCGCGCATCCCGCAAGGCCCACCGTCGCCATCGCGGCTGCCGCGGTCCCCAAAAATGCGCGCCTGGAAAGAGGTGTCTGGCAGTTATTCATGATCGTGCCCTTCGCTTTAGCGCGCCACCCTTACGGCGCGCATCGGATGAGCACACCATGGCGTAAGTCCGCATAATCCCACCAGTTCAAATGGGGGTTATAACGGCAAACGGACATCTAACCCCCGGGGTTTAGATCGGGTTTATGTGCCCGACCGCCCAGAAAACGAAAACGATGGACAGGACGCTGCCAGTTGTCAGTCGGACCAGAAAAGCTGAAGCAGGCTCGTGCGGTCGTTGACAGCGCACTTACGATAGATGGCATGGACATGCGCCTTCACCGTGCCCTGAGATATAAACAGCTCGTCGGCGATCACGCGGTTGTTTTTGCCCTCGAGCATGCAGCGCAGCACATCGGCCTCGCGTACGGAGATGCCACGAGCCTCGCAAAAGCGCCCGAAGCGCATATCGGCATGCTGCTGGGCGACGGAATTATCTGCCGTCGGCGGTTCGTCAAACCTCATACTCAACACCTCGGCGTCGCTTATGATGGCGTGGTAGCCCGCATACAGCGTCAGCACGTTCTCGGAAATATTGCGACCAGCCATAAAATAGAGCCAGTCGACACCGTTGAAAAACGGAGACTCGGGCAGCAAAGCCATGCTGCTGAAGGGTGGAAGCAGATGGTGCGCATCTTCGACGATCACGCAGACGCTCAGCAGCGCCAAAACCTTGAGCTTTGGCGCAAGCCCGTCCAAGTAGGACTTAAGCCCACGGTCCTCGGTGCGCCTTGCCATAACCAGGAGCCAGATGATCGCAACCAGCATACCCAACGAACGAACGCTATAGAACGCAAGCTGCTTGAGGTTGTTGTCGGGAATGCAGAGCGATCCGATCTCAAGCATCGCGGTCACGCTAAAGGTGCCAACAAACGTGTGACGACCGAGGCGGTCGGCCGCGCCAAGCGCAAGGAGCCACACGCTTGCCATGAGCCCCAGCGAGAGGATGAGCTTGAGCTGTGGATGTGTCATGGGAAAGTCCATCACGGCCATCTCGACATGCACCTTGTTGCCCAGATACTCATCAAGGAAGATCAATGAGCTTTCAAGCATGTCAAAGAAAAAGAATGCCGCAACAGCGAGGTTGACCTTTCGGCGGCTTACCAGATAAGCACAGATCGACACGCTGGTCGCGAGCATGCAGACTAGCACGAAAATGATGCCATAGATAAAGAAAAAGGTACCAAGCGTCTGATTCATCGAACATTCCCCAACTCACAACCGACCCCCCTACCCTACCTTAACCGCGCCTTCTTCCCCACCTGCAGTTGGGGACGTAGCAAAACGGCAGGTTGGCCTACATTTCTGCAAACCTGCCGTTTTGCTACGTCCCCAATTGCAGGTGGAGCAAAAGCCCCGTGGTCAGGAGAGGCGACCACGGGGCTTATGAAGAGAGGCTAGTTTGTATACGCCTTTACCCGGGCGCACGCGGGACAGGAGTGGGTAAGGGTTAAACGGTTACTCGTGGATACGGGTACCGGAGAGGCCGGCCATGGTCTCGGCGGCCTTATCGAGGGCGCCGATGATGCAGACGCGGCCCTTGCGGGAGCGGGCGAACTTGATAGCAGCGCGGACCTTGGGCTCCATGGAACCCTTGCCGAACTGACCCTCGTCGGCCAGGCGCTCGGCCTCGTCGGCGGTGATGTCCTCGAGCTCCTCCTGGTTGGGCTTGCCGAAGTTGATGGCAACGTGCTCGACGGCGGTCAGCAGGAACAGAACGTCTGCGTCGCAGTCCTCGGCGAGCAGCTCGCCGCCCAGGTCCTTGTCGATAACGGCCGGGACGCCCTTGTAGCAGCCCTTGTTGTTGTAATCGCGCACGACGGGGATACCGCCGCCACCGCAGGCGATGACGATGAACTCGTTATCGAGCAGGTTGAGGATGGAATCAGCCTCGACGATCTTCTTGGGATCGGGAGAGGCGACGACGCGGCGCCAACCGCGACCGGAGTCCTCGACGAAGACCTTGGAAGGATCCTCGGCCATCTGCTCCTTGGCCTGCTCCTCGGTGAAGAAGGGGCCGATAGGCTTGGTGGGGTTCTGGAACGCGGGGTCATCCGGGTCGCACTCGATCTGGGTGACGACGGTGGCGCAGTGCCAACGCTTGTAGCGCTTGTGCATCTCGCGACCGATACCCTGCTGCAGGTGATAGCCGATGTAGCCCTGGGACATGGCGCCACACTCGGGCAGCGGCATCTCGGGGGTGTTGATGGCGTCGTGGGCGGCGGCGAAGGCGTTCTGGATCATACCGACCTGAGGGCCGTTGCCGTGGGTGATGATGATCTCGTTGCCCTGCTCGATCAGGCCCAGAAGGGCGTGAGCGGTGTTGTCCACCGCAGCGATCTGCTCGGTGGGGTTGTTGCCGAGAGCGTTGCCGCCGAGGGCGACGACGATACGATCGGGCTTGCCAAGAGGCTTAGACATAGCGGGTTCCTTTCTGTGCAAAGGTCGACAAACCATTGATAACCCAACCTCGCGCAGCGCACGAGTTTATTCGGGTTTATATTCTCTTTATCGCCTATTTTATGCATTTTGAAAATATCCGACTCTGCGAGCGGTAGATATTTCCCGTTAAGCGTAATGACGAGTCGTCTATCTTGTTATAAGCCATCTACGAGGGACTTTATTTAGATGGAGCAGAGATTATAGTGGTTTATCGCCTCTATACCCCCTCTAAACACACGTATGACGGTGAGTATTGCAGTATGTTCTATGCGCATATTTATGCATTTGTAAAGTCAGTATACACACCCATGAAATTAGGGCCCAAGTCTCAAACAAAACCTGCGCACCAAAGAAGCGCGATATCCGCACCGACGCCGCGAAACAGCGTTCGGAACCAAAGGCCGCACCAACCGCGACCCGCCCCTCCATCCACACAACCCGAGGACGTAGTCGTAGCGGGGAGTGAGGACGTCCCCTGACAATCATTCCGCAGGACGGAGGAAGCCCCCGCCGCGCGTAGCGCGCAGCGGGGGCTTCCGACAACAAGTCCGAGGACGATTGTCAGGAGACGTCCTCACTCCCCGCGGTGGGAGACCTAGGCCTCGTTGTACACCGTCTTGAGCTTCAGCAGATGCTGATAGCGATCCATGGCGGCCTGCTCGTTCTCCTTGAACAGCTCCTCGGCGCGATCCGGGAAGGAACGCGTCAGCGAAGCGTAACGGGCCTCGTTCATCAGGAACTCCTGATAACCGCCCGCCGGCTCCTTGGAGTCGAGCGAGAACTTCTTGCCCTGCGCTGCGGCGGGGTTGAAGCGGAAGAGGTTCCAATAACCGCAGTCGACAGCCTTCTTCATCTCGGCCTGGCAGTTCTGCATGCCGCCCTTCTTGATGGAGTGCATCTCGCAGGGGCTGTAACCGATGATGAGGGACGGGCCGTCGTAGGCCTCGGCCTCGTGGATGGCCTTGAGGGTCTGAGCCGGGTTGGCACCCATGGCGACCTGGGCCACATAGACGTAACCGTAGCTCATAGCGATCTCGGCCAGCGACTTCTTCTTAGTGACCTTGCCGGCAGCGGCAAACTGGGCGACCTGGCCCAGGTTCGACGCCTTGGAGGCCTGACCGCCGGTATTGGAGTACACCTCGGTATCGAAGACGAAGACGTTGATGTTGTGGCCGGAAGCCAGGACGTGATCCAGGCCACCGAAGCCGATGTCGTAGGCCCAACCGTCGCCACCGAAGACCCAGAAGGACTTCTTGGTGAGGTATGCCTTGTCGGCGAGAACGGTCGGTGCGACCGGGCAACCCTCGGCAGCGGCCTTCTCGAGCTCGGGGATGAGCGCGGCGGCAGCGGTCTTGGAGGCCTCGACGTCGTTGACGGAATCGATCCAAGCCTGGCCGGCAGCCTTGAACTCGTCGGACGCCTTCTCGGAAGCCATCATCTCCTCGACGGAGGCGATGAGCTTCTTCTGGACGGCCTCATAGCCCACGGCCATACCCAGACCGTGCTCGGCGTTGTCCTCAAACAGGGAGTTGTTCCACGCCGGGCCGTGTCCGTTCTTATCCTTGCAGTACGGAGCGGTGGCAGCCGGGTTGCCCCAGATGGAGGAGCAGCCGGTGGCGTTGGAGATGAACATGCGGTCGCCGGCGACCTGGGTCACCAGGCGAGCATAAGCCGTCTCGGCGCAGCCGGCGCAGGAGCCGGAGAACTCCAGGTAGGGCTGCTTGAACTGGCTACCCTTGACGTTGGCGGCGATAAGCTCGGTCTTCTCGGAGACGTTCTCGACCATGTAGTCCCAGACGGGCTGCTGATCCATCTCCTGCTCGGTCGGCACCATCTCGAGGGCACCCTTGGGGCACACCTTGACGCAGTTGGTGCAACCCATGCAGTCGAGCGGCGAGACGGCCATGGTGAACTTCATGCCCTTGGCCTTGGGACCCATGGCGTCGATCGTACGGGTGGCCTCGGGTGCGGCGGCAGCCTCGTCCTCGGTCATCGCGAACGGACGGATGGTGGCGTGCGGGCACACATAGGCGCACTGGTTGCACTGAATGCACTTGGTCTCGTCCCAATGCGGAACGACGACGGCCACGCCGCGCTTCTCGTATGCGGAGGCGCCCAGCTCAAACTGGCCGTCGGCGCAACCGGCGAACGCGGAGACGGGCAGCGAGTCGCCGTCCATGCGATCGATCGGCTCGAGCAGGTTCTTGACCTGCTGGGCGATGGCGGACTTGGTCTCGTCGGAAAGCTCGACGGTCTCGGCATCCTTGGCGTCTGCCCAGTCGGCGGGAACCTCGAACTTGTGGAAGGCGGTGGCGCCGGCGTCGATGGCCTTATGGTTGGCGTCGACGATGGCCTGGCCCTTCTTCATGTAGGACTTGGTGGCCGCGTCCTTCATGTACTGCAGGGCGTCCTCGGCGGGCAGAACCTTGGCCAGCGCGAAGAAGGCGGACTGGAGCACCGTGTTGGTGCGCTTGCCCATGCCGACCTTGGCGGCCAGGTCGATGGCGTCGATCAGATAGACGTTGACATCGTTGTTGGCGATGTAGCGCTTGGCGACGGCGGGCATATGCTCGGCGAACTCCTCGTCGCTCCACTGGCAGTTGACCAGGAAGGTACCGCCCGGCTTGACGTCGCGGACCATCTTGAAGCCCTTGACGATGTAGCTGGGGTTATGGCAGGCGACGAAGTCGGCCTTGGTCACATAGTACGGCGAGCGGATCGGCGAATCGCCAAAGCGCAGGTGGCTGACGGTGACGCCGCCGGTCTTC
>DJRP01000034.1:29308-29918 GCA_002437815.1 Collinsella sp. UBA6357 | reverse complement strand
TGCACTCGATGGTGCCGGGGGCAGCGGTGTTGGGCGCATCCTCGGGCTCGGGCAGGGAGAGGTTCGTGACGTCATCGACGATGCCGATGGTGAACTCCTGCTTGGGCTCGTCCTTCTTGAGCTCGTCGAACACGGCGAAGGCAGACGCCGGGGGCGTATCCTTGCTGCCCAGGCCGTAACGACCGCCGACGACCTTGATGCCCGTCTTGCCGGCCTCGTAGAGCGCGGAGACGACATCCTGATAGAGCGGCTCGCCGATGGAACCCGGCTCCTTGGTGCGGTCCATGACGGCGATCTTCTTGACGGTCTCGGGGAGCACGTCGACGAAGCGCTTGATGGAGAACGGACGGAACAGACGAACCTTGACCAGGCCGACCTTCTCGCCGTGGGCGTTGAGGTAGTCAATGACCTCTTCGAGCACGTCGCAGAAGGAGCCCATGCACACGACGACGCGATCCGCGTCGGGAGCGCCGTAGTAGTTGAACAGGCCGTAGTCGGTGCCGAGCTTCTCGTTGATCTTCTTCATGTAGCCCTCGACGACGGCGGGAAGCTCGTCGTAGACCTTGTTGCAGGCCTCGCGGTTCTGGAAGAAGATGTCGCCGTTCTCGTG
>DJRP01000034.1:0-29191 GCA_002437815.1 Collinsella sp. UBA6357 | reverse complement strand
TCCTTGTAGTCCCACATGGCGACCTTCTGGATCTCGTGGCTCGTGCGGAAGCCGTCGAAGAAGTTGAGGAACGGGACCTTGCCCTCGATGGCGGCGAGGTGTGCCACCGGCGAGAGGTCCATGACCTCCTGGACGTTGCCCTCGGCGAGCATGGCGAAGCCGGTCTGGCGGCAGGCCATGACGTCGGAGTGATCGCCGAAGATGTTAAGGGCGTGGGAAGCGACGCAACGCGCCGAGACGTGGAAGACGCCCGGGAGCTGCTCGCCCGCGATCTTGTACATGTTCGGGATCATCAGGAGCAGGCCCTGCGAAGCCGTGTAGGTGGTGGTCAGAGCACCGGCGCCCAGCGAACCGTGAACGGTACCGGCTGCGCCCGCCTCGGACTCCATCTCGACGACCTTGACCGGGGTGCCGAAGATGTTCTTGCGCCCCTGGGCCGCCCACTGGTCGACATGGTCGGCCATAGGGCTGGACGGCGTGATGGGATAGATTCCCGCCACCTCGGTGTACGCATACGATACGTATGCGGCAGCCTCGTTGCCGTCCATAGACTTGAACTTACGCGCCATATACCCCTCTCCTCTCATATAGGTATACAGGCCCCGGCGTCTGCCGGGTTGTTGGCGTGATGGGATACCGTCGCTGCTTCCAACCATCAGACAGGCAGACCAGACGGCAACGCACGGCGTGGAGAGAAGGTCGCTCCGGATATCTTGTCGAGCCTGGCGCCCGCCATGATTCCGGCTGCCCGCATGCCACGTGCGCTGTGCGCCGTGAAGGCTGCATGCCGGATGCTCCCGGGCGGCCCCGGCGATGGAGCGCCCGCGGCGGAAATCCGCATGCGGGTTCATTGTACCCCGCCGTCAAGCCAGATTTCAGGCGATATTGGTGGACGGTAAAGGTTTACCGGGGGTGACCGCAGACCGGTCGATGGGGGCGACTAGGCACCGACCAAAATGGTGAACGTCGTCGACTCGCCCAGCTTAAGCTCGTCGCTGGGACGCAGCTCGGCCACACGACCGGGCTCGACCTGAACGCATACACGGTCCACGCCGTTGACGACGACGGTTCCGTTGGTCGAATGCAGGTCCTCGACAAGCCAGCGTCCCTGTTTATCGCACCAGATATGCGCATGGCGGGCCGAGACGTCATCTCCCACATCGGTGACATCGCCCTCTCCCGTCGCGAGCGCACCGACGGTGACTCCTTGCTCGCTGGGCTCGATCCACTGCGGAGAGCTCACCACGTAGCCGTCGCGCACGCGCAAAAGGCCCAGAGGATGCGGATGCGGCGTCGAGTCGACACTCGACGCATAGGAGAAGCTCGGCGTCGAGGTGGCGCCGCCACAAGCGGTCTGAGCGTAGTCGATGGCATAGTTGACCGAGGAGCGCACGTCGGCGGAGCACCCGACTGCCACGAACAGCACGAGCACAGCCTCGGCGCGCTCGGCGGGCGTCAGATCGGCAGCCTGCGAGAGACGGTCGAGCGCATTGCGATAGAGATGGACGTCTTGATGGCATGCCTCGAGTGCGCGAACCATGGGCTCGCCCGCCGGACCGGTCACCATGTTGAGCACGGCCGTCGCATCCATGGGATTGCGGCGCCGCAGTTTAAGATGGGCGGCGATCTTGGAGGCGGCCGTGCCGTAATCGGCAAAATAACGCTCCTGCAGCGTGCCCACCGGGGCGCGCACGATAAAGCGCGAGACCCACGAGCGGTCGGAGGCACGGCTCGCGGCGCTGCGTCCGTCCGAGAGCGGACGGCTCGAGAGCACCATGCCGCACAGATCGATATGGCTCACGCGAGCCGATCGCTTGAAGATATCGAACATCGCACCGCACGGGGTGAGTTCGCTTTGGTTTGCCATGATCGATGCCTTCCTAGCTGTTGGCCGAAGTGATGGACGAAGAGGACCCGTTGCCGTCGGGACCGCCGAGCGCATGAGCCGCCGCGGCCCCACCCATAAGGGCCGCAGCCTGCGTGGAGCGGCGCGACGGGGCGGCGGGGAGCTCGAACGCGAGGCCCAGGACGAGGATAAACCACACCAGGGCAAAGGTCGACACGGCGGCCGCGAGCAACCCCGCCGAAACAGGGGCCTGGGAAAACGATAGGCACGCCGCAAGGGCAAGAACGGGCAGCTCGCAGGTACAAAGCACCAACGCACCGCGCATCAATACCCGTCTGCAGCCTGTTGCCGTGGCACTTGCAGCGACCGCGATCAGGCCCGGCAGGGCCAAGGCGGCGACGACCGCGATCCCCGGCAGGCAGCCATGACAGACGAAGGCACCCAGGGCAAGCGTCACCATCGAGCCCGCCGCGAGCCACGCAGCGGAAACGACGATCGACAGCCACAGGACACCGGCGATCGACGCCGCGGCGATACCCGCCACACGGCGCGCCGCGATGTTGCACGCCGCCATGGGACAGGGCGCAAGCGGCTCGCCGCGCAGAGCATGTCCCACATTCACATGGTAGTTCTCGCAAAAGGCGACAAGGGACGCCTCGACATCGGCGGCCGGGGGACGAAGGTCCTGCCGTGCGGCCAGGCATGCCATGACGATATCGGCAAGCTGACCATCCACCGACACGAGCGCCGCGCGCAACTCGTCGGAGCCAGGCTCGATGCCCAGCTGCCGGGCCTGCTCGGCCGCTGCCACGGCGACATCGGGCTCATGGACGATAACATCGGCCAGAGACGCAGCCGCTTCGTGCGCACCGAGGGGTTGCTCGGGCACCGTGTCCATCTTGAGGCGATAGGGCGAGGCGAGGTCACACGTTCGAAGGAGCGAAGACGTCGCGCTGCTGCCCGCAGCAGGTCCCGGCTGCTCCTCAAACGGAGCGGCTCCGCTCAGCAACTCATAGACCACGCTGGCGGCGGCATAGACATCGATCGCGGGCGATGTGCGCAGCTCGGCGAGATCGGGCAGATCGTCCGAGAGCATCTCGGGCGGCGCATAGGCGACCGTAGCGCGACGCAGCGTCGCATACCGTTCGGTAAACGACTTCTTTGCCGTCGTCAACGCCGACGAGGCGGGTTCGAGCGCAAGCGAGGAACCGAAATCGATCAGGCATAGATCGAACACGCCGTCGGCAAGCTGACGCTCGAGCGGGATGCGCGCCGTGCGCACCATGATGTTGGCGGGAGAGATGTCGCGATGAACGAACCCCTCACCCACCAGATTCATGCGGCAGAGCAGATCGAAGATATCGCGTGCCAGCCGTGCGGCCGTCAACGGCGAAAGACGGCGTGCGCCATCGACGGCAAGGCGGGAGCGCAAGCGCGAGAGCGTCTCGCCCTCGACCCACTCCATGAGTATCGACGGCACGCCGTCGACCATGCCCCAGCCGAACAGGCGCGGAAAGCCCTTGAGCCCCGACAGGGCCCGGTGGCATTCGTATTCCTCGCGAAACGCGGCCTTGAACTTGGTGACCAGTGCCGCGTGCGCGCCTTGGTCATCGAGCTCGTCGGCAGCGGGCAGCACGAGCTGCTTGAGCGCAAAGGCCTCGCCCCGCGCGTTGACGGCACGGGTGACGCGCCCGATGCCGCCGCGGCGCATGGTGGCGTCGTCGGCGAACAGCATGACGCAACGGCGCAGGTAGGCGGCAAGCTCCTCCTCGCCCAACGCGACCGCGGGCTCAAAGTCCTCGATGCGCACCGTGCGCAGGCCCACCAGGGGGCTCGCCGTCGCCACATCGTCGGGACGGGCGGAGACGATCGCGTTCTCACTCGGGCGCAAACTCATAGCGCCACCGCCACGATATTGGCGTTAAAGTTGTTCAGGGCATTATCATCGTCACCGTAGTGCCCGACCCATATATCGAGATTGGTGTAGGCGCCCCAAAGTTTGGCGAACGAGGTGTACCAGACCGATGCGGTGGATATGGTCTGACGGCCAAACTCCGCACGCACGAAAAAGATCTCGTTGGCGATCGCATCGCAAGAAGATCCGTCACCGGTGGCCCTATAGGCCGCAACCGCCTCGTTGCAACGCGAGACATAGCCGTCGATCTGGGAATATTTGTTTGCCAGCCAGCTATGGATCGACGCCTCCTCGGCCTCGGTCGGTCGGGTCGGAGCATCGTCTTCGGCAGTCGAGCCCGATCCCGAGCCGGCGTCCGCACCGGAACCGGGCGTGCCGGTCGATCCTGCATTATCCGCAGCGCCGGACCCGCTACCCGTCGACGAGGAGCCGGCGCTCGACGAAGAGCCCTGGGCGTTGCCGCCTTGCGCGCCCTGCTTGGCCTGATCGGCATGGTCAACAAGCTTGGTGATGGTGGTGGCACCCAGCTGATTCACGATCTTGGTGCTGATGGTGACCTTCGATCCATCGGAGAGGGTTACCTCGGTCGGCACGGCCGAGCCCTGTTCGCCGGAATCGCCAAACAGGACCCTATCCAAGACCGAAGCCCAAACATAGCCGGCCGTGCCGCCCAGGTTGCTCTTGCCCCTATGCGCCACATGCGGTGCACGCTCTTGCCGCGCTGCAACCAATCCGGGAACCGTCGCTCCGTACGCAACCGTACCGGCCACCACAAGCGCAACCGAACCCGTCAGGAGTCCCATCGCCCGCGGGGCAAGTCCCAAACCGATGCACACGCGATGCGACGCCGTTTTATTGCCATGGCCCCGATGCAGCACGGATCCCCCTCCAACGCGAAGGCGCCGCCTCGCGGCGACGCCTGTCCACTCTCGATAAAGTTTACCAGCAAGACCTAGGCAGCAGAACCGCAACTAGATGGCGCGACGGGCCTCGATAGCGCGACCGAGCGTGAGCTCGTCGGCATACTCCAGGTCGCCGCCCACGGGAAGCCCACTTGCCAGGCGGCTGACCTCAACGCCCAACGGCTTGATGGTGCGCGCCAGGTAGCTCGCCGTGGTCTCGCCCTCGATATTGGGGTTGGTGGCGATAATGACCTCGTGGATGTCCTCGGTGCCCAGACGGCGAAGCAGCTCGCGAATATGAAGCTGCTCGGGACCGATCTTGTCCATGGGGCTGATCACGCCGCCCAACACGTGATAGAGCCCGTGGTAGCTGCCGGTGCGTTCGATGGCGCTCACGTCGCGCGGCTCGCCCACCACGCAGATGCGTGTTGTGTCGCGCAAGGGGTCCTGGCAGATGGAGCACTCGTCAGCCGTGGCGTAGTTGAAGCAGCGGCTACAGAAGTGCACCTCCTGTTTAACCTCGAGGATGGCTTCGGCCAGACGCCGGGCCTCCTCGGCGTCCGCCTCGAGCAGGTAGTAGGCGATGCGCTGGGCCGACTTGGGACCGATACCCGGCAGGCGGCCCAGCTCATCGAGCAGTTTTTGCAGGCTGTGGTTGGCGCTCATCGATGTTGGCGCTCGCCTAGAACGGCATGCCCGGGATGTTGAGGCCGCCGGTGATGGCGCCCATCTGCTTGTTGGCGAGCTCGTTGACGCCACGAACGGCCTCGTTAACGGCAGCCATGATCATGTCCTGAAGCATCTCGACATCCTCGGGATCGAGCGTATCGGGGTCGATGGTGAGTTTGGTGATCTCCATCTCGCCGTTGACGGTGACCTTGACCATGCCGCCGCCGGCCGATGCATCGACGGTCTGGGTCTTGAGGTTCTCCTGCGCGGCGGCAAGCTGCTCCTGCATCTTGCGGGCCTGCTTCATAACCTGCTGCATGTTCATTCCGGCCATGGGGGCTCCTTTGCGTGCGGCCGCGCGGCACTTTTGGCCGGCGCGACGGATTCTCAAACGCGAAAATCGTACCACGGGGAGCGACCGAAGCGGAGAGGGACCGACACTGGTTATAATTGTTTTAGCAGCGGTTCCATTTTGGGAGGTACCCCATGGCTATCCTCAACAAGCTCCAAAGCATCCGCACTACGCACCCCGTCATATTTCGTTTTATGTATCTGACCGTCGCCCTTGCAATATTGTCCGTTGGCGCCCACATCATCGCCTTGGGAGCCGAGCTGTTGGTACCCGGCACAGACCAGCCCGTTGTCAAATGGGAGACAACCATCGAAAACGCCGATGGCACTCAGGAGATTTCCTACAACAGCCCCTCGCTCTACCAGGGATTCAAGGTAACGATCCGAGATGCGAGAATCGTCGCTGCCGATTCCGCCGACTACACGGCACTCGGCGTGACCGTCACTACCGAGACGCTCGACTTCGAAGATGGCTTTGCCGTATACCGTGTCGACCTCAGGCCCCTCGGTCGACCGTCGCGCATCTGCTTTCTCGAATGCGATATGCGTGGCAATGACCTGCACGTGTCCGAAGTTCAGATGCGCCCGAGCAACGAACTGGCAACACGCCTGGAATCCTTGCAGGCGGAATAGCTCCGCCAGCGAATCTCAGCAATAAAAGGAGAGCGCCCCCGTCGTCTCCCTCCAACGTTTACAAATTAACGCGTGGTTTGAAGAGACGAACTGCATGATGTCTCGAAGATCACGAGATGGAACGTCTCCTTTATTGTGAGCCAACTTGCATCCGCCCGAACGAGTGAGCCAGATTTTCGTCGCATCAGCCGTCGGACGTTTGACTGCCACATGAACGTGAACGGGCTCGCCATTTTCTCCCGTCCAGAAAAAAATGATATAGGGTCCAATGCGAAAAAGACTAGGCATAGACTCGTCCGCCCTCGTACGCGAAGCGCAAGATCAAAGGAGCATTGTTGCGGACGAATGCATCAAGCTCAGCAAGATCATCCTTTGAGAAGCCGTCATTTAATGTCCAGTCATACGCCGGAAGGATGCATTCGGCAGTATCGAATCCCCAATCTCGAGGACGCTCCACAACAACTTTCACCGTGTTATCGTCGCGAACCTCTGAGTAGGAGATCTGCGTATCGTCCTCGAGGCGAACGTATTCCCACATCATCCATGGCCTCCGATCAATTGATCTACGTCTGGAGAAAGTATACCCGCCCCTACTCCACCGGTTTGAAGACAGTGGCTTGGCCAAAGACGTCTCGGATGAGCGCCTTGGCCTCGTCTTCGGTCTGGGGAATGCGCGGAGCCGCGCCCTGATGGCCAAAGGGGCTACCCGCACCGGGGTTGGACTCCCCCGAAGCCGCCGCAGGTACGGCCCGAGGCGACGGGGTCTGAGCGGATTGCCCGGGCACATCGAACGGGGGCAGATCGTCCGTACCCGGATCGGCGGCCAAACCACCGACCATGGCATCATCGTAGGGCACCTGCTCGGATTCCCACGGGGCCGCCTGCGCGCCCGCAGAGGACCGAGGTGCCTGGGACGCGCCGCGCTCGGGCGCGCGGGGCGCCGGCTCGGTGGGAAGCTTGCCCGTGGCGGGGGCGCCGGCGGGGTTGTCGGAGCGCAGCCACGGCGGCGCACCGGCGCCGGCAGACGCACGCGCGGCGGGGGCCGGCTTGGAGGCAGGCATCGAAGCCGCGGACGTAGCAACAGGCGGCACCTTCGCGGCAGCCGACATGGCGGGCGCGGGTTTTGCCGCCGAGGACACGTTATTCGGTTGTGGAGCCTTGGGCTCGGGCGCGGTCGCGCTCGAAGACGCAGGGGCCGCCGAGGACACGGGTTGCAGGTCCGCAGATGCCGCAACCCGTGCAGATGGAGAATGCTCCTCATGATGAGGAGCCGGCGTGTCACCCCCGTCCGTCACATATTGGACGGTACGGCGGCCAAAGACCGCGCACACGATCGGCAAGACCACCGACTGGGTGTCGGCGCGGCCAAGCATCTTGATGGCAAACACCGAGCCCGCGGGAAACCCGACCGTGAGCACGGAGCCGTCGTCTGCCTGGGCGCGCGCGTTGAGCAGCAGCGCCGCGCGCGAGGGCTCCTTCTTCTTGATGCGGTCGACGACCTCGGCCCATTTGCGCTGCAGCTCGCCGGCATCTTCGACCGCCGGGGTCTCGGCCGCTGCCGAGGCGGCAACGGCGGCTGCCGAGGGCACCGCGGATGCCGGGGACACCGTTGAAGTTCGAGATTCCAACGCTGAAGCGGAGGAAGCAGCGGCGGGCTTTGCCGTTTGCGCAGGTACCGCAGGCGCAGAGACAGGCGCTGCCGAGGGCGCCGGTTGGAAAGTCGAACTTGAACGGGTGGGAGCCGCGGCGGGAGCGGCCGCACCGCCACGGGCCCAGGGCACATCCTGACGGGCACCCGAGATAAGCGTGGGCTGGGCCGCTGTCTGCGCCGGGGCAGACGTGGCCGCCACGGGGCGGGCGCCTGCCGGGGCTGCCGCAGGACGGGCCGGCGCCGCGGTCGAGATGGGCGCGGTCGCAGCCGCCTGCGCCGCGGCAACGCCGGCCGGCACGGCACCGTTGGCGACCATGGTCTCGAGCCGGGTCAGACGCTCGGCCAGGGCCTCAAGCGTCAAATCGCTCTCGGGACGGGCGAGGCGCGTGCAGGCGATCTCGAGCACCAGGCGCACATCGCTGGCGTTGCGCATCTCGAGTGCCGCGTCGTCGAGCACCGTGAGCACGCGGGCCAAACGGTCGGAGGGATGCTCACCGAACGCCGCGGCCTCGTCTGCCAGGGCCTGGGCCTCATCCGCCCCGCCTTCGAAGAGCTCGGCGCGTGCACCCGCCACGCAAGCCGTGTACACATCACGCACATGGGCCACCAGGTCGCGCGTGAGCTCAAGCAGGTCGTTGCCCTCTTCCACCTGGGCCCGAATCAGCTCGAAGAGTGCAGCGACATCGCGAGCGGCGACGGCGCGGGCAAACTCGCCCAGGATCTCGCCCGAGACCTCACCCAAAAGCGAACGGGCGTCGTCCGCGTGCACCGACCCGTTGCCGAACACCGAGAGCTGCTCGAGCGTCGACAGGGCATCGCGCATGCCGCCACGGGCATGGCGCGCCACGATCTCGAGCGCCTCGGCATCGTAGTCGAATCCCTCCTGCTCGCATACGTAGGCAAGCCGACGCTCGATATCCTCGTTGCCGATGCGGTGGAAGTCGAAGCGCTGACAGCGCGAGAGGATGGTCTCCAGGATCTTTTGCGGGTCGGTGGTGCACATCACGAAGATCACGTGCGCCGGCGGCTCCTCGAGCGTCTTGAGCAGCGCGTTGAACGCCGCCGTCGTGAGCATGTGGACCTCGTCGATGATGTAGATCTTGTACTTGCCGCGCACCGGGGCGAAGTTGACGGAGTTGATGATCTCCTCGCGCACGTTGTCGACGCCCGTGCGGCTTGCGGCATCGAGCTCGTAGACATCCGGATGGTTGCCCTCGGCGATGAGCTCGCACTCCTCGCAGGTGCCGTCGGGCATGCATCCGCTCGCGCCGGCCGCACGGGCCTCCTCGGCCTTGGCACACAGCAGCGCCTTGGCCAGGATGCGCGCCATGGTGGTCTTGCCCGTGCCGCGCGGCCCGCAGAACAGGTAGGCGTGGCTCAGGCGGCCCTCGGTGATAGCGTTTTCGAGCGTCGAGACGATGTGTTGCTGTCCCACCACGCTCTCAAAGGTGAGCGGGCGGTACTTTCGGTACAGCGATTCCATGGGTACTCCCCCGGGTATACTGGGCTTTGTTGCCGCGGAGCCCAGTGGGCGCGCGGCGCATCGCATCAATAATAACCTGTGCGGCGCGACGCCGCGATGGGAGCGCAGTGAGCATGACAACAGACAGGCGCGCGGGCATCCTTCCCTCCGAAGCGGCAGACGAAGCCGAGATGGCCCTCGAGAGCGAGGCGGCGGCCGACGACGGTATCCTGTTTCTCAACGAGTACCAATATGAGAACGACCTCATCACCGATTTTGCCCGCCTCATGGCCTCGCCCGGCCGGCGCGGGCTCATCGTCGCCTTCGCGGCCGCCTTCGCCGCAGGCGGCATCTGGCTGCTTGTCGCCGGCGGCGACTGGGCATGGCTCGGCATCGTGCTGGCGCTGCTCGCGCTCTTTTTGCTCTGGTACGCCAAAAACCTGCGGCACACGCTCGCGCGCCAATATATCGATGCCGTCGATGCCGACACTGCCATGGGTGGACGCTACCGGCGCGTGGCCGCCAACGAGCGCGGGCTCATGGTATGGGGCAAAAGCGGCCACACGCAGTTCTTTCCCTTTGAGAAGCTCACGGAGGTGCTCGATGGCGAGCGCATCTTCGTGGCGATGTTCGACGAGCAGGGCGTGACGGTGCCCAAACACACCTTTGTGCGCGGCGAGGCCGAGACGTTCGGCCGCTATCTCAAGCAGCACGCTGCCAAGTAGCCCAAAGCAACACGGCGGGCACCTTCAACCAACCAAAGAGCGCGACCGGTCGTCCGCATGCCGTCATCCAGGCGTGCTAAACTGTGCAGCAACTATGCCACCGCAAGCGCGGCGCCTCGGTGCCCACCGCCTGCCAAACGAACTTTAAACGCACGAGGGTTGGCCATGCCGCTGTTCTCTCCACATACCGCCCGGACCGCTCCGGACGCCTTTGTGTCGGGCACGTCGTCCGCGGAGCTCTTGCGCCGCTATCGTCCGCTCGAGACCCTTGCGACCGGTGGTTTCGGCTCGATCGAGATCTGCATGGACACCCATGTGCGCCACCGCGTGGCCATCAAGCGTATCCCGCTCACGGCCCAGGCGGGCATGCCCGCCACCTCCATCGACGACGCCCTCATCGAGGCGCATACGGCAGCCATGCTCCAGCATCCCAACATCGTTTCGGTCACCGACTTCACCAACGACGCCGCCTATGCCTACCTGGTTATGGAATATGTCGACGGCATGTCGCTGGCCGAGTTCTTGACCAAGGTCGACGGCCACTCGCTCACGTTTGACGAAACCGCGGCCATCGCCGACGGCATCGGGCAGGCGCTCGCCTTCGCCCATGCCAACGGCGTGCTCCACCTGGACATCAAACCCGCCAACGTGCTTATCGACCGTGCAGGACACGTCAAACTCACCGACTTTGGCATGGCGCGACTCTCCTCCGCAAGCGGCTTTGGCGGATCGCGGGGAGGCACCATCGGCTATATGCCTCCCGAGCAGCTCGATATCGAAAACGGGACGCTCGATGAGCGCGCCGACGTCTTTGCCCTGGCCTGCGTGCTCTACGAGGCCCTCTGCGGCACCGCGCCCTTCCGCGCGACCACCCCGGCCGATTCGCTCGAGCGCATCATCGGCGGGGCCACCTATCCCTCCGAGCTGATTCCGCACATCCCCGAGCTCGCGGAGACCGCGCTCATGGCCGCGCTCTCGCCCATGCCGCAGGACCGCCCCGATTCGGTCGAGGCCTTCTGCGATCGCTTTTTGCACAATCTGGGCAACGTGCGCGAAGGGCGCCGCAGTCTGGAGCGCATGGTGGCCGATCTGGCCAACGATGAGCAGCAGCCCGCAGAAGACGAACCGACCGGCTACGACCAGACTCCGGCTGTCGAGATCGACCCGGCGCTCGGTTGGGCGGGGACCCGTTGGCCCGAGCTGGTGCGCCGACGCGCCCTGCAGGGCGTGTCGGGTCTTTCCTGCGCCGTCGTGTCCTTTGCGATCATGCGCGCCATGGGCGTTGCCGCCCCGCTGGGGATCGTCGCCGCGGCCATCGCCATCGGGGCGGCCGCGGCCATCGCCCCGCAGATCGGTTCGGCGATCACCTGCGTGGGCTTTCTGGTGATGTGCGCCGACGCCACCGTACGCGCCGAGGGAATCCTGCCCATGCTGCCGAGCGTCTGCGTCATGGCGGCACTGGCCGCCGGATGGTGGATCGCCTGGGGCCGCACGCTGCCCGCGGCAAGCGCCGTATTCATGGCCGCGTGCGCGGCAGGCGTGGCGACCGGCGACGCCTTCGTGGGTGCCGGAGCCACCGCCGCGCTCGCCGGCTTTGCGCTGAAGCCCACCGACGCGGCAGCGGCCACGGGCGGCGGCGTGCTGGCGGCGCGGCTCATGGCGGTCGCCCTGGGACGGGGCGGCATCCTCGGGACACCGGACGTCCCCGCCGCCATCGGCGATGTGGGCATCTTGGCCGCCGTCGTGCTGGCGGCAGGCGCCGCAACCGGCATATCGGCGCTGCTCACATGCCATGCCGAGCGCGCGGAAGAGGGCAGTCAGGCCTTTGCCGCCCTCGCCGCCATCGTTGCGGGCGTCGGCGGCACCGGCGCGATGTGTCTTGCACACCATATGGAAATTGCCAGCTTAGATACCGCAGCCCTCATCGGCGCGGGGGCGTGCGGAATCCTATCCTCTATAATCGTCGGGATATGCCTATATATGCTCGGATACCAAAGAACGCAGACGGAGAGTGATCTTTCGTGAACTTCCTGAACATCTTCGAGGACCATGTGGCCGGCATCTTCGGTGCCACCCGTGCCCCGTTCTCCTTTAAGAAGCTTGCCAAGCAGGCCGCTCGCGACATGGAGGATCAGACCCTCGTCATCAACGGCGTCAACACGGCGCCCGCCCTCTACACGATCCTGATCGCAGCCGAGGACGATCCCATGCTCGCCCCGTTCTATCCCGAGCTCTCGCGCGAGGTGCGCGAGTTCGTCAAGGCCCAGGCCGAGAAGCGCCGCTACGTCTTTGTGGGCGAACCGCTCGTGCGCTTCATGATCGACCCGCAACTGCGCGCCGGCAAGTTTTCGGTCTTCGCCGAGAACGTCGACGCCCCCACTCTTGGGCGTCTCTACGAGGAAGAGCGCGCCTATCAGAACGGGCTCATGCAGAACAACTCGGCCGTGAGCCGCGCCCAGAGCGCGCCGCGTGCCGGTCAGCAGCAGTTTGCCACCCCGCAGCCCCAGCGTCCGGCGGCCATGCCCCAGCAGCGCGCCGCGGCACCTGCGCCCGCCAGCACCCCTGACCCGTTTGCGCCCGCCGTTCCCGATCCGGCTGCCGCCGTGGCCGAGGCCATCCCCGTGCCGGCAACCGTTTCGCGCGATGCACTCGCCGGTATGGGCGGTGCCGCCGCCACGGGAGCCGCCGCCGGCATGGCCGCGGCCGTCAATGCCGCCGCACCTGCCCCGCGCGCCCCGCAGCGCCCGCTGGCGCAGCTCGTGGACGTCGTGACCGGCGAGAGCCACAACATCGACCGCGCCCAGTGCGTGATCGGCCGCGAGCGCGCGGTCTCCGATATCGCCCTGCGCGACCCCAACGTATCGCGCCGTCACGCCGAGCTCACCTTTACCGGCTCGGATTGGTCGATCGAGGATCTCAATTCCACCAACGGAACCCTCGTCAACAACCGTCGTATCACGCGCTGCCCGCTGCGCAACGGCGACCTGCTGACGTTCGGTCTTTCAACTTTCGAATTTAGGGGCTAACCCATCATGAACATCGATATCGTCCTTTTTGCCGGCCGCATCGTCCTTGTGGTGCTGCTCTATATCTTTTTGTTTGCCGTCATGAAGACCGGCGTGGGTCTCGTGCGCGGACAGCGCCGCGACTCCGCCATCTGGACGATCGATGTCGACAAGGGCCCGCGCGGCATCCGCGGCATCCACGTGGACATGCTGGGACCGGTCATCGTGGGCCGCTCTCCCTCGTCGGACATCTGCATCAACGAGCCCTTCGTCTCGGCCTCACACGCGCGTTTTTCGCTGCAGGGGCCGGCGCTCATCATCGAGGACCTCAACTCGCTTAACGGCACGCTGGTCAATGGCCGACAGCTCGTTGAGCCCGCGACCCTGCGCGAGGGCGACGAAGTTCAGATCGGTGACGTGGTCATGAAGGTGAACCGTCGATGATCGACGACGAGAACAAGTCCGATATCTCAGCGGAGCCCCAGGGCGCGCCCGTCGCGCCCGCGCACGCCGTGCCAACCCAAACCGTGCCCATCGAGCCCGAGGACACCGTGTTCTCCCTGCCCCTCTCGCATGTGGCTGCACCCGAATCTGCCGACGCTGAGGCGACCGAAGCTGTTGACGGCTCCCGAGACGAGGCGCCCATCGGCGCGCATGCGGCACAGGACGCCGACACGGCCGCCGCACCCGCCCCGGCGCATTTTGCCGAGCCCGTAGCAGAAGCCCTGTCCCAAGCTGCAGCCCAAACCGAACAGATCTTTGCCGAGCCCGCACCCGCGGCACCCGACTTTTCATCCGCAACGGCCCCGGCCGGCACGGAGGCCGCGCATATGGCGCACGCCGATGCGGCCGAAATCGATGAAGACGGCCAAGACGGTGCCGACAGCACGCCCGAACCGGCGCATTTTGCCACGCCCGAGCCCATCGTCCTCTCAGAGGACGAGCATGCAAACGGCTCGAGCGAGCAGATCGACGATGCCGATACCACCGACGCCCCCGCTTCCGAAGATGTCACCTCCCCCGAGGACACCGCCGAGATCGATGTCCAGGCCGTCGAGGCAAAGCTGACCGATCCCGGCTCGACCATGAGCTTCGAGCCCCTAAAGGAGCAGGAGCGCATCGAGACCGATTCGACCTACGACGCGGGCACCACCACGCAGCTCATGTGGGGCGCCCGCTCCGACGTGGGTTGCGTGCGCCCGCACAACGAGGATTCCTATCTGGTGCAGTCGCCGCTCTTTTGCGTGTGCGACGGCATGGGCGGCCACGCCGCCGGCGAGGTAGCGTCCTCCATCGCCGTCGAGACCATCGCCAAGACCGCACCCCAGGCCGCCGATCCCGCGCGCCTTGCCGCAGCCGTCGAGGCGGCCAACGCCGCGGTGATCGAAGCTGCCATGAACGGCTTGGGCAAGCCCGGCATGGGCTGCACAGCCACCTGCGCCTATATCGAAAACGATACGCTCGCCATCGCCCACGTGGGTGACTCGCGCGCCTATCTGCTCCACGAGGGTACGCTCATCCGCGTGACCCGCGACCACTCCTATGTGGAGGAGCTCGTGGACGCCGGCGAGATCACGGCCGACGAGGCCCGCGTCCACCCCAACCGCTCGGTCATCACCCGTGCGCTGGGCTCGGACCCGGCCATGTACGCCGACCACTTCACGCTCAACATCAGCGAAGGCGACCGTCTGATCCTGTGCTCCGACGGTCTTTCGTCCATGGTCCCCGACAACGATATCGAAAACATCGCCGCCCAGTCCTCGACCGCGCAGATCTGCGTCGACAACCTGGTCGATGCGGCCCTCGCCGCCGGCGGCCACGACAACGTGACCGTCATCGTGGTGGACCTGGTGGATGACGGCCATGTGCGCGAGGCAAAGCGCCGCCATCGCCGCAACGCTCTGATCGGCGCCGTCGTCGCGCTCGTCTTGGTGCTCGCCGCGGGCATTTGGACCTACGCTTCCGTCACCGGCTCGGTATACCTGGGCACCTACAAAGGATGCGTAGCCGTCTACCGGGGTCTTCCCGGAAAGACGATGGGCTTCGATCTGCACTGGCTCGAGAACCAGACCACCGTCGAGCTCGACGACCTGCCGCAGGACACCCAAAACCGGTTGCGTGCCGGCATCCCGCAATCGGACTTCGACGATGCCATGGATACCGTCTCCAAATACCGGCATCAGATCGACGAGGAGCAGACCAAGCAGGTGATCGATGCGGAAACCATCCGCAACAACACCGACCAATCGCCCTCGACCGAAAAAGATGCCGAACAGTCCGCAGAGGCCGAGGCCTCGCAGTCAAACGATTAGGAAGGGAGTGCCGCTTATGAGTAGCCGCCGCAACACAGAACTGCTATTGCTCATCGCCTCGGCGTTCCCCGTCATCTTGCTCTATGCGATGTACGTGCTCACGACGGGCGCCGCCGTATCCTTCGAGACACTTGCCGTACCGATCGGCCTGTTCGCCGCATTCGCCGCGGCGCACATCGCCGTGCGCATCCTGGCACCGGGAGCCGACCCGGCCATCCTGCCCATCGTCTTCGTGCTCTCCGGCATCGGCATCACCTTCGTGACGCGTCTGGCGCCCGACCTGGCGATCTCGCAGCTCATCATCCTGTTTGTCTCGGTTGCCCTCATGGTGGGAACCCTTGCTGTGGTCAAGAACCTCGACGTGGTCAAACGCTATAAGTACACCTTCGGCATCATCGGCATCATCTTGCTCATGTTGCCGATCTTTATCGGCACCACCATCTCGGGTTCCAAGCTGTGGATCCGCATCGCCGGCTTCACCATCCAGCCCGGCGAGTTCGCCAAGATCTTCATCGTGCTGTTCCTGGCCGGCTATCTTGCCGAGAACCGTGAGCTGCTTTCAATCTCCAACCGAACCATCCTGGGTATCAAGGTACCGCGCCTGCGCCTGCTCATGCCGCTATTCGCGGTGTGGGGCGTCTGCCTGATCGTCGTGGTCTTCGAACGCGACCTGGGCTCGGCCGTGCTGTTCTACACCATCTTTTTGCTCATGCTCTACGTCGCCACCGGCCGCGTGTCGTACCTGATCATCGGCTTCATGCTGCTAGCCGTGGGCGGCGTGGCCGCCTATAAGTTCCTGAGCCACGTGCAGGTGCGTTTTCAGGTCTGGCTCGACCCGTTTGCCGACGCGCAGGGCCAGGGCTACCAGATCGTCCAGTCGCTGTTCTCGCTTGCCGACGGCGGTCTTGCCGGCGTGGGTATCGGCAACGGCATGGCCAACAACATCCCGGTCGTCGAGTCCGACTTCATCTTCTCGGCCATCGGCGAGGAAATGGGCCTTTTGGGCGGCGGCGCCGTGCTCATCCTGTTCATGCTCTTTGCCGTGCGCGGCCTCACCACGGCCGCCCGTGCCAAATCCGACCTCGCGGCGTTTAGCGCAACGGGTCTCACAGCCGCCATCAGCTTCCAGGCCTTTTTGATCGTGGGCGGTGTGACCCGCCTGATCCCGCTGACCGGCGTCACCCTCCCCTTCATGAGTCAGGGCGGATCCTCGCTGCTCGCGAGCTTTGTCATCGTGGCGCTTCTCATGCGCGCCGGAGACGAGGCCACCGGTCGCGAGGCCGAACTCACCGGAACGGGCACAATGGCACCGGTCAGCGACGACCAGGTCGTACCCTCCGCCTCGCAGACCGGAACGCGCTTCGCCCCGACCTCGAGCTACGGCCGCCGTGGTTCGCACTCCGCCGGCTCGCGCATGCGCCGTCGCCTGCTCGACACGCCCGAATCGGGCGTGCTCGGTCGCGTGGCGCTCGCCAACCGCCTCACGCGCGCCGTGTTCGCCTTTACGGCGCTGTTCGCCATCCTTATCGGCAACCTCACCTATGTCCAGGTCATCAAGGCCAAGGACTATCAGGACATGCCGACCAACAACCACACGATCGCCCGCTCCAAGTACATTCAGCGCGGCTCGATCATCACCAACGACGGTGTGACGCTGGCCGAGAGCCTGCAGCAGGAGGACGGCACCTATGTGCGCTCCTACCCCAACGGCAACCTCGCCTCGCACGTGGTGGGCTACGTGAGCCAGCAATACGGCACCACGGGTATCGAGAGCGTCATGAACGATACCCTTACCGGCTCCAAGGATTACTCGAGCTGGAACAACGCTCTGCTGAGCCTGGCGGGGCAGACCCAGCCCGGCAACACCGTCAAGCTCACCATCGATTCGCGTATCCAGACGGCCGCCGAGCAGGCACTCAAGGGCTTCAAGGGCGCCGTCGTGGTGCTCGACCCGCGCACGGGCGCCGTGCTGGCCTGCGCGAGTTCGCCGAGCTACGACAACACCAACATCGAGGCCGTCATGCAATCGGGCGGTGGCGAGGACGGCTCCATGTACGACCGCGCCATGGACGCGCTCTACACGCCCGGCTCGACCTTTAAGGCCGTGACGCTGTCGGCCGCGCTCGAAAGCGGAACCGCCAGCCTGTCGAGCACCTATCAGGCCCCCGGTAGCATGGATATCGGCAACGCGCCGGTCACCAACTATGACAAGGAGAGCTACGGCACCATTTCGCTGCAAAAAGCCTTTGCCGTGTCGTCCAACGTCGTCTTCGGCCAGGTTGCCGACCAGGTGGGCGCCAGCACCCTCGTGCAGTACGCCAACGCCTTTGGCTATGGCCAAAAGCTCGGTCAGGACCTCAAGTCCGCCGCATCCATCATGGCCGATCCCGCCCAGATGACCGAGTGGGAGCTCGCTTGGGCCGGCGCCGGCCAGCCGGTCGGCCAGGACCACACCCCCGGCCCCCAGACCACGGTCATGCAAAACGCCGTAATCGCCGCGGCCATCGCCAACAGCGGCGTCGTCATGGACCCGTTCTTCGTCTCCCAGGTGCTCGCACCCGACGGCACCGTGGTCAAGACCACGCAGAGCCGTTCGCTCGGACAGGCCATCAGCGCCGACACCGCCGACAAGGTCAAACAGGCTATGCTCGACGTCGTGCAGTCCGGCACCGGCACCGATGCCCAGATCTCGGGCGTCAAGGTGGCAGGCAAGACGGGCTCGGCCGAGACCGGTGGAACCAACGTCAACTCGATGTTTATCGGGTTTGCGCCCTACGATCAGCCCACGGTCGCCATCTCGGTGGCGCTCGAGGACTTCGATAAGCACGACGTCAAAGCCGCCAAAATCGCCGGTATCGTACTCACCGCGGCGCTTGCCGCACAGGGAGCCTAATGGGGCCCCGGGCGGGCAGGGCCCCGCGGCGCGCTCCGGTCTAAGTCGAACGGCCTGAGACCGCGTCACACACTTTGGTAATACACGTACATCGTTTGAGCGAGTATGCGCAAGATAGGAGCTAGGAATGGAACAGAGGGTCCTCGGGGGAAGATACCTCATTAAGGACAAGGTGGGCACGGGTGGCATGGCCACCGTGTACCGCGCACAGGATCAGGTGCTCGACCGCACGGTCGCCGTCAAGGTCATGCTGCCGCAATACGCCGGCGACGCGACCTTCGCCGCGCGCTTCAAGCAGGAGGCCCAGGCGGCCGCCGGCCTGTCCTCCCCCTATATCGTGGGCGTCTACGACTGGGGCAAAGACGGCGACACCTATTACATCATCATGGAGTACCTGCGCGGCACCGACCTCAAGAGCGGCATCAAGAGCCACGGCGCCCTCGACCCCAAAAAGGTCGCACAGATCGGATCGCAGATCAGCTCGGCCCTCTCAGTCGCCCACAAGCACGAGATCATCCACCGCGACATCAAGCCGCAGAACATCATGGTGCTGCCCGACGGCAACATCAAGGTGATGGACTTTGGCATCGCACGCGCCAAGAACAGCCATCTCACCCAGGACAATAATGTGTTGGGCACCGCCCACTACGTGAGCCCCGAGCAGACGCGCGGCCAGGAGCTCGGCCCCACCAGTGATATCTATTCGCTGGGCGTCGTCATGTACGAGTGCGCCACCGGCCGCGTGCCCTTTGACGGTGACGATGCCATCTCGGTCGCCCTCAAACAGGTCAACGAGCTGCCCGTGCCGCCCAGCGAGCTCAACCCCGGCGTCGACGCCGATCTTGAGCGCATCATCCTCAAGTGCATGGAGAAGGACCCGGCCAACCGTTTCCAGACGGCCGACGAGCTCCGTCAGGTGCTCAACAGCTACCTCTCGGGCCGCACCGTGAACGTTCCCGAGCCCACGCGCGTTATCGGAGCCGCCGCGCTCGACAACGCCGAGACCCGCAAGCTCTCCGATCAGACGCGCGCGATGGTGCGTCCGGTCTCGGGCGTCTCCGGTCAGACCTCGCAGCGCAGCGCCGCCTCCGGTTCCACCGGTTCGTATGCAGCCGAGGAGAAGAAGGGCGGCAAAGGCAAGATCGTTGCCGCCGTTGTTGCGGCCATCGCCGTCATCGGTGTCATCGCCGCCTTTGCGAGCGGTATCTTCGGCGGCACCCAGGTAACGGTGCCCGACGTGCTCGGCAAAGATCAGGAAACCGCCGTCCAGCTCATCAAACAGGCCGGCCTTGAGGTCGGCACCGTCGAGCAGAGCTATAACGACGAGGTCGACGAGGGCAAGGTTGCCGAGCAGACCCCTGACGGCAACACCAAGAAGGCCAAGGGCTCCAAAGTGAGCCTGGTGATCTCCAAGGGCCCCAAGCCCGCCGAGAAGGTCGAGGTACCCAACTTGGTCGGCCTCACCAAGGACCAGGCCGAGGCCGCGCTTGCCAGCGTGGGCCTCAAGGGCAATGCCACCGAGGAAGCCAACGACGCCGACGAGGGCACGGTCTTCAGCCAGGGCACCGAGACCGGCACCGAGGTCGAAAAGGGCACGAGCATCTCCTACAAGGTCTCGAGCGGCCCGGACACCAAGTCTGTCCCCGATCTGACCGGCATGACCGAGTCCCAGGCCCGCAGCGCCCTTGATTCTGCCGGGTTTGGCGTCGACGTGACCTACAAGGAGGACGACTCCACCACTGAGGGCACCGTGATCTCCTGGAACCCGAGCGGCAAGCAAAAGCCCGGCTCCACGATCTCGGTCGTGATCGCCAAATCTTCCGGCAAGGTCGCGGTTCCCACCAACCTCTACGGCAAGAGCATCTCGGCAGCAGCAGCGGCACTCAACAACGCCGGATTCTACAATCTGAGCTACTGCGACCAAAGCGGCAACCCGGTGAGCCCGGGCGAGGACGCCACCGTCACCGGTGTCTCCCCCACCGGCAAGCAGTCGACCGACGCCAATATCACCCTGACGGTCAAGCTTAACTCCAGCAGCTCCGGCAGCTCCACCGGCACGGATACCGGCAGCACCGACACTACCAACTAGTTCGACTCGCCGGTAGAACCGCAACCGGCAAAACGCATACTCGCACGCAAATGCCCGCTTGCTCCCCCGGCAAGCGGGCATTTTATTGTGTTGAGTTGGAGTTGTGCATCCCCACCGATAAGCCCATCTGAGTTATGCACAGATTAGCCAAACGCGACCGGCATATCTGTGCATATCTCAGACAACCTTGGGGTCCACCACCCGAATCATCTGAAATCTGCACTGTTTTATTAAGAATGAGGCCTGAATCTGTTCATATTTCAGACAAAGGGCTTCCGGCCCGCAGCGCCGAAGCAGACCTCAAGCCCTTAAAACCAGAAAGGCCCGGCACCATCACGATACCGAGCCTGTAGCGTTTTCTGGTGCCCCCGGTGCGATTCGAACGCACGACACCCGCTTTAGGAGAGCGGTGCTCTATCCCCTGAGCTACGGAGGCATGTTGTACTAGTGTAGCAGATTAGGGCAGAAAGCGCCTGCCCGGGCCACTCTACTCGCCCTTATGAAAGATGCCCTTGATGGCGCTGGGAATGCTCTTGGCACCGTGACCAACGACCTCGATGAAGTCGGGCGAGCGCAGGAGCTTCTCGTCACCCAGATACGTGCGGCAGGCACGCAGACAGGCCTTGTTATCACGCGTGGAGAACGAAAGTTTGGCCCCGTCGGTCGTAAAGAAGGCAAAGCGCACGATCTTTTTGGAACCACGCAGCACCTCGGCCGACACATGGTCGACAAGCTCCCAGGGAATCTGAATGAAGTCCTCGGGATTGCGCTCGTTATAGAACTCAAAGGCCTTGTTGCCCACCATGACGTTTCCATAGGTAGACAGACCGGCGAACGAGCTCGCCTTCGCCGTGAAATCGACCTTGCTGTTAAGCGACTGCGCCATATGCGCCCACCTTTATCACGCGTATCCGATAGAAAAACGGGTCGCACCAAGTGTACCCGGTGCGACCCGTTGTAACGGGCTCGATATGCCCGTGTTCGGTCTTAGGCCAAAGCGGTCTTACATGAAGCCGAAGAAACGACCGATGATACCGACGGCAAAGAGGGCCAGGATGATGACGATCGGGCTGACCTTCTTCTTAAGAAGCTGGCAGCACAGAAGCGTCAGCAGCACAGCGCACAGGCCGGGGATCAGCTGATCGAGGTTGGCCTGAAGCGTGGTGACCTTGACCTTGTCCAGGGCGGTGGCGCCGATGGAGTTGTACTGGGTCAGAGCCTCCTTGATGCCTGCGGAACCGCTGGGGAGCTTATCCCAATCAATGTAGGCACCCTCGGACTGCGTGATTTGGGAGACGATCGGGGTGAAGGAGATGGACACCCAGCGCTCGACCAGAGCGCCGATGATGAACATACCCAGGATCGAAGCGCCCTCGGTGACCTTGCCCATCAGACCGCCGGAGAGGTCGTTGGCGATGGACGAGCCGACCTTGTAGCCGAACTCCTGCGTGTACCACTCGAAGACCATACGGATAAGGTTCCAAGCGATGAAGAACAGCAGCGGGCCGACGATAGAGCCGGAAAGTGCCAGGGAAGCACCGAGTGCACCGAGAATCGGGCGGACGGTGAACCAGAAGACCGGGTCGCCGACGCCGGCGAGCGGGCCCATCATACCGACCTTGACGCCCTGGATGGCGACGTCATCGACAGGAGCGCCGTTGGCGCGCTCCTCCTCGAGGGCCAGGGTAACACCGATGACCGGGGAGGACACGTAGGGGTGCGTGTTGTAGAACTCGAGGTGACGCTTAAGGGCGGCGATCTGGTCGTCCTTGTTGGTGTAGAGCTTCTTGATCGCGGGGATCATGGAGTAGCACCAACCGCCGTTCTGCATACGCTCGTAGTTCCACGAGCCCTGAAGGAACTGGTGACGCCACCAAACCTTCTGACGGTCAGACTTATCAAGCTTGATCTTGTTCTCTGCCATGGTTAGTCACTCTCCCTTCCTACTCGTAGTCGTTCAGAATGTCGCCGAGCGGGTCGCCGGAGCCACCGCCGTTGCCGCCACCCTGCTTGGCCATATCCTTGAGGCCGAGGTAGATGAGGGCAAGGGAGATACCGATGAGGCCGAGGGCGATCAGCGTGAGCTCGGACACAGCTGCGAAGACGAAGCCGAGGATGAAGAACGGCCAGGTCTCCTTGGTGGCCATCATGTTGATGACCATGGCGTAGCCGACGGCTGCGACCATGCCGCCGCCGACGGCCATGCCGCCGGACAGCCAGTCGGGCATGGCGTTGAGGACGCTGGTCACGGCGTCAGACGGAATGACGCAAAGGGCTGCGGCCGGGATGGCGATACGCACACCCTGCATGCAGATGGCGATGATCTGCCAGATCTCGATGCCGCGGAAGTCGCCCTTCTCGGCACAGCCGTCCATGATATGGACGATGGCGGTGGCGAGCGTACGGCAGATCATGGTCAGGAACAGACCGGCGACCGACAGCGGGATAGCCAGGGCGATCGAGGTGTTGATGGCGGTCTTGGAGTCAGCGCCACCGTTGAGCGCGACGACCATCAGAATGGCGGAAGCGACGGAAGCGAGCGCCGCATCCGGGGCGACGGCGGCGCCGATGTTGGCCCAACCAAGGGCGATCATCTGCAGCGAACCGCCGAGGATGATGCCTTCCTGCAGGTGGCCGGTGACCAGACCGATGAGCGTGCACGCAACCAGCGGCTGGTGGAACTCGAACTCGTCCAGAATACCTTCCATACCGGCAAGGAAGGCGACAATGACGATGAGGATAATCGTGAGAATACTCATGTGTATTGACCCTCCTTAACTACTGTGCCTGAGCGGCCAACTCGGATTTGGCCTTCTTGAGGATGGTGTCGATGTCGACGGAGGAGTCGGACGGCACCTTGCGGGCCTCGAACTCCACGCCCTTGGCCTTGAGGGCCTCAAGCGTCTTGACGTCGTCCTCGCCCATGGCGATGGCGTTGGTCACGACGACCTTGCCCACGGAGTGAGCCATGGAGCCGATGTTGACCTTCTTGACATCCAGACCGCCCTCGATGGCCTTGAGCAGGTCCTGAGGGGTCTCGAACAGCAGGAACGCCTTGGTCGCGCCAAAGCGCGGGTCCTTGGCGACCTCGCACATCTTCTTGATCGGCACGACGTTGGCCGGCACTCCCGGAGGCGCAGCCTGCTCGATCATGGTCTTGCGCAGCTGATCGTGCGCAACGCCGTCGGAGACGACGATGATGCGGTTGGGCGCGATCTGCTTGGTCCAAGACGTGGCGACCTGGCCGTGGAGCAGACGGGTGTCGATACGCACAGCGGCGATATCGATCTTGCCGTCGCCCAGCACCGTTCCCGGAGGGATGGCGCCTGCGGGAGCTGCCGGGGCAGCGGCTGCCGCCTTGGGCTCCTCGGGCTCCAGAGACTCGGGCTTGACGCGCACGCCGGCCTTTGCCTCGGTCACGAGATGTTTTGCGATTGTATGTGCAGTGTTCTTGGCGTCAAAACGCTGCGAATATGCCTCGATGAGCATAGGCAGGTTCACGCCGGTGACGACGGCCCAGGTGTCGTGGCCCTCAAGCAGCCCGTTGATCTGGTTGAACGGCGTGCCGCCCCACAGATCGACGAGGAAGAGAACCTGCTCCTGGTCCTCGAAGGAAGCGACCGCTTCCTCGACCTTGGCGCGGAAATCGTCGGGGCCCATGCTCGGCTGGAGCGAGACCACGGCAACAGACGGCTGATCGCCAAAGACCATCGAGCCCGTCTGCTTGATTCCGGCTGCCAAGTCACCATGGCTAGCAAGAACAATACTTACCATCACACAACCTCCTTATTGTCTACGTATTACCTACACGACAGTGACCACTATAGCGTTTTTTTGACTGAGTTTGTCCGAATAATTGAAGAAAGTTGTATAAACAAGACTCTTTTTGGTAAAGGGCCCGCCTTGTCCGCCGAGCGGCTTTCAAGGCGGGCCCTCTGCCCTATCTAGATAAAGTTTGCCAGCAAACGATCGCTACGAATCGATACGCACCGGATTGGCGGCATCGACGGCGTCGAGCTCGGATATCCCTTGCTCGTCGGGTGCCGAGGCGTCATCGGGTGCCTCGATCTGCTTGATCATGACCTCTTGACCCCGCAGCAGATACGTATCGCCGCTGCCGCAATACGGACAGGTCTTGCCGTGTTCGACAGTCGCGTAGTCCTTGCCGCACGCCGCGCAGTGCGTCACCGCGGGCAGCGTCTCGATAATGAGCTCGGATCCCTGCGTGACAGGCTTCTTGTCTGCCGCCCAACGCCACGCATCGAGCAGCAGCTCGGGTACCACGCCCGAGACCTCGCCCAGCGTCAGCGTCACGCTCGTTACTCGACCAACCCCGTTGGCCCTCGTAACGTTCTCCACGTCACGGATGATGTGATAGACGATCCCAAGCTCGTGCACGACGAATACCTTTCTACAGCGGCCGATGAAATGTCAGGATAATGTCAGCGAGCGGCGTACAGGTGCCCCAGGTTGCCCCGAAACAAGGCGTCCGCCGGGCTTTTGCCCGCGGCTCCGCAGTTGAGGGGCAAGATGGGGTGCCTGTACGCCGCGCAGCGTCGACGGGGCCGCCGTTCGTTAGAACGACGGAACTAATGGAATTTAATCTTGATGGCGCGCTTCACCGCGTATTTGGCAAGGCTCGGCAGCTTCTGCTCGTACTTGACCATCGTGGAGCACTCGGGACGGTCGCGATCGAGATGGATCGCGTCGAAGGCGCACTTGGTGGTGCACAGGCCGCAGCCGATGCACTTGTTGGGGTCGACGATCGACGCGCCGCAGCCCAGGCAGCGTGCAGTCTCGGCACGCACCTGCTCCTCGGTGAAGGTCTCGACGTACTCGCGGAAGGGCTCGGCCTTCTGGCGCGCATGGTCGACGCGTGCCTCCTCGCGACCGGCGTTGTCGTAGCTCACGAGCTCGACGTCATCGCGATCGAGCATCGAGTAGCGGCGCTGGTTGCGACCGATGGTGAGCGTGGACTTGGGCTGGACGAAGCGATGAATCGACACGGCGGCCTCATGACCGGCGGCGATGGCGTCGATGGCAAACTTGGGACCGGTGTAGACATCGCCGCCCACGAAGATATCGGGCTCGTCGGTCTGATAGGTCTGGGGATCGGCGACGGCGCCCTGGCCGCGGCCGAGCTGAACCTTGGAGCCGGTGAGCAGATCGCCCCAGATGATGCTCTGGCCGATGGACATGACCACGCGATCGGCATCGACGCGACGCAGGTCGCTCTCATCGTACTCGGGGGCAAAACGGCCCTCGTCGTCGAACACGCGCGTGCAGCGCTTGAACGTGATGCCGCAGACGTTGCCCGCCTCGTCGAGATGGATCTCCTTGGGGCCCCAGCCGCAGCTGATGTGCGCGCCGTCCTCGATGGCCTCGCGACGCTCCTCCGCGGAGGCCGGCATCTCGGTCTCGCTCTCCAGGCAGAACATCTCGACATGCTCGGAGCCCAGACGGGCCGCGTTGCGAGCCACATCGATGGCCACGTTGCCGCCGCCCACGACCACGGTGCGACCGGTGAGCTCGGTAATGTTGCCGGCGTTGACGTCACGCAGGAAGTCGACGGCCACCGAGACATCCGCGGCGTCCTCGCCCGGAATACCCGCCTTGCGGCCGCCCTGGCAGCCGATAGCCACATAGAAAGCCTTGAAGCCCTGCTCACGCAGCTCGTCGAGTGTCACGTCGCGACCGACCTCGACGCCATAGCGGAACTCGGCACCCATCTCGCGGATGATGTCGACCTCGGCCTCGATGATGTCCTTCTCGAGCTTGAAGCTGGGGATGCCGTAGGTGAGCATGCCGCCCGGGCGCTCGTTCTTCTCGAACACGACGGGCTTGTAGCCCTTCTCGGCCAGATAGAAAGCGCAGGACAGACCGGCAGGACCGGCGCCGATGATGGCGATCTTCTCGTCGAAGCCGCCTTTGCGCGTGGGCGTCACCACGGGCGGGACGTAGCGCGTCTTGGCGTCGAGGTCGCGCTGGGCGATAAACTTCTTGACCTCGTCGATGGCCACGGCGGCGTCGACGCGCCCACGGGTGCAGGCGTCCTCGCAGCGGCGGTTACAGATGCGGCCGCAGATGGCGGGCAGCGGGTTCTCGCGCTTGATGAGGGCAAGCGCCTCGGTGTAGCGGCCCTGCGCGGCGAGCTTGAGGTAGCCTTGGACGGCGACGTGCGCAGGGCAGGCCGTCTTGCAGGGGGCCGTGCCGGACTCATGCGTCTCGATGCGGTTGTCGTTGCGGTAGTTGGGCGACCACTTGGTGTGGTCCCACTTGACGGTATCGGGCAGCTCCTGGCGCGGGTACTCGGGCACCTTGCCGCCGGCCTTCTTGGAGCACAGCTTCTGACCGAGCTTGGCGGCACCGGCCGGGCACACTTCGACGCAGCGGCCGCAGGCGACGCACTTGTCGCGCTCGACCTTGGCCACGTAGGCGCTACGGGAGAGATTGGGCGTGTTGAACAGCTGCGAGGTGCGCAGGGCATAGCACACGTTGACGTTGCAGTTGCAGATGGCGAAGATCTTGTTTTCGCCGTCGATGTTGGTGATCTGGTGGACGAAGCCGTTGTCCTCGGCCTGCTGGAGGATGTCGTAGACCTCATCGCGCGTCACGTAGTGGCCGCGGTCGGTCTCCACCACGTAGTCGGCCATGTCGCCCACGGCGATGCACCAGTCGCGGGGATCGTCCGCACAGCCCTCGCCCATGGTGCGACGGCTCGCGCGGCAGCTGCATGTCGAGGCGGCGTATTTGCCCTCGTACTTGTCGAGCCAGTGCTCGATATGCTCGATCGGCACCGAGGTGCTCGCAGCATCGATGGCCTTCTCGACCGGGATCACGTGCATACCGATGCCCGCACCGCCGGGCGGCACCATCGGCGTGGCCTTCGAGAGCGGGCCCTTCGAGGCCTGCTCAAAGAACTTGGCGAACACGGGATGCTCGTCGAGCTGGTTGAGCCGCATGTTGAGGAACTCGGCCGAACCGGGCACGAGCATGGGCAGCACCCACTGCTTGGTGCGGGTGGAGTTCTCCCAGTTGTACTCGAGCAGGCCGATATAGCTCATCTCGTCGAGCATCTTCTCGACCTCGGCCTCGGGCATGCCGCTAACCTTGACCATCTCGGCCAGCGTGTAGGGACGACGCATCTTCATCTTGCAGAGCAGCTCGGCCTGCTCATCGGTCGCAGCCTCGGCAAACGACCAGTATTCATAGCCCAGCAGCTCGTCACGGTGCAGCAGGCGGTTGGTGCAATGTTCGCACAGCTTGACGATGGCCTCGCGCGGGTGCTCGGGCAGCGGCGGCACAAACTCGGCTCCGATGTCGGGCTCGGTGTAGCTGATCCCAGGTCCGTTGAGAATCATGTTTCCCCTCTCCGTGCGCGGCGAGGCGTGGCGCCGCGCGTCAGTCCCCTTTTACACGAGCGCGCGGGCCTCCGTGCCGAGCAGCTCATAAAAGTTGACACTCTGTCAAAAATAGTATTGACGAACCGTCAACAATATTCAAGACTGTTGTCGTTGAAAAAGAACGACATTTTGAGGAGGCGACGCGCGTCATGGACTGCATCGACCCGATGCCCGCCGACACCGACGCTCCCAAGCGCCGCGTGGGCGATGAGCGTCGACGCGAGATTCTCGCCGCCGTGCGCGAGGTTTCCGCCGCTTCCGGCGTCTCGCATCTCTCGGTCGCCGCCGTGACCAAACGGGCCGGTTGTACGCGCTCGCTGTTCTACCACTACTTTGCCGACATGGATGCCGCCATCGCCGCCGTCCAGGATCAGGTCATCGAGGACTTTATCGCCGAGCTTGACGCTTGGAACGCCAGCCGAACCGTCGGCGACATCGAGGGGGCGCTCGACACCGTGGCGCCACTGTTCAAGCGCATGGTGGCCGATGGGCAAGAGCTGCCCGACACGCTCACCTCGGGCAGCGGTGCGCTCTTCGGCGGCTTTCTGCACCATGTGGTCGAGCGCGTCACGCGCTATATCTGCGAGACCACCGTGGTCGATTTCGCCCAGCGCCACACGTTGCGTATCGACCATGTCTACGAAACGTTCTACACGCTCATCATGGGCCTGCTCATGTATATCCGCACGCATCCGGATGTCTCGGACGAGACGGTCAAGGACATCATCGCCTCGACGCTCCACATCGAGGGCTACACGGCCAAGTATCCGGAGCGCAAGCCACAGGACTAGCGCCGCCAGACCCGGCACCTTACACACCAATCCGCCCGCCGCAAGGGGAATAGTCGCGACGGGCTTGAGGGAAAGGGGAACAGCATGCTGTTCGACGTTTGGGGTAGCAATACCCTTATCCACTGGGCCGGCTGGCTCATGGTGTTTATCGGCCTGATCGTGCTCAACGAGGTGGGCCGCCGCTCCAAGATCGGCGCGGCCATCATCTTTGGCGTGGCACCGGCCGCCATGACCATCTACTGCATCGCCATCGCCGTGGGCGTGGCGCAGGGTCAGGAGTGGGCACTCACCAACCCCACGCACGTGTATCAGAACAGCTGGTTCCACTATGCCAAGGTCTACGCTGCACTCGCCGGCTGCTGGGGCTTTATCGCCATCAAGTATCAGTGGGGCAAGATCGGTAAGGCCAAGTGGTTCCGCGCCTGGCCGTTTGTGATCGTTGCCATCAACATCATGATCGCCGTCGTCTCCGACTTCGAAAGCGCCTACCACTTCTTCGTGCTCGGCGAGAGCACCTGGGTCACCTCCGAGGGCGCCACGCAGC
>DJRP01000028.1 GCA_002437815.1 Collinsella sp. UBA6357 | reverse complement strand
GCGCTCCACGGTTCCTACACAAATAGACAAGTCCCTATGCCTGGCACGGGAGCCACTAATACCTGTGTAGCTATTTCTGATGGCCCATCGATGACTTCATATTTCTGTATCGACCATCTGTCAGAAAGTCTTATACCCCATTGCGCTATGGAGCGATTCGCTTGATGGAATAAAGGATGCCCATTGACTCGTCAGTTACATATACGCCAGACATACCCAGGTCTAAGAAAAAGGGGCACCCCTTCGGGCGCCCCTTACAAGCTATAAGCCAAATTTAGGCCTCGAGAGCCTTTTTAGCGATAGCAGCAAGCTCGTTGAAAGACTCGATGTCCTCGTAAGCCATCTGAGCCAGAACCTTGCGATCGAGCTCGATGCCGGCGACTTTGAGGCCATGCATGAACTGGGAGTAGGAGATATCGTTCAGACGGGCAGCAGCGTTGATACGCGTAATCCAGAGGGAGCGAATCTCGCGCTTTTTGTTGCGGCGATCGCGATACTGGTACTGCAGGGAGTGCTGAACCTGCTCTTTAGCATGCTTGTACGTACGCGAAGCGGCACCGTAGTAACCCTTCGCACGATTCATTACGGTACGGCGCTTCTTCTTGGCGGCCACTGCGCGCTTAACACGTGCCATTGATAATCAACTCCTAAACAGGGAAATGAAGTAAATGCAATACTCGAACTTAGGCAAGACGAGACTTGATGACCTTACGGTCGGCAGCTGCGACCTCAGCCTCCTTGCGGAAACCGCGAATGCGCTTCTGGGACTTCTTGGAGAGAATGTGGCTCTTGAAAGCCTTGGCACGCATGATCTTGCCGGTGCCGGTCTTGCGGAAACGCTTCTTGGTGCCGCTGTGGGACTTCATCTTAGGCATGAAATACTCCTTTATCGGATACAGAACACTATTTCTTGGGATTGCTCTCTGCTTTTTCCTCATCGAACGCACCCTTGATTGGGGCGAGGAGCATGAGCATGTTACGGCCTTCCATCTTGGGCTTGGACTCAACCGTAGCGTAAGGTTTGAGATCCTCCGCAAGACGCTCGAGCACGTTAAGACCCTGCTCCGGATGTGCCATCTCTCGACCGCGGAACATGATGGTGATCTTTACGCGCGCGCCCTTCTTGAGGAAACGCAAGACATGGCCCTTTTTGGTCTCGTAATCGCCAATATCGATCTTGGGCCGGAACTTCATTTCCTTGACCTCGACCTTGGACTGGTTCTTGCGAGCAGCCTTGGCTTTCATGGCCTGTTGATACTTGAACTTGCCATAGTCCATGACCTTGCAAACCGGGGGCTCCGCGTTGGGAGCAATCTCGACCAAGTCAAGACCCTGATCATCGGCGACACGTTGGGCGTCACGGATGTCAAACAGACCGAGCTGCGAGCCATCGACACCGATCAGGCGACAGGACGTTGCGGTGATCTCGTCGTTAATGCGAGTGGCATCAGACTTAGCTATTTTCCCTACCTCCATTCATAAAAAATGACCCGGTGCCATAAGCAACCAGGTTCACAATCAAACTATCGGTTATTACCGATACAAACAGTTGAATTGTAAAACCAGTCAGCTGCATCTATGGCGCCAAAAGGTGGGGGCCCTCGGGCCCCTCTTTATACGCTGTATTCACAACGCTTTTGACATGTTAGCACCCATTTAGGCGCTTCACATATCGAACATCGATCAAATGGTGCCCGAGGCGAGACTCGAACTCGCACGTTGTCGCCAACGGTGGATTTTGAGTCCACTGCGTCTGCCAATTCCGCCACTCGGGCACGTTGATGTATGAGCTAGTGTACCACAGGTTTCGCAGTCTTTTCGCGAAATGGTATATCGATCATTTTGATAAGGCTGACGCAACGTCGCATCTCGTATTCGCGGCAACCTCGCCCATCGACATTGGCCTCCCCCATCTGGTTGTCATAAGGGTCTTCGCGGACCCCCGAATCCAGAGGCGTAAAGTCTGCCTCAAACGCGCGATTCGCGACCATACGCCAAGGGTCAAGATTTCCAAAATAATGACGGCGGCGCGCTTCTTCGCCCAAGCGCCGTGCAGAGGACCCAAACGAACAATCCGCCCAAAGCCACCCTGTTTGCGAGGTGTAAAAACGCGCCCAATCATGCGGGCCCACATGGTCGGGCGCCACATAGAGGCCGCTCTCCCATCGTGCCGGGATCCCCGCAATGCGGCACATCGCAATAAAAGCGAGCGTCATAACCCCGCAATCGCCTCGCAAAGACTGCATACAATCGTTTGCGATACTATCGAGCTGAACATAAGCAGGCTGGTAACGATAATCGACGTTCTTGGTGATGTAATCATAGATGACGCGAGCTCGATCTAGATCGTCAGTGCAATCCTTGACGATGCACGCCGTCAGTCCCTGTAAATAAGGTGTAAACACAATATGAGGTGGCATCGGCGCCGTATCGCTCGGTACGGGTGTGCTTCGATCCGGGTACCGCGGAAACTCCCCCGCGTAGATATCGGTGTACGGAACGGTAGCACGATAGCGGTAGGTAATCGAGAAGTCGCGCTCCGTATCGGATTCCCAGTGAACCGTGCGCGCCGGGGCTACGTCTGGCGCAACAAAAGCCCGGGGCGAGGCCTCAAGTATCTCGATATCAGATTGTTGATAACAGGATGAAGCCAAAGGAAGCCAGGCACTGACGACCTCGCCGGTACGAGCCCCAGGAATCGAAATCGCGGAAGCAAGTGTGATTTCGCAGCAGGCGCCACCGTCGCTTCGCATCGCAGCAAGCATGCGATCGCGTGTGGTGTTATCACGGATCGGTTCGGGTGTAAGGCCCGGAACTTCCTTGGGATAGACGCGCAAAGAATCTAGAAAATTATCGAGTACATGGAGTTCACCGTTGATAAATCGCCAATCGATCCGCTTATGCCTTATAAGCCGTTCGAAATCCGCTTCGGTGAAGCTCGGCCATTCACGTTGAATAGTGGCAATGGCTGCATTACGTGAGACGCAGAACTGCTTTGGAAGCTCTTGCATGCGATATCGCTCGGCGCGAAGACAGGCGGCAAGTGCATGCGGTGGATCCTGCATCAGCAGACGATTACAGGATTCGATGGCACGATCCAGATAGCCCGCCGCTTTTAGACGAGCGATTTCGGGAGGAAGGCCAACGGAAAGGTACCTGAAATCGTCGCTAGACACCTCCAAGGCACAGCCTACCTGCCCATCTTGAATTACGTTTTCATCTTTTGGCAAAATCGTTTGGATCATGCACGTCACCCATTCCGTCATTTGTGCCATTGTAACGAGCCGGAACAGATACAAAAAGCGCCTCTTTCGCACAAAGCGAAAGAGACGCCTCGATTCTCAAATGAGAAGAGAATTAGGCCTGGTTGACAGAACCGAACTCCTCCATGAGCTCCTTAGTGCGGGCGACGATGTTGTCGCGACCAGGCTTGAGGAGCTTGCGGGGGTCGAAGCCCTTGCCCTGCTGGTCCTTGCCGGCCTCGATGTACTCGCGGACGCCCTTGGCGAAGACGAGCTGAAGGTCGGTGTTGACGTTGATCTTGGAGATGCCCAGGGAAATGGCCTTCTTGATCTGATCCTCGGGAATGCCAGTACCGCCGTGAAGAACGAGAGGCAGGTCACCGGTCTGGGCCTTGATCTCGCCCAGACGCTCGAAGGAAAGGCCAGCCCAATCCGCAGGATAGACACCGTGGATGTTGCCGATGCCGCAAGCAAGGAAGTCAACGCCCAGGTCGGCGATCTGCTTGCACTCAGCCGGATCTGCGAGCTCGCCGTTGGAGGTCACGCCGTCCTCGGTGCCGCCGATGCCACCGACCTCAGCCTCGATGGACATGCCCTTGGAATGGGCGAGCTCGACGAGCTCCTTGGTGCGATCGAGATTGAGCTGGAAGGTCTCCTCGTGAGAGCCGTCATACATGATGGACGTGAAGCCAGCCTCGATGCACTTGAAGCAGTCCTCGTAAGAACCGTGATCGAGATGCAGAGCGACGGGGACGGTGACGCCCGTAGCCTCGACGGCAGCCTTGACCATGTCGGCGCAGACCTTGAAGCCGCCCATCCACTTGGCGGCACCAGCGGTGCACTGGAGGATCAGCGGGGACTTGGCCTCCTCGGCGGCCTGGAGGATAGCCAGGGTCCACTCGAGGTTGTTGGTGTTGAAGGCACCGAGAGCGTACTTGCCGGCCTCGGCCTTCTTGAGCATGTCTGCTGCGTTGACGAGCATAAAAGAAACCTCCTGTAAGGTTGCTCCGATAACGCCTGTGATTTTACCACGGCACGCTAAAACATAAACGTTCGTTTGTTCATCAAAATGGGCACTTTAGCTGATTTTCGACCGTTCATCCGCCCAATTGCCCCGTTGGCGCAAACGGGGGTTGACGTAACCGCCAACCCCCGCACATCGAACCGGATTCTTGATCTCTTATTTGTTGTAACGCCTACACGCCCACTGCATAAACGGATTGGTCGCCAGCTCCCGCTCCATGGTTGTTGTCTGGCCGTGTCCGGTATAGCAAACCGTACTCGGCGGAAGGATGCGTCCCAACTTTGCAAGCGAGTGCATCATGTCGACCTCGTTACCACCGGAAAGGTCGGTACGTCCGTGCCCGCCCGGAAAGAGCGTGTCGCCCACAAAGGCGATGTTTCCGTTATCCGTCGCAGCGAAAAGGACAATGCCGCCCGGGGTGTGGCCCGGTGTCTCGATGATCTGCAGCACAGCGTCGCCGACCTCAACAGTATCCCCTTCGGCAAGCAGACGCGTAGGTTCACCCGGAGCGGGCGTCTCGATGCTCCACATCTCGCGCTGCTCGCGAATGTTCGTCTTCGCGGTCTCGATGTCCTTGGCGTTAAGCTCAAAGACCGCATGCTCACCCAACTCGCGGCGAACACCTGCGACACCGCCCACGTGGTCGGCGTGTCCGTGCGTGCAGACGGCCCCCAGCAGCGTCTCTTCGGGATGCACGGAGCGGAAATGCTCGACGAGCTTCTCCCCTTCCCACGCCGGATCGATAACGACCCACGCGCCATCGCAGCCAAAAAAGTAGGTGTTGGTCTCGATGGGTCCGTTGACGACGGACTCGACCTGCACCGAGCCGTGAGGAGTTACATCTAAAGCCATGGGATAGATAAACCTTTCTTAAGACCGGCGCTTGAGCTGCGCCCCGCCCTCGCCGGGCATGAGACGTCGGGCGTCGTAGACCGAATCGACGCGGCTGATGGAGTTGAGCAGAGGATCCAAACCGCTGGCATCTGAGATCTCGACCAGGAATCGCAACGTCGCGATTCCTTCGCGATTGGTGGACGTCGCGGCGGACAGGATGTTGCCGCCGGCATCACCGATCGCGATGGTGACGTCCTTGAGCAGCCCCATTCGATCGAGGCATTCGACCACGATCTCAACCTGGAACAGGGCATCGGCCGTACCGTCCCACTCAACATCGATCATGCGCTCAGGATGCGCCATGAGACCCTTGACGTTAGGGCAATTGGCACGATGCACCGACACGCCGCGACCGCGTGTGATAAAACCGACGATATCGTCTCCCGCCACAGGATTGCAGCAGTGGGCGAGACGCACCAGAAGCCCGTCTCCCGCATGACCTTTGACCACAACACCGTTGCTGGCCTTCTTGGCCTTGCCCTGGGGCTTGCGGTTGGAGCCGCGCGCAGGCTGCTTGACGACCTCGGCGATGGCTTCTTGCTTTGAGAGCTGTTCCTCGGGCTTGGGGTCCAGGATCTGCTCGACCTTGTTTCCCACGGCACGTGGAGCGACCTTGCCGGCGCCGACCGCGGCGAACAGATCCTCAAGCTGCTTATAGTTCATCTGCTCGGCAACCGTGTTGAGAGCACGGGTAGATCGCGGAGTCGAGATGCCATATCCACGCTTTCGCAGATCTTTGGCAAGGATATCTCGACCGGTCGTGGCATCGTCATCTTTGGTCGCAGCGGCAAAGTAGCGCCTTATCTTAGATTTAGCCGATGGGGTCTTGACGATCTTGAGCCAGTCGCGGGACGGCTTGGAGTTCTTGTTGGTGAGAATCTCGACGCGATCGCCCGTCTTGATCTCATGGGTGAGCGGCGCCACCACGCCGTTGATCTTGGCGCCCACGCAATGGTTTCCCACCTCGGTGTGAACGGCATAGGCAAAGTCGAGCGGTGTGGAACCGGCCCGTAGCGCCATGACCTCGCCCTTGGGGGTGAACACGAAGATCTCTTGATCGAACAGGTCGACCTTGAGCGAATGCAGATATTCCTTGGCATCGGTGATCTCGTCTGAAGCAGCCCAGTCCAGTGAGTGCTTGAGCCAGTTGATCTGGTCGTCAAGCCTTTGTGCATCATTGGTCTTAGCCGCCGTCGAGCCACCTGATTTCTTATAGAGCCAGTGCGCGGCGATACCATACTCGGCCTGCTCGTGCATCTCGTAGGTGCGGATCTGGATCTCGAGTGGGCGTGCCGTGGGACCGATCACCGTCGTGTGCAGTGACTGGTAATTGTTGACCTTGGGCATGGCGATATAGTCTTTAAAGCGTCCCGGCATGGGGTGCCACAAGGTATGGACCGCACCGAGCGCCGAGTAACAGTCGCGCACGGAATGCGTGATGACGCGCAATGCCACCAGATCGTATATTTCGGAGAATTCCTTGCCCTTACGCTTCATCTTCATGTAGATGGACCAATAGTGCTTGGAACGTCCGTTGATCTGGAAATCCTTGAGTCCGATGCGATCGAGCTCATCGGTCAAAGTCTTGATCGTCTCGGAGAGGAAGCGCTCACGAACCTCGCGCGATTCGGCCACCATGCGTGCGATACGCTGATAGGCATCGGGTTCTAGATAGAAGAACGACAGGTCCTCGAGTTCCCATTTGATGGAACTCATGCCCAGACGGTCGGCGAGCGGGGCATAGACGTCCATGGTCTCGCGTGCCTTGAAGAGGCGACGGTCCTCGCGCAGCGCCGCCAGCGTACGCATGTTGTGCAAACGATCGGCGAGCTTGACGATGATGACACGGATGTCCTTGGACATGGCGAGGAACATCTTGCGCAAGGTAAGCGCCTGCTTCTCGTCCATGCTGTCGACCTCGATGTTGGTGAGTTTGGTCACGCCATCGACGAGCTCGGCCACGGTATCACCGAAAAGGCTGGACACATCCGCCAGCGAGGTCTCGGTATCTTCGACCGTATCGTGGAGAAGTGCCGCGCACACAACGTCGCAGTCCATCTTGAGATCGGCCAGGATGATAGCCACTTCGACAGGATGGTTGATGTACATCTCTCCCGAGCGACGCTTTTGAGCGCAATGTTTCTCGGCAGCAAAGCAGTACGCCTGTTCCACCTTAGCGTAGTCGCTCTCGTTCATGTATTTGACGCACAGGCGCTCGAGGCGGTCGAAGTTGTCAGCCATGATCTCGGGCGGCAGATCGTCGGCATGCCGATAGTGCACCATCTCTGAAGACGGTCGAAGCGTGGCATCGTGTGCGGCGCGGGTTGTGGCGTCCATGAAGATCCCCTCCCCTAGGCCCGCGGAGTAATCGGGCGGTTCACTCTGGCTAGCATATCAGATGCAGAGGAATCGAGCGCCCAAGCGCGAAACGCCGAGAACTCCATGCGGGCGCGCAGACCCTCAAGATAACGAATCGACCTGCTCAGTTGGACATGCCCCGGATTCTGGGACATCTGGATGCAACGGGTTTCTTCATACCCCGAAACATGCAGGAAACCGAGTTCCTCGAAGATTCCCAGGCCGCTGGCCACCGCGCGTTCGTCAACCGGCGTGCGCGCGTCAATGGCCAAGCACATCTGGGCGATATCGATATCAGTCGCCTGGAAGGCATCCTCGCCGGTCTTTCCCCGGTTGGAGCGCCACATAGTCTGCAGCGCTCGATACAGGATAACGAGCTCGTCGCGCTCGGGGGCGTAGCAATCGAGCAGACGCTCGTTGATGCGTGCATCGCGCGACGAGTAGAGCAGATGGATGAGCGCGGGCTTTCCGTCACGCCCGGCCCGGCCGCTCATCTGGTTGAACTCGATGGCGCCGAACGGCATGTGATAGAGCACCACATGCCGGATATCGGGAAGGTTGACACCCTCACCGAAGGCCGAGGTCGACACGATGCAAGAGAGCTCCCCGTCGCGAAAGGCGTCCTCGACGCGATGCCGATCCGGACGCGTGAGCCCGGCGTTGTAAAAGGCGATACGCGGCGCGCAATCGGGGATACGCTTGCGCAGCGTGCGGGCAAGGGCCACGGACTGGTCGCGTGAATTGACATATATGACGCACTTCTCGCCCGTGGCGACGATGGAAACGAGACGGTTCTCCCGGCCGGAAAGATCGCGGTCGTCCTCGACCTCAAGGTTCTCGCGCACCGTCTCGTCAACAACAGTGCGCGTCACCGGAAGCACGCGAGCGAGCTCAGCCACGACAGGCGCGGTCGCCGTCGCCGTGGTTGCGAGGACCACGGGATCACCTAGGGCCGATAGAATCTGGGGCATCTCGAGATAGGCGCTACGATCCCCGCCCTTGGCAAGGCCGGCGTGATGGGCCTCATCGACAACGACGAACCCCACACGCCCCGACCGAGCAAATCGCTCGCGGTGGAGCAAGAGGAACTCGGGCGTGGTGAGCACGATACCGATGGATCCGGCAGCCAAGCCGGCAAAAACCGCGTCACGAGCCGGTTCAAGCGTCTCGCCCGTGAGCACACCCACGCCGATACCGAGCTGGGCCATCTTCTGCGAGAGGTGGAACGCCTGATCGGCCACCAGGGCACGAAGCGGATAGACGAAAATGCTCGCCTGCCCGCGCAGGATCGCCTCGCGCGCAGCATGCACGTGGAAGATGAGCGATTTTCCCCGACCCGTTCCCATGACGGCAAGGGTGCTCTCGTGCGCCGCAAGCGCATCGAGTGCCTCGGTCTGTGCCGGATGAGGCTGGTTGGTTCCTATGAAGGAGTGAATAAGCGAGCGCGTGAGCTCGGGATAAGATAGCTGGGCAAGCATATCGCGACGCCGCGACTCCATATGCAAATGCTCCTCCGGCGAGCGTGTCTCGCGGTTGAGCTCGCATGAGGGATCCTCGATTGCAACCGGCGAGGCGTCGCACGCCAGGATATCTTTGACCATGAGTTTGGGTTTGACGCGCCCCTGCCAATGCTCTGCCACGGCCTCGAACACAAGGTCGACAGCGCTATCGCATGCAATCATCCGATCGATCTGCGGAACACGGAACATGATAGCCGCGACGCTCGAAGCGCCGTCGGTAGCGATGAAGCGCATATGCTCACCGGTCTTGCCCACCACGGCGCGGTCGGCCATCGTGACGCCGGTAGCCGCAAGCAGCGGCACCTTGTTGCCCTGCCCGAAGGGCTCCAGACGCGAAACCTGCTCGATGGTCGCGATATCGAGCTCAGAAAGCTTGACCGTCGCGGCCACCTCCTGGGTATCCTCAAAATCCTCAGCCGGAAGCTCCGACAGGACGGCAGCGAGGCGACGGCGGAACTCATCGAGCTTGGACGCCTCGATGGTCACACCGACGGCGCCCGCATGCCCGCCCCGGCGAATCAGCAGGTCCGAGCAACGCTCGACGGCATCGAAGAGGTTGACCTTGCCCACCGAGCGGCCCGATCCACGCGCGATGCCATCTTCAATCGAGAAGAGCAGCGCCGGGACGTGGTAACGGTTGACCAAACGACTTGCGACGATGCCTTTGACACCCTCATGCCAGCCCTCACCGCCCACGACGATAGCCCGGCCGCCATCGTAGGTCTGCTCGACCTTGGCAATGGCATCGCGCGTCAGGTCAGCCTCGATCTCGCGGCGCTGGCGATTGATGTCCTCAAGCTGCGCCGCAAGAGATGCAGCCTCAACGGGATCACGCGCCAAAAGCAAATCAAGGGCCAGTTTGGGGTCGGCCATGCGTCCGGCGGCGTTCAGGCGGGGAATGAGCGAAAACGAGAGCCCATCGGCCGTGATGGTCGAAAGATCGGTCTTGGTGAGCGCGGCAAGTGCAATATAGCCCGGACGCGCCGTCACACGCATCTGCTGGATACCCTCGGCGACAAGCGCGCGGTTCTCGGGCGTGAGCGGCATCATGTCCGAGACGGTGCCAAGTGCCGCTACCTCGATAAGAGAACGCCACAGCGATGGCTTGCCAAGGCGCTCGCCCAGCACCTGGACGAGTTTGAGCGCCACGCCGGCTCCCGCCAGTTCACGTGACGGCCCCCCGTCCACAAGCTTGGGGTCGGTCAGCGGCACGCCCCGAGGCACCTGATCGGAGGGCTCGTGGTGGTCGGTTACCACCAGGTCGATACCAAGGCCTTCGAGATAGGAGACCTCGCCCTTGGCAGAGATACCGTTGTCGACGGTCACGATAAGTTGAGGGTCGGCAAGCTGGACCACGCGGTCGAGCGCTGCCCGCGAAAGACCGTAGCCCTCATCGAACCGATGTGGAATGAACGGAACGACCGTACCCCCGAGCGCCCGAAGCGCCTCGGTGAGCAAACAGGTCGAAGTGATACCGTCAACATCGAAATCGCCGAAGATCGCAATACGCTCGCCGTTGCGCACGGCGGCCTCGATACGGTCGGCCACCCCAGCCATCCCGGGAATGATGAGCGGGTCGGCCCAGTCGCGGTCGAGCGAGGGAGTCAGGAATAGCTGCCCCTGCTCTATCGAATCGATACCGCGGGCGACCATGATGCGCGCGACGAGCGCCGGCACGCCAAGCCCCGCGGAAAGCTGCTTCTCGAGCTCGGGATTCTGCTTTGCAACGGACCAGCGATGGGTAGTCTTAAGCGATGGCATGCGCACCCACCCCCGAAAGGGGCAGGCCGCCGTGATGCAGTTCACGGTTCATGGCAGTGAGTCCTTTAGGTTGTCGCCTGCTGCGGCAGGCGGATCAGTTGAACGAATTGATTATAACGTGCCGAACGGACTCAGATCTTTGCCGTCGCAAGGCCGTTCGATATAGATAAAGGCGGTAATGGCCTTGAAACAATCTGGAATACCGACGACGCTCACGCACTCCAACGTCTAGGATATCGATACAAATTTGAGCTTATATAGAAAGGGCCACAGACATATATGAAGCGATGGATTGGACTGGGAAAGTACCTCGCGAGCCACATGCAGGTTATCGTGCCGATCTGCGTGGTGCTCGGCGTGCTGCTTCCGCACCAGATCGGTGTTTTGAAGCCCATTGTCCCCACGCTATTCGCCTTTATGACCTTTCAAGGTGCACTCAGCAACACCTTCCGTCAGGTGGTTGAGGTCTTCCGTCGTCCCCTTCATCTGATTCTTGCGTTGTTGGTCTCGAGCATCGTCATACCCCTTGCGGCCCACACGCTCGGGTCGTTGCTCTTTGGCTCCAACCCCAATCTTGTCTGCGGCATCGTGCTCGAATACAGCGTCCCCGTGGCGGTAACCGCCTTTATGTGGATCAGCATGTTCGGCGGAAACGGCCCGCTCGCCCTCACCATCATTCTCACGTCGTCAGTCATCTCGCCGGTGACGATCCCGTTCACGCTCAAGCTCCTCTTGGGAGCCACCGTCTCGATCGATGTGCCGAGCATGATGAAGAACATGACCTTTATGATCGCCGTTCCCGCCGTGCTGGGGATCGTGGTAAACGAACTCACCCACGGCTGGGGACACGAGAAGCTCTCCCCCACGCTCTCTCCGGCATGTAAATTTATGATGATGGGCGTGATCGCCTCGAACTCGACCGCCATGAGCCCCTACGTGCTGCACATGAATAGCGAGCGTCTGCTTGTCGCGCTCTTTATCCTGTGCTTTGCCATAGGGGGCTTTGCCGTCGGATTGCTGGCAGCGCGTCTTCTTCACCTGCCCTACAGCGAGACAACTACGATGACCTTCACGTGCGGCATGCGCAACATCTCATCGGGCGCCGTGATCGCCACACAGTATTTTCCCGGCGAAGTCGTCTTTCCCGTGATGTGCGGCACCTTGTTCCAACAAGTCCTGGCCTCACTGATCGGCCACGCTTTCGAACAGCTGACCGGCGAAGAGCGCAAGCGTCAGCGCGCCTTGGTCGACGCCGCACGCATCAAACTCAAATAGAGAGTCCCTCTGCCCATCCTTGGCACCAATGCGCTTAACGAAGCACAGATAGGCGAGCAGAGAGAGCCTCTGCATCTCTATCGAGTGTGGTCTCCGCGTTGACTTGGGCCAGACGATAACCGACAAAGTAAGGCGAAACCACCCAGCGTGGAAGAGCCTTGGCGATCGTCTTGCCATCGATATGGTAGAAGAAGAGATTGTAGGATTCTGCCTGACCGCCATGATGCTCATCGAGGATGTAGCGAAGCGCGGCCTGAATGGCGTCGGCGAACCGGTCGGTATCGGTGATATCGCGCGCTGCAGCACTTGAGGCTATGCCCTGCGGCGCCATGATGTTGACCTCGAAAAAACCCATGATGGGCTCGGTCGAGATATTGACCGAGACGCGTCCGCGAGACCAAACGTCGATACCTGAAAAATTCTTGGAGCTCAATGCCGCGCAACCGTCCTCATGCTTCAGCCCCACGATCTGCATGTGTGGGTGCACGAGACTACCGCCCGAAAGCGGCCCCTTGTTCTTGTACATGAGCACGCTTCGATACTGGCGCGAATCTATCATCTGCTGCCAGCAGCCGAGGGCAAACCGCACGATATGATGCAGCTCATCTGGCGCATAAGACGTCAAATCGGCTTCATGTGCGGCAGACTCGATCAGCACCGTCTGACAGGTGTCGCGCAACGTCCTGAATTTGTTTTGAAGCCAGATACAGTCACCTTCGCGACGAATGATGTTCCGCAGCCCCTTGACGTCGCAAAACGGACATGACGTCCCCGGACGGCGGTTGTCGTCGGGTTTACCGCTTGCCTGCTTGACGTCAAAGACAAGTGCCATGGTTCTAGCCCTCCAGAGAAACGATCCCGGTACCATGGAGCTCTTCCACGCCGAGCGCCGCGGCGACCGCATCGCGGTTGGCGGTGGTGATGCCGCCACCCGGCAGAATCGTCAGACGATCCCCAGCGTACTCGATAAGTTTGGAGAGATGACCGAGGTTTTCCTCGATCGGCGTGCCCGAGGCGCCACCGTGCGTGAGAACGCGGGTGACACCGCAGTCGGCGAGCATGTCGATGGCATCGAGTTGGGCCTCCGGCCCAAGGGTGTCGAAGGCCATATGGAACGTGATGCCGAGCGTCTCGCCATCGCGAGCGGCGCGGGCATCCGAAACTGCCTCCATGAGACGGCTGAGGGCGCGCTCGTCGATGACGTTCGACCCCCTGCTGTTCGCAACGCAGCCGAATACGACACCATCGACACCAAGGCCGCACGCGGCGCACAGGTCAAGATCCATCACGTCGAGCTCGGCATCGGTATAGCAAAAGTCCCCACCACGGGGGCGAACCATGCAGAACACGAGCGTTTGGTGATCATGGCAATAGTCAGTGACCATTTGGATGGTACCGATGGAAGGCGTCGTGCCGCCCACGGCGAGGTTGTCGCAGAGCTCGATGCGCCCGGCACCGCCCATGATGGCAGCGGGCACCCGTTCGAAGTTCTCGGCACAGAATTCGTACAGCATCTATGGACCTCCAGGAAGACGTACCTTCATCATCGCTGAACAATATAGCAATGCATGGATATTTCCAAGATGGGCAGACAGGGGCGAACGGCGCCGAGAGCGTGCAGATCGATATGAAAAGGGCGGGGCACAGACCCCATGGCCATGCCCCGCCCTTTAGATGGCATCATGTAACCTCGAATGTCGCGCAGCGTCGACTCGTTAGCCGCCGAGATAGGCCTTGCGCACGTTATCGTCGTGCAGCAGCTCTTGACCGGTTCCGGTCATGGTAATGTTGCCGGTCTCGAGTACATAACCGCGCGTGGCGATCGAGAGCGCCATCTGGGCGTTCTGTTCTACCAGAAGAACCGTGGTTCCGGCCTTGTGCAGATCCTCGACGATCTGGAAGATCTGCTCGATGAGAATCGGTGCCAAACCCATAGAAGGCTCGTCGAGCATGAGCAGCTTAGGGTTGCTCATAAGAGCGCGACCCATCACGAGCATCTGCTGCTCGCCGCCCGAAAGTGTGCCGGCAACCTGACGACGGCGCTCCTTCAGGCGCGGGAACTGATCATAGACGCGCTCGATACCCGGGGCGACGGTCGATTTAGGTTGCGTATAGGCACCCATCTCGAGGTTTTCCTCAACCGTCATTTCCAAAAAGGCACGGCGACCCTCCGGAACCTGCGCCAAACCCTTGCCGACCAGTTTATCTGCCGGTGCATGGGTAATGTCCTCGCCCATGAACTTGATGGAACCGGTCTTGGAGCGCAAAAGCCCCGAAACGGTTTTGAGCGTCGTCGACTTGCCGGCGCCGTTGGCCCCGATAAGCGCCACGATCTCGCCCTCGTTGACCTCGAAGGAGATGTTTTTGATGGCGTGGATGGCACCGTACCAGACATTGATGTTATAGACGGAAAGCATCGGATCTGCCATTTAGTTCTCCCCCTTGTCCTGCTTGCCCAGATAGGCCTCGATGACGGCCTCGTTGTTTTGGATCTCCTGCGCCGTACCCTTGGCGATAACTTTGCCGAAGTTGAGTACGCAGATGCCCTCGCAGATATTCATGACGAGCGACATATCATGCTCGATAAGCATGATCGCGATACCGAAGGTATCGCGGATCTTGACGATGTTCTCCATGAGCTCGGCCGTCTCGGACGGGTTCATGCCGGCCGCCGGCTCGTCGAGCAGCAACAGCTTGGGGTTGGTCGCAAGGGCGCGGACGATCTCGAGACGTCGCTGGGCGCCGTAGGGCAACGAACCGGCCTGCTCGTTGGCGAGGTGCTCCATATCGAAGATAGAGAGCAGCTCCATGGCGCGCTCGTGGGCCGCCTTCTCATGTTTCCAGTACGTGGGCAGGCGGAGCACGCCTTCGACGCCGGAGTACTTCTCCTGGTTATGAAGGCCGACCTTGACGTTGTCCTCGACGGACATAGTATCGAACAGGCGAATGTTTTGGAACGTACGGGCGATACCCATGCGGTTGACCTGGCTGACGGTCTTGCCGGAGGTATCCTCGCCGTCGAGGAGGATCGTGCCGTGCGTAGGCTGATAGACCTTGGTGAGCAGATTGAAAACTGTGGTCTTGCCGGCGCCGTTGGGGCCGATCAGGCCGGCGATCTCGGTCTTGCCGATCGTAAGGCTGAAGTCATCGACCGCTTTGAGGCCGCCGAACTCAATGCCCAGATGGATGCACTCAAGTGCGGGGCGCTCCCCCAGATCGCGATCGGGGACGATGGCGCCGGAAGGATACGGAACCATCTTGCCCTTCTTGAATTCGAACTTACTTGGCATCGCAGGCCACCTCCTTCTTCTTTCCCTTTGATTTGAACCGCTCGATCATGGCCTTAAGCTGTGGGTTGTTGGTGAACAGCATGACCAGGATCAAAACGATGGCATAGATGAGCATGCGGTAGTCGGAGAACTGACGCAGTGCCTCCGGCAGAATGGTGAGCAATGCCGCAGCGATAACGGAACCGCGCATGTTGCCCAGACCGCCCAGGACGACGAACACAAGGATGAGGATCGAGGTGTTGAAGTCGAACTTGGTAGCAGACAGCTGCGAGAAGTTGCCGCCAAACAGCGCTCCTGCGGCACCGGCAAGCGCCGCGGAGACCACGAAGGCGACCATACGATACTTGGTGACGGAGATGCCGACGGACTCGGCTGCGATCTGGTTGTCGCGGACGGCCATGATGGCGCGACCGGTGCGGCTGCGGACCAGGTTGAGCACGATCACGAGCGCGATCAGCACCAAGATGGCGCCGGCGACAAACGTGGAATACGTCGACACACCCGAGGCGCCCTGAGCGCCCTTGATGATGGCCGTTCCATCAGACAGCAGGTGTAGATCGTCAACCGTCGAGTTGCCGCTGATGTTAAAGATCACGTGCAGGCCGTTGGAGTCGACACCGACGATAAGGCAGGTAACGACTTCTTTAATGATCTCGCCGAAAGCGAGGGTCACGATAGCCAGGTAGTCACCACGCAGGCGCAGGACGGGGATACCGATGAGCGCACCCAAGATGGCGGCGGCCACGGCACCGACCACAATGGAGATCACAAGACGAATGGGGTCGGAGGGAACGGAGCTCTCGAGCGCCACGGCCGTGACAATGCCCGTATAGGCACCGACACTCATAAAGCCCGCATGGCCGAGCGACAGATCGCCCGCAACGCCCACGACGAGGTTGAGCGAGATGGCCATGACGATATAGGCCGTGATGGGAACCAACTGACCGGCGATCATGCGCGGAATCATATGGCTTGATTGCATAAAAAACACGATGGCAAACGCCAGGATACACAGCCCGTAGGTCACGAAGTCGTGACGGGTCTGCTTGTCTTTGAGGAATTTCATATGAGACACCTACACCTTCTCCGGAACATACTTGCCCAGGAGGCCGGCAGGCTTGACGAGCAGGACGACGATCAGCACGGCGAACACGATGGAGTTGGCCAGGCTCGTGGAGATGTAAGCCTGTGCCATGGCTTCGATGATGCCGATAAGGATTCCGCCGACAAAGGCACCGGGGATCGAACCGATACCACCGAAGACGGCGGCCGTGAAGGCCTTGATACCGGGCATGGCACCCGTGGTGGGCTGAAGCACCGGCGAGTAGGAGCACAGCAGCACGCCGGCGATGGCGGCAAGGGCCGACCCGATGGCAAACGTCATCGAGATGGTGCGGTTGACGTTGATGCCCATGAGCTGCGCCGCCGCCTTATCCTCGGACACGGCGCGCATGGCCTTGCCCATCTTGGTCTTGCCCGTGAAGAACATAAGACCTGCCATGATGACAAGGCATGCGAAGATGGTGACGAGCGAAACGGCGCTCACGTTGTAGCGTGCCAAGAACTCAGGCACCGGGAACGTGATAAGCGAGGTGAAGTTCTTGGGCGTAGCACCCCACAGCAGCTGCGCGGCGTTCTGCAGAAAGTAGGAGACGCCGATAGCGGTGATGAGAACGGCGAGCGGACCGGCCTGGCGCAGCGGTTTGTAAGCCAAGCCCTCGATGAGCACACCGAGCACGGTACAGACCACGCAGGACAGAATCACCGAGACCCAGCCCGGCAGACCGATATAGGACGTTGCGCAGAACGAGACGTAGGCGCCGACCATGATGACATCGCCATGGGCGAAGTTGAGCATCTTGGCGATGCCGTACACCATGGTGTAGCCCAACGCGATGATGGCGTAAACGCTGCCCATGGACAGGCCGTTGACCAGATATTGGATAAAGACCGTCATGTTCCACATCCCCCTTTCGAATTGGTTACAGATACGTTTCTGAAACAGAGGCGTTACACCGCCCCCCGATATGAAGCAAGCAGGAAAGGCTCGGACCTTTCCTGCTTGGACTCAAAACCGCACTATGTAAGGCGGTCGATTAGGCCTGTACGTACTTGCCGTCGGTGATGACATAAGCCGTGGGATCCTTCTGCACCTGGCCCTTATCGTTCCAGGAAAGGTTGCCCGTGAGGCCCTCGACCTTGATCTTGCGCATAGCCTCGGACAGCTTCTCGGCCACCTCGGTCGCATCGGCATCAGCACCCAGGCCGGCCTCTTTCAGAGCCTCGGCCACGGCATGCACGCCATCATAGGCATCGGCGGCAAACTGGTCGGGCGTCTCGCCGTACTTGTCCTTATAGGCGTTGACGAAGTCAGCATTCTTCTCGTCGTCGGCGGAGAACGGGGTCATGAGCAGCAGGCCCTCGGCGAGAGAGGTATCGAAGCCCTCGACGCCCAAGATGCCGTCCATGCCGTCGCAACCCATCATCTTGACGTCATAGCCCATGTCCTTGGCGTTCTTGAGCAGGACAGACGCCGGAGTATAGTAGATTGGCGCGAAGATCATGGTGGCGCCAGCCTCCTTGGCCTTGGTCAACTGGTTGGTGAAGCTGGTGGCGGAATCGTCCTTGAAGGTCTCCACGTCAACAACCTCAAGCTTAGACTTCTTTGCCTGGGCCTTGAAGGCGTCGGCGATACCCGAGGAGTATGCGTCGCCGGAGTTGTAGAACAGGACGTACTTCTCGTCGGGATACTTGTCGGCAAGGAACTTGGCGGCGTTGACGCCCTGGTTGGGATCGGTGAAGCAGACCTGGAAGACGTTGTCCTTGCCCTTGGTGACGTCCGTGGAGGACGCGGACGGGGTGATCATGAACATCTTGGGGTCCTTGGCGCACTCCTCGGCGACGGCAACCGACGCACCGGTGGTGGTGGGGCCGACAAGAGCTTGCATGCCCCAGTCGCAGAGGTTATTGAAGGCGTTGACGGACTTCTCGCCGTCGGCGACGTCATCCTCGGCCTTACTGGTGAGTTTCAGGCTCTTGGTGGAGAAGTCCTTGCAACCGAGCTCGACGCCCTGGGTGACGGACTTGCCGTAGGAGGCGGCGGCACCGGTCAGCGGTCCGATGGTGCCGATCTTGAAGGTACCGCCCTCGGAAGCGGAACCGGACTTGGAATCTCCGCCGTTGGAGGAGCAACCGGCTAGAATAGCCGTAGCCCCCAGACCTGCTGCGCTCGCGATAACGCTCCTGCGATTCATAACAGGGTTGAATGACTTACCGGTGAGGCTCGACATGCGGCTCTCCTCTCAATTCTCGTCGGGCGTTCTTTGCCCGACAAACCATCCTGCGCCGTGTTCGGCGTTCGCAAAATAGTAGACGCTTTAGCCTGCGACAGTGCCGTCTATTTCGAATTAATTTCTCGTTAGACGCAAATATTCAGGAATTCTTATATCTAGCGATATTTATGCAAGTTTTGGCACTTTAATGTGTGAAAGTAATGTTTCCATTTTGTTACAAGACACCTTGCCGTGTTTAAACACCCCGCGGGTTGAAAGTCCTCTTTCGCGGCCGCTACGCCGCGATGTATTTGCCGTCCTGGATGACATAGGCCGTGGCGGGCTTCTCGACCTGACCCTTGTCGTTCCACGAAAGCTCACCGGTCAACCCGTCGATCTTGATCTTGCGCATCGCTTTCGCAAGGTCCGTGGCGATATCGGATCCCGCGCCCGCCGTATCGATACCGGCCTTATCGATCGCCTCGACGATGGCATGCACGCAATCGTAGGCGTCGGCGGCGAACTGGTTGGGCGTCTCGCCGTACTCATCTTGGTACGCCTTGACGAAGTCGGCGTTTTTCTCGTCATCGGCGGAGAACGGGGTCATGAGCAGCACGCCCTCGGCAAGCGAAGTGTCGAAGCCCTCGACCGAAAGCAAACCGTCCATACCGTCGGTGCCCATGAGCGTCATGTCGTAGCCCATGTCGCTCGCATTTTTAAGCAGAACCGAGGCGGGCGTGTAGTAAATCGGTGCAAAGATGAGCGTGGCACCGGCCTCCTTGACCGAGGTGAGCTGCGTGGTGAAGCTTGTGGACGAATCGTCTTTGAAGGTCTCCGTCGCCACGACGTCGAGCTTGGACTTCTTGGCCTGCGCGGCAAAGGCGTCCGCCACACCCGAGCTGTAGGTGTCGCCCGCGTTGTAGAACAGGGCGATCTTTTGGTCAGCGTATTTCTCCGCCAAGAACTTAGCGGCGCTCGTGCCCATCGTGGGGTCGGTAAAGCACACCTGGAAAACCGTCGACTTGCCCTTGGTGACATCGAGCGAGGATGCCGACGGCGTGATCATGAGCATGTCATCGGAGATCTCGCCCGAGACGGCAACGGCCGCACCGGTGGTAACAGGGCCCACAAGCGCCTGCATGCCCCAGTCGGCAAGCGTGTTGAACGCATTGATGGCCTTCTCGCCGTCGGCGACATCGTCCTCGGATTTAAGCACGAGCTTAAGCGACTTGGTCGAGAAGTCCTTGACGGCGAGTTTGGCGCCCTGCTCGGCCGAGACGCCGTAAGTGGCCGCCGCGCCCGTAAGAGGGCCGATCATACCGATCTTGAACGATCCGTCATCGGAGCCGGAACCGTCATCCGTCGCCCCCGAAGAGCAGCCAGCGAGCAGCGCGGTGCTGCCAAGCGCGGCGACACCGCCTAGAAAATGTCTGCGATCGAGTGCATGGTTGAGACAGGTCATGGTATCCCCCATCCGTCGGGGCCGAGCAAGTAGCGCGGCCTTTGTGCGGTACATCGAGAGATGCTATGGGGCAAACGTGAACGATTTGTTACGCGGCAGCGCATGTAACCAGCGTGTTTCCAATATTTCCGCAGCATTTCAGGGGTGGCTGCCCGTCTATTCCAAAGCGGGGCGTGCCCGGGGTCCGTGTTCACGCTAGAATGCGTACAACCTTATCCATCAGCACCCGATCCATCCGGATTTTCGCAAAGGAGCACCCCATGGCAGAGAATCTGCGCACCGTACACGTCGGCCTCATTGGCTTGGGTACCGTCGGCGGCGGCGTCGCCCGTCTTATCAAGAGCCATCATGATGAATACCTCGCCGCATACGGCATCGATCTCAAGCTGACGCGCGCCTGCGCGCTCGCCTGGGAGCAGGCCGAGGCCGCCGGCGTTGAGCGCGAGGCGTTCACCTCGGACTGGCACGACGTCGTGACCGACCCCGAGGTCGATATCGTCGTCGAGCTCATCGGTGGCGAGCACCCGGCGACCGAGATCTTCAACGCAGCGTTCGAGAACGGCAAGCATGTCGTTTCCGCCAACAAGGCGCTGCTCGGCCGCCACGTCGAAACGCTCGCCGCCAAGGCGCGCGAGTGCGGCGTGCAGCTCAAGTGCGAGGCGAGCTGCGGCGGCGGCATCCCCATCGTGAGCACGCTCGAGCACGACCTCGTGGGCAACAAGATCCTCACCATCGCCGGCATCTTGAACGGCACCACCAACTACATCCTCTCGCGCATGGACGCCGAGGGTGCCGACTACGCCGACGTGCTCGCCGACGCGCAGGCCAAGGGCTACGCCGAGGCCGACCCCTCGGCCGACGTTGACGGCTTCGACGCCGCGAGCAAGACGGCGATCCTGGCCTCCATCGGCTTCGGTACGCGCGTGACGACCGACGATGTCTACCAGCAGGGCATCCGCACCATCGCGGCCGAGGACATCGCGCAGGCACACGACCTCGGATACACCATCAAGCTGCTCGGCATCGCCCGCAACACCGCGGATGGCGTCGATGTGCGCGTGCATCCCACGCTCATCCCGGCCGACCACATGCTTGCCAAGGTCAACGGCGCCATGAACGCCGTCTACGTGGTGGGCGACGCCGTGGGCGAGACCATGTTCTACGGCGCGGGCGCGGGCTCCTTCCCCACCGCGAGCGCCGTCGTCGGCGACATCCTGTCGCTTTCCGAGACGATCAGCCGCGGCGTGGCACCGTTGCCCGAAAGCGAGCCTTTCGGCCACAACCTCGCCTTCAAGCCGATGGACGAGCTCGAGACCAAATACTATGTGCGTCTGAAGGTCGCCGATCGCGTGGGCGCGCTCTCCGAGACCGTCGACGTCTTTGCGAAGCACGACATCTCGATCAGCCTGATCAACCAGGTCGAGGACGGCAAGAGCGGCGTGTCGGACACCTGCTCGGTCATCTTCCTGACGCACCGCGCGCTCGAGAAGAACATCCAGGCCGCGGCCGCCGAGCTCGCCGATGCGGATTGCGTGGCCGAGGTCGCCAACGTCCTGCGCATCGAGAACGTCGAGGCCTGGACCGACGGCGTGATGGCCAACTAGCGAGCTCCTCGCCACAGAACCGACGCGAAAGGGGCGCCGCATCGCATGGTTGCGATGCGGCGCCCTCTTTTGCGTCCTTTGGGCAGTCTTCCTATGCAAGTGAGTGGACTATTCGCAATGTCTCGAATAAGCCGAGATATAGAAACGTCCCTACCTGCGGAAACGTCAAATAGAATGTGAACCATACTCGGCTGGCTCCAAAAAGTCCACTCACTTGCTTAAGGACGATGCGGCTTCTGTCGCCAGTTAGCGGTCAACGGGGCCCTTGGCATCCTCCTGACGGTACAGCTCCTCCATGCGGCGGCGGTATTCGCGTACCGCGAGCTGGGCGCGCTCGAGGCGGCGGCGCTCGCGAGCCGTAAGTCCCTCAAGGTCGACCTCGTCGCCGTAGGTCTTCTCGGCGAGCTGGTGCGCCGCATGGACGATACGCTCGTCGATGCGGCGCGCGCCCTCTGCCACAGCCTCGTCCGAAAGATGCTCGGCGATTGCATCGAGCGTGGGCACGCCGTCATATTCGCGACCGAAACCGTGCGAGGTCAACAGCTTGTGCTCGCGGGCCAACAGGCGCGCGAGGTCATGATGCGCCTGCAGGATCCGCACGGCGTCCCCCGGGTGCTCGACGACCTCCGCCACCGCCTCGGCGGGCTTGGCGTCGACCACGCGATAGGTGAGCTGCGCCAAGAACGGCATGAGAAAGACGGTGACGGCACCGGCCGCCACCATGACTGATGCCGTCGCCTGCGAGAGCGCCCCGGCATTCACGGCCACACTCGTAACGGCGACGATGATGGGCAGTGCCGTGGTGCAATAGAGCGCCACGGTGACGCGACCGTGCATGGTGACGTCGCGCGTGACGGGGCACACGCGCATGGAAACGATGATGGGCACGGCGCGCACGAGCAGCAGCGCCACGATGAAGCCCACGAGCATGACCGGCTTGGAAGCGACGACTGTGAGGTCGATCTTGGCACCCGAGACGGTGAAGAACACCGGGATCAGAAAACCGTAGGCGAGGCCGTCAAGCTTGGTCTCGAGCGTGTGGTCGCCTTGCGGGATGATATAGCGAAGCACGAAACCGGCCGCGAAGGCGCCAAGCACGATATCGAGATCGAAGACGGCCGAGAGGGCCACGAGCACAACGAGAATGAGCACCGTGAGCCGCACGAACGTCTGTGACGTGGTGTTCGCGCGCTCCTCGACAAAAGCGAAGAAGCGGTGTCCCGCGCGCTTGGAGCGCCCCGGTACCACCGCGAGCACGACGCAGGCGGCAAGGAAGATCCCGAGGACGACGAGCGTCTCGATTCCCGTGCGGGCCGAGAGCAGCACGGACATGGCGAGCACCGGCCCCAGCTCGCCCCAGGTGCCATACGCTAGGATCGAGTCGCCCACGCGCGTGCCGATAAGTGAGCGCTCGCGCAGGATGGGCACCAGCGTACCGAGCGCCGTCGAGGTGAGCGCCAACGTAACGGCGATGCCGTCGAAATGGCTGACCGAGAACCACGGTGTGAAGCGCACGGCAAGCCAGGCGATGCCGAAGGTGACAACCCAGGTGCCCAGCCCGTAGCGGCCCTCGGCTCCCGTGATGTTCTTGGGGTCGATCTCGAAACCGGCAAGCAAGAAGAGGAATGCCAGACCGAGCTCGGAGACGAGCGAGACTTCGACATCCACGTGGATGATACCAGCCATGTGCGGCCCAAGCACCGCACCGAAAATCAACAAAAAGACGGTCTCGGGGACGGGCTTGCCAGGAATGGCCGTTGCGATGAAGGGGCTCGCGAAGGCTACAAGCGCGATGACGGCGAGTGAAACGAATGCCATAGGATGCCTTTCTCTTGTTAACGCCCCACTCTAGCACCCGCGATGGCTCGCGGCGCCCGCGCCCTGTCGTATCATATTGGAGTTTATCAACCATGCGGCTGAAGGCGGCAGCCGGGCCCTGCCCGCGCACACCGACCGCCGCCGCAGGCGACGACGACCGAATGGCCGACAAGGAAGGCAGGAACCAATGGTCTCTCGTATCTACGTGGAGAAGAAACCCGGGTTCGACGTCGAGGCTCAGCAGCTCAAAGGCGAGCTCGCCGAGATCCTCGGCATCAAGGGCATCGAGACCCTGAGGATCATCAACCGCTATGACGTCGAGGGCATCACGCAAGAGCTCTTCCGCTCCTGCGTACCCACCGTCTTCAGCGAGCCCCAGGTCGATGTGACCTACGACGAGCTCCCCGCGACCGACGGCACCGTCTTCGCCGTCGAGTTCCTGCCCGGGCAGTTCGACCAGCGCGCCGACTCCGCGAGCGAGTGCGTGCAGCTCATCTCGCAGGGCGAGCGTCCCGATGTTCGCTCCGCCAAGGTCTATATCCTCGAGGGCGCGCTCACAGACGATGACATCGAAACCGTCAAGCACTACGTGGTGAACCCCGTCGAGGCACGCATCGCGTCGCTCGAGAAGCCCAAAACGCTTAAGGTCGATACCCCGGAGCCTCAGCCCGTCGAGGTGCTCGAAGGTTTCCGCGAGCTCGATGGAGCCGCGCTCGCCGCTTTCATCGCCGAGCGCGGCCTCGCCATGGACGAGGCGGATATCGCCTTCTGTCAGCAATATTTCCGCGATGAGGACCGCGACCCCACCATCACCGAGATCCGTGTGATCGACACCTACTGGTCCGACCACTGCCGCCACACGACCTTCGGCACCGTGCTCGACGATGTGAAGATCGATGACGCAACCGTCCAGGCCGCATTCGACCGTTACATGGCCATGCGCCATGAGCTTGGCCGCGACGAGAAGCCCGTCTGCCTCATGGACATGGGCACCATCGGCGCCAAGTATCTCAAGAAGACCGGCAAGCTCACGGGTCTCGACGAGTCCGAGGAGATCAACGCCTGCACCGTCAAGGTCAAGGTCGACGTGGACGGCGAGGACCAGGACTGGTTGTTCCTCTTTAAGAACGAGACGCACAACCACCCCACCGAGATCGAACCGTTCGGTGGCGCCGCCACGTGCATCGGCGGCGCGATCCGCGACCCGCTCTCGGGCCGCAGCTACGTCTACCAGGCCATGCGCGTGACCGGCGCCTCCGACCCCACCGTGCCCGTCGCCGAGACGCTCGAGGGGAAGCTCCCCCAGCGCAAGATCGTGACGACGGCCGCCGCAGGCTACGCGAGCTACGGCAACCAGATCGGACTCGCGACCGGCCAGGTCAACGAGCTCTACCACCCCGGCTACACCGCCAAGCGCATGGAGGTCGGCGCCGTGGTGGGTGCCACCCCGGCCGATCACGTGCGCCGCGAGTGCCCCGCCCCCACCGACAAGATCATCCTGCTCGGCGGCCGCACCGGCCGCGATGGCATCGGCGGCGCCACCGGCTCCTCCAAGACGCAGAACACCGAGTCCATCGAGACGTCGGGTGCCGAGGTCCAGAAGGGCAACGCACCCGTCGAGCGCAAGCTCCAGAGGCTCTTCCGCCGCGGTGACGCCTGCCGCCTCATCAAGCGCTGCAACGACTTTGGCGCGGGCGGCGTCTCGGTCGCCGTGGGCGAGCTTGCCGACGGCCTCTATGTCGACCTTGACACCGTGACCAAGAAGTACGACGGTCTCGACGGCACCGAGCTCGCCATCAGCGAATCCCAGGAGCGCATGGCCTGCGCCGTCGCCGACGAGGACGTCGAGGAGTTTTTGGGCTACGCCGCCGAGGAGAACCTCGAAGCCACGGTGATCGCCGAGGTCACCGCCGAGCCGCGCATGCGCATGGCCTGGATGGGCGTCGCCATTGTCGACCTGTCGCGCGCGTTCCTCAACTCCAACGGTGCGCCCAAGCACCAGAAGGCGCATGCCGTCGCACGCTCCGTCTGGCAGCCCTCTTGGGCGGGCGAGACCCTGGCCGATCGCATGACGTCGCTCGTGACCGACCTCAACGTCGCCTCCAACAAGGGCCTCTCCGAGCGCTTCGACTCCACCATCGGCGCCGCCACGGTGCTCATGCCCTTCGGTGGCAAAAACCAGCTCACGCCGAGCGAGGCGATGGTCGCGAAGTTCCCCGTGGACGGTGAGACCACCACGGCGAGCGCCATGGCCTGGGGCTTCAATCCCTACCTCATGGAAGCCGACCAGTACGCCGGCGCCTACCTCTCCGTCGTCGAGTCCGTCTCGAAGCTCGTGGCCGCTGGCTTTAGCCGCAAGAACGCCTATCTCTCCTTCCAGGAGTACTTCGAGCGGCTGCGTGACATTCCCGAGCGCTGGGGCAAGCCCGTCGCGGCCGTGCTTGGCGCTCTCGATGCCCAGATCGACCTCGAGGTCGGCGCCATCGGCGGCAAGGACTCGATGAGCGGCTCCTTCGAGCTCGGCGACACCGAGATCGATGTCCCGCCGACCCTCGTCTCCTTCGCCGTCTCCACCGGACGCGCCGACCGTGCCGTCTCTCCCGAGTTCAAGGGGCTCGCGCACCGCGTGGTGCGCATCGCGCCCGCGACCTATGCTGACGACCATCGTCCCGACGCCCATCAGCTCATCGCCGCGCTCGATGCCGTCGAGGCGCTCGCCGCTGCCGGCTCCGCCCTCGCCATCTCCACGCCCGGCTACGGCTGTGGTGCCGAGAGCCTGTTCAAGATGTGCGTAGGCAACGGTATCGGTATCGAGCTTGCCGAGGATGTCGACGTCGAGAGCCTCTTCTGCCCGCTCTACGGCAGTTTTATCGTCGAGCTCGCCGAAGATGCCGAGCTCCCAGAGGCCGAGGGCATCGTCGTCGAGCCGCTCGGCACCACCGTCGAGGCCTATGTGATCGACACCGGCTCCGAGGTCATCGAGTTGGCCGAACTTCAGGACGCGTGGGAGGGCGCCATCGAGCCCGTGTTCCCGTATCGCTCGGTGACGGAGGAGACGCCGCTCGTGGAGGTATCCGCGGTCGACTTCCGCACCAAGGACATCCACGTGTACAGCGGCGAGAACTTCGCCAAACCCCGTGCGATCATTCCCGTGTTCCCGGGCAACAACTGCGAATACGACACCGCACGCGCCTTCCGTGCCGCCGGCGCCGCGGCCGACACCTTCGTGATCAACAACCTCACGCCCGAGGCTGTCGCCGAGAGCACCCATGAGCTCGCCCGCCGCATCAGCGAGAGTCAGATCGTCATGATCCCCGGCGGCTTCTCCGGTGGCGACGAGCCCGACGGCTCCGCCAAGTTCATCACGGCGTTCTTCCGCGCGCCCGAGGTCACCGAAGCCGTGCGCGAGCTGCTGCAGAAACGTGACGGCCTGATGCTCGGCATCTGCAACGGTTTCCAGGCGCTCATCAAGCTGGGTCTCGTCCCTTATGGTGACATCGTCGACGCCACCCCCGATGCGCCCACGCTCACCTTCAACACCATCGGCCGCCACCAGAGCCGCCTCGTGCGCACGCGCATCGCATCGAACCTCTCCCCCTGGCTCTCGCAGTGCAGCCTCGACGACCCCTACACTGTCGCGATCAGCCACGGCGAGGGCCGCTTTGTCGCCAACGACGAGATGCTCGCGCAGCTGATCGACAACGGCCAGATCGCCACGCAGTACGTGGGCGAGGACGGCAAGCCCAGCATGGACCTCGCCGTCAACCCCAACGGCTCCGCGCTTGCCATCGAAGGTATCACGAGCCCTGACGGTCGCGTCTTTGGCAAGATGGGCCACGCCGAGCGGCGCGGCGACAACCTCTACATGAACGTGCCGGAGCATGTCGCCGGCGATAAGTTCATGCCGATCTTCGAGAGCGGCGTGGCGTACTTCGCCTAAAGCTCTCCGCTCGCGGTACAATCCCCACGGGTCATGCGCCCGCCGTCGCACACGTCGACGGCGGGCGCTTTTCATGCCGTCAGTCGACCGGAAGGACACCATGCAACGCCGTACACCGTTTTTTGCCACCACGACAGGGCTCGTGCTGGGTTGCTTGATCTGCTGCGCCTTATGGGGATCGGCGTTCCCCTGCATCAAAATCGGATATGCGCTCTTTGGTATCGCCGCTGACGACAGCGCGTCGCAGCTTCTCTTTGCGGGACTGCGCTTCACGCTCGCGGGCATCCTCGTCATCGTGGGGATGAGCCTCGCGCAGCGCCGCGCCCTGGTGCCCGCACGCCGCGACCTCAGGCCCATCTGCATCCTCTCGCTTTTTCAGACGATCGGCCAATACCTGTTCTTCTACCTTGGCCTATCCAAGGCGAGCGCCATGTCGAGCTCCATTATCGAAGCGAGCGCAAACTTCTTGGCGATTCTCTTCGCCGCACTGCTCTTTCGAACCGAGAAGCTCGATGCCACTAAGATCGCGGGATGCGTCGTCGGCTTTGCCGGCGTTGCACTCGTCAACCTGAGCGGCAGCTCGGGTACCTTCGGCTTTGCGCTCGACGGCGAGGGTCTGATTCTGGCTTCAACCGTGGCCGGTGCCCTGTCGACCTGCCTGATCGGCATCTTTTCGCGTGATCACAACGGGGTCTTGCTCTCGGGATGGCAGTTTTTTGTTGGAGGCATCGTACTCACCGGCATCGCCCTGGCGACTGGCGGACATCTGACCCCGGCCAAGCCTCTGCCCGCCACCGCGCTCCTGACCTACATGGCCTTTATCTCCGCGGTGGCATATTCGCTGTGGTCATGTCTGCTGCGCGTCAACCCGGTAAGCCGTGTGAGCGTCTTCGGCTTCATGAATCCCGTGTTTGGCGTGATGCTATCTGCGGTCCTGCTCGGCGAGGGCGCGGGTACCAGCCCGTTTGTCGTCGCGGCTGCGCTTGTGCTGGTATGCGCGGGCATCGTCATCGTCAACCGTCCGCGACGCTCCATTAGCTAGATCGTGCAAGCCAGGCGTTGCCGCCCACGCAAACTCGATACCGCAGACAAAAAACCGCCCGTCCCCTGCGCAGGCAGCGGGCGGGCGGTATACGTTTAACGAGATACGACAACCTATTCGCCGTCAACGTCCCTGGCGACGGACTCCTCGATAGCCTCGATACCAGGAACGGAGAGATCCTCCTTGCCGCGGCAGAACTTCTTGTCGACCCAGCCGGTAAGGATAGGTGCCGCGACGGCCGTGATGATGACGGCGGTTGCGATCTGGGCATACGCCGTGGGCGCGAGCTCGGCATAACGCGGGGCAACCTCGGCAAGGGCCACCGGCGTGGTCATAGCCGTGCCGGCAATGGTGGAACAGGCGACGGCCGCCTTGCCGTTACCGCCGCACAGGCGCTCAAAGGCGAACGTGATGGGTCCGACCACAAACAACGTGATGAGGCCGAGCAAGATGCCCGAGATACCGCCCGTGATAAAGCTCGACAGGCTCATCGAGGCACCGAGCTGGAAACCGATGACGGCGATCGCGGGATTCGTGCCGGGGACAAGCAGATTCTTGATGAACGGAAACAGATTGCCGAGCACCATACCGATCACGAGCGGCAAGATGGAGCCGATGATGGTGCCGACGGGAATATTCGCAAGGCCGGAGACGCCCAGGATGATCATGGTGACGGCGGGACCGGCAGTAAAGAACAGGATACCGACGGCGCCCTGCTCGGACTCATCGCCGAATTCGCCCATGATGCCCGTATAGAGCGCCATGTTGCAGAAGGTGATACCACCGATGACGGAGACCGAAGACAGCCCCAGGAAGTTATCGTTAAAGAAGTACGCGACACCCAATCCGAGGGCGGCAGCCACCACGAGCTTAGGGATCAGGACGACGATTCCGGTCTTGATGGCGCCCGGCGTGGACTTGAACGAGATTCCGGCGCCCACAAAGAGCAGAATCGCCGCGACGATGGTGTTGGAACCCCCGCGGCAGGCAGCCGTGAAGAAGCCGCCGATCTCAAAGACCTGAGGACAAAACGTGTTGAGCAGCAGGCCCACGATCATGGGATAGATCATGATATCGCCCGGGATACGCGGAACCTTGAATCGTTTACGTTCGGTAGCCGTCGTCTCTGTCATGGAATCCCCCAATTCCGCATCTGTGGTACAAAACACCACGTCATGCTTTGCCTAAGTAAAGTTTGACTATGGTAGCAGAAACAACAGACCATCGGAGTGCGAAAATCACAGATGCCCAGGCGCTCGCGTCAGATCATGCTCAGCAGCACATAGCAGACCACACCGGACACGCAGCACCACAGCATCGATCTGGTCTTAAGGGCGACAGCAATCACAAAGGCCGCAGCGGTCCAAGGCAGCAGCGCAGGCCAGAGACCTGAGAAGAAGGCGCCGGGAGACACGAGATCGTTGGCGACAAGTGCCGCGAAGGCCGCAGGTGGGATGTATCCGAGCGCTTCGACCACACGCGGAGACAGGGGACGTCCACGGAGCGCGAAGGCGGGAGCGATGCGAAAGAAGGCGATAACGGCCCATGAGACGAGCCAGAGGACAAGAAAGTCACGAAGCGGCATGACCGTCCTCCTTTTGGTGCGAGACCGCACCGAAACCGAGGGCGCAGACGACGCCCGCGAGCGCGCCGATGGGGACGGCGACCGCCGATACCCCCGTGCACTTGCAGACGGTCACGGCAAGTACTGCCGCGCAGACGGCAACCGCGTTGCCCCGTGTCAGACGTTGAGACAAAAGCAGGTAGATAAACAGCGAGGTACAGGCAAATCCGGCAACAGCAGTCGGGATATCCACGATCGACCCCAAGGCGATTCCAATCGCACAAGATGACGACCACGTTAGGAGACCCATGACGTTAAGGACGAAAGCATGGCGCGCCGTCCAATCTTGAGCCGTAACGAACTGAGAGAGGCTGAGCCCATACCCTTCTTCGGTAAGGGTCGCACATGTCGCCAATGCCTCCATACGAGATGCCTGCGCGAGATGGGGCGCCAGCGATGCGGAATAGAGGGCAAAGCGCGAGGAAACAGCCGCCAGGCTTACGAGCATGGAGGGGATCGGAACGCCCGCCATCCAAAGGTTGCTCATCATGAACTGGCCCGAACCGGTAAGAAACGTCGCCCCCAGCACAAAGCCCATCCAGGGCTCCATACCTGCTTGCGACTCGAGCACGCCGCAGGCAACGCCGACGGCGACATATGACAGCAGGATGGGCCAGGCCATCTTGAAAATTCTTACGAGCATACGCACCTCCTCTTAGCGAATAAAGTGCCAGACATTCTAGCGCAAGGAGGAAATGAGCTTTGGGATGACTACCTGCCCTACAATCACATGCAGAATGAGAAAGGCAGCAAAGGGGCAACCATGTACAGATTCGATCGCGAGCAAGCACGCTCCGAATTCAAACGTTATACCGACGCCTACGATAGCGCCAATCCTCGCATCGCCCTCAAGATCGACCATACCTATCATGTGGCAGAAGCCTGCGAAACCATCGCTCGCCGCGAAGACTGGACGACGGCGGATGTCGATCTCGCATGGCTCTGCGGCCTTCTGCACGATATAGGTCGCTTTGAGCAGCTACGTCGTTGGGACACGTTCAAGGATGCCGAGAGCATGAGCCACGCCGAACTCGGCGTCAAGGTTCTCTTCGGTGAAAATCCCGCCGATGCGCCCGCCGCGACGAGCATCCGCAACTTTGTCGACCGGGACGGCGAAGACGCCCTTATCCGTGCGAGCATCGCCTTCCATAGCGATTTTCGCCTGCCCTCGAATCTCGATGCGCGCACGCGGCGCTTTTGCGCCATCGTGCGCGATGGCGACAAACTCGACATCATGCGCAATATCGCCGACAGCTCCGTCGCCACTATCCTCAAAATGGATGAGCAGGCATTTTTACAAAGCGGCATCTCGGCTGACACGCAACGGGCGTTTGCCGAGCACCGCTGCATCGCCCGCACCGAGCGCCATGAACCGGCCGACTTCCTCGTCGGCCTTATTTGCTTCATGTTCGAGCTCGAGTTCGTCTCGAGCCGTGACCTCGCCCGCGAGCAAGGCCACCTATATCGCCTGCTCGACGCCCCGTTCGGTATCGTCGAACCCTTTACCGATCCCACAACCCAAGTGATTTGGAATAACATGCGCGCCGAGCTGCGCCATTGGCTCACCTCCCACCGCTGAGATTCGAGTTTCCAACGAAACGCCCGGCATTCGTAAAGAATACCGGGCGTTCCATCTGTCATTTGAACCATCGATCCCAAAGGCGAACTTGGAAAATCGAATCTCAACGATCTTTGAGTCGATCAAGCAGCTCCTGCGCGACCTCCATGGCATCGCCCACCACCTTGTACCGGGCGACATCGAAGATGGGTGCATCGGGATCCTCGTTGACAGCGATAATGCACTCGGCCCCACCGATTCCGGCAACATGCTGGATGGCGCCCGAAACGCCGATGCTCAGAAGTAACTTGGGCGAGACGGTGACGCCGGTCTGTCCCACCTGATGGCGATATGGCAACCAACCGGCCTCGACAACCGGACGGGTGCAGCCGAGTTCGGCCCCGAGGGCACCGGCGAGATCGCGCATGAGCGCCAGATTCTTCTTGGAACCGATGCCGCGGCCGACCACGACCAGACGATCGGCTTGGGTGATCGGGACCTCGTCCGACACCTCGGCAGCATCCAAGAGATGCACGCGAGACTTAACCTCGGAGTCCAACGAAACCTGCACGACGTTTCCCGAACGCGTGTAATCGAGGGCAGGTGTCTTGAAGATACCGGGGCGAACCGTAGCCATCTGGGGACGATGCGCCGGGCAGATGATCGTAGCCATGAGATTGCCGCCAAAAGCGGGGCGCGTCTGTTGCAGAAGGCCCGTCTGGGGATCCATCGCAAGAACCGTGCAGTCGGCGGTAAGCCCCGTCTGAAGATGCGCGGCGACGCGCGGAGCGAGCTCGCGACCGAACGCCGTGGCACCATACAGGATAATCTCGGGCTTGCGCTCGACGGCCAAATCGCAGACAAGGCGCGCATAGACCTCGGACTCGTTGCGGACGAGTCGCTCATCGCGGCACACGACAACCGTGTCGGCGCCCGCATAAATCAGATGCTCGCAATGCGAAAGCGAGGCCGCCGGGCTCGCGCCCATCAAAGTGACAAGATGGCATCCCCGCTCGTCGGCAAGCTTGCGCGCCTTGCCGACGAGCTCATAGGCAACCGGCGCCACCGCATCGGACTCGTCGGTCTGCACGAACACCCAAATATCGCGATAGGCATCCAGGTCGACTACATCGACGGCCTCGTCGCGTTCGATGGAAATCGCATTGACCGGACAGGCATCGACGCAGCTTCCGCACAGAACACACGACTCGGTCGCACGCGCCCGACGGTTCGGACGTTGGCCCTCCACGACGATTCCTCCCGAAGCGCAGGCTTTGGCGCAACGCCCGCAACCGATGCAGGCATCGCTATCGATAAGAAGTCCGCTCATCTATGCCATCCCCTCGATAATCTTCACCAAACGTTCGGCCTGCTCGACCGCCGTGCCCGCGATCTCGATGCCCTTGTTGGCGCGCTCGGGGACAAACGAACGGACGACCTGGGTCGGCGAACCGGAAAGCCCGCAGCGAGCGGAATCGGCACCGATGTCCGACGCGGACAGCACGTGCACCGTCTCTTTCTCGGCCCTGCGAATGCCTGCAATGCTCGGCATGCGCAGCTGGCCGATTTCCTTGGCCACCGTCATGGCACAGGGTGTGTCCATGTAAACGGTTTCATCGCCCGCATCGCCGCCATGAATCAGGCTAAGCGTCGGCTGGACCCCAAGGCCGGCAGACGGGATGCTCTTCACATCGGTCACGCATGGCAAATCGAAGATCGACGCGAGCTCGGGCCCGATCTGAGCCGTATCGCCGTCCACCGCCATCTTGCCGCAGATCAACAGGTCATAGGGCTCGATATGCTCTTCGATCCAATCGATGCCGCGCGCGAGCGCATAGGCCGTGGCAAGGGTATCGGCACCGGCGAAGGCGCGGTCGGTCAAAAGGACGGCATGGTCCGCGCCGCGGGCGATACAGTCACGCAAAAGCGTCTCGGTCGCAGGAATACCCATCGATATCACGCTCACCCGCACCTTGAGCGGCATGCACTCATCGAAATCGGTAAAGTCGTCCTTAAGCGCCAGGGCGCATTCCAGCGCGCTCGCATCAAACGGGTTGATGACGGCTTGTCTGCCGTCTCGCACGATGGTATTGGTCTGGGGATCCATCTTGACCTCGGTGCTGCCGGGCACCGCTTTGACGCAGACGATGATATGCAGGTCGGTCTCTTCTCCGCATGCGATCGTCATCTCATTCGCCCCCTTTCTTCAAAAGGCCATCCAAGAGTTTCTCGCCAAACAGATTGCCACGTCCAAACTGTCCTTTGGGATCGAGCTGGAGCTTGAGGCGCGCCGACTCGATCATGGCGTCGCGGCCGTACATGATCTCGAGAAAACCGGCCTTGAGCTTGCCCACGCCGTGTTCGGCCGAAACGGCCCCGCCCATGGCGGTGACCCGTGCGGCCCAGGCGGCGAACAGCTCGCCGCCGCGCGCATAGTCGGCCGCATCGCGCGGCAAGATGTTCACGTGCAGGTGGTTGTCGCCGATATGCCCCCATGCCGCCGATTCGAGCCCCGCTTCGGCCAGCGTGCGACGGTATAGTTCGACAACGTCTGCCAGATGCTCGTCGGGCACGGACATGTCAGACCCCAGCTTGGTGATGGTGGGATCGGTCCGGCGGCGCTCGTCGATGAGCATGTTGACGCTCTCGGGAACCGCATGGCGAAAGAATCGCTGGCACTCGCAATCGATATTGTTGCGCGCGACCCAGGTCATGCGAGCATCCCCACCCGCCCGAACGATAACGTCCTCCAAACGGTACAGCGCCGCCATCGCCTGTTGTCCGCTCTCGCAATCGAGCTCGACATAGACACAGACCTTGGCATCGGGATCGAGACTGGGAAGCGCCGCGAACGCCGTGGAGCAGTCGCGCTGATGGCGCAAGATATCAAGGGCGCCCGCATCGAAATACTCGATCGCCGTGGCACAGGGAAGCACTGGACGCACCGCCTGGGTAAACGCAACCGCGGCATCTTCGCTCTCAAAGAAGCAATTGACGCCCCATACCACCGGAGGCGCAGGCATGAGAGCGATCTCGAGCTCGGTGATCACGCCAAAGGTGCCGCAGGCCCCGATAAACAGATCGATCGCATCCATATCATCATCGACATAGTAGCCCGAGGCATTCTTGGTCTGAGGCATCTTATAGGTGGGAAGCTCGAGCTCAAGAACATGGCCGGACTCAGTGACAAGGGTCAGGCGTCGCCCGTGGGCATGCACCTTATCGCGCTGGAGCGCCAAGATGTCCCCATCGGCCAAAGCCACGCGCAAAGCCGTCACGTGCGGGCGCATGGGACCATAGGCATAGCTCCGTGCACCCGAGGCGTTGCAGGCAGCCATGCCGCCCAGACAAGCCGACGATTCGGTGGGATCGGTGGGAAAGAACTGTTCGGGTGCCTCCTGAAACGCACGATAGGCGGCAAGGGATGCATCGTCCCACCCCTCGGTGGCAAGCGTCTTGCGCGCCAGCTGCTTGCGGAGCTCGGAGAGCACCACGCCCGACTGGAGACGCAGATAAAACGCCTCGCCCTCGCATCGCATACCCAGATAACGGTTCATATGCGAGGTGTTGAGCACGTGACCGCCATGAGGAACCGCCCCCGCAGCGAGGCCGGTACGGGCGCCTTGAACCGTGATCGGGCATCCCTGCGCGTGAAGCTCGCGCAGGATAGCACGGACCTCGTCCTCATCCTTTGGGAACGAGATGCTCTGCGCCTCGCCGACGCTTCGCGATTCGTCTCGTCCGTACTCCTCGAACTCTTCCGAGAAAGGTTTGATAGATGCAAGCATGCCGTCTCTCCCCTTTAGTTAACTGCAGTGTTTGCAGGCAAATGTTACCGCAACATAAACCGCGTCGTTATATGAATCGTCTTCACAATCCGGGTTTTTACGTTTTGAGATTTCGCCAGACGGATAGAGATCGCCGCCGAGCGGCAAGCGAAAGCCGACCGCGTCCGCTCCACAAGACGACCTTGAATCGATTTGAAAATCTTTCTTCAAAAAACGTGGGTTCTGAGCTGCAGAGATAGAAAACTGCACAGCATTTGGTCAGCTCGATGCCCAGAAGCGGCTGTTAGGCTCGCCCCAACAGCCGACAGAACCGCGTCGGCGGAAAACAGCGAGGAGGCTCATATGGCACTCTATTGGCCCAACTTCGGCATCGCGATCCAAATCGACGACGACATCTACAGCATGCCCTTCGACGAAGAGGCTTTTCCCGACACGGAGGTCTATCACATCACCAGCGACCAGGCATCTGATATCGAGTCGATGTCGGCTCTTGCCCATCACATCGCCAATATCCACGGGATCGATTTGGGAGCAGACTTCGACGAAAAAATCAGCGCGCGCCGCATTGCGCTCCATACGCTTTTTGGAGCCGACCCGGCAACCTTTGCACAGGTCTACGCCGGAAAGGGCGCGGCATGAGCAATGACGCCAAGCGCCGCGCACCGCTGGGGCTCAGCCGCAAGAAGCGTCTTGTCCTGCTGGGACTGGCTATCGTTTGCGCGCTATCCGCCGTCGGCCTGTTCGCCTGGCAGTCGCGTCCCGTGGCCGAGGTCGGCACCTCGGTCACCGCGGCCGACGACAAGACGCGCAAGCAGATCCAAGAAGAGCTCGATGCCTCCGTTCGCGAGAACATGATGACCATATCGGTCGCACCGGTCGTGCAGATCAACGATGACGGAACGATGCGCGTGAACGTCAGGAACGTGGACGGCAATAAGTTTCCGCAGCGCTTTCGGGTAATCCAAGACGAGCAGACGATCTACGAGTCCGGAGTGGTCGAGGTGGGCAAGACCGTGGAGACCTGCCCCGCCGGCGACATTGCCGAAGGCGAGGCGTCAATCGAGATCCAGGCGCTCGACAGCAAGACTTTTGACGAGCACGGCAACCCCACCCGCATCAAGGTGCAAGTCGCGCACGCATAGATCCCGCAAACCCTCATCACGCACATGCCCCTCTCATCCCGGTCCCCCGGTGTCGATAAACCGGCATCGCAGATAGAAAGGAAAGATCATGACCATCGAACGCAACCGACATGCAGGCAAGGCACTTGCCATCGGCGCGGGACTCGCTCTCGCGCTCGTCGCCGCAGGCGCACCGACGCCCGCGGTCGCGGCGGAGCGAACCGGAACAACCGAAGTGACCATCAAGACCAATATCGATAATGTAGCCTTCAAAGTACCGACCATCATCCCCTTTGTGGCCGCAGCCGATGGCACGCTGACCGGCCCCTCCGCCGACGCCACCGTCATCGAGAATCTGTCGGCCTACGGGCTGCACGTGACCAACATGAAAATCACGGGCAACCAGATCTGGACCATCGAGGCCAGTGCCAAGAGCGGCAAGGCAAAGAACTCCATCGATTTCAAGGTGGGGCCGACAGCGGCACTTCAAGATGCCTACGCGGCGACTCAGGGCTCCGGTATCGACCTTTCGCACAATGCCAACTTTGACATGGGCTATCAGGGCATCGAGGGAGGCTCGGACAAGATCAAGCTGTCCACGAGCGGCAACGTTGCCCGCGTGACCCGCGATATCCTGCATGTAGATGCCAAGGGTGACCAGGTAGCACAGATCACCTGGACGGTCGAGCCCGGTGCGCACCAGAGCTAGCGCCCTCACTGCGCTCACACTATCCGTCGCGTTGCTCGCGACACCGGCGATGGCAACCGCCCAAGAACCGGCTCCCCCTCAGGGAACGACAACGGTGACGGTCGACCTTTCGCGACTCGAAGATACCGACCGTCGCCGCGAACCGCTTGCGCAAACAGGCGACAGGGAACTTGGCGACGCCGCCGCGCTGTGCATCGCAAGCACGGGCGCACTCGCACTCGGAATACATTTCACACGCACGCACTAACCCGCCATGTGCGCCCGACGGGCGCGAACGAAAGGAGACGCCATGGCTTCGAAGGTTCACGTTGCGGCGGCGACGCTATGTTGCGTGCTCGCTCTCGGCACGCCCGCGGTCCACCCCGCCCCGGCCATGGCGGCACCTTTGCCCGCGTCCACCGCCTCTGACGACTCGTTCGTCTCGGAGGAAATCATCCGTATCGATGCGGCGGCGTTCACGTTCAAGAATGCAGAGGTCACGACCGCGGGCTGCCTACGGCAACGCGCAAGTGATGGATCGATAGTCGTGGATATCGACCGTCACTCTCGTAGCAAGGGCATGCAAACGGGAAGCGTCATCTGCCGCTGGAGCGCCGTCGCCATCGATGCCGACGGGGATGTCTGCGACCTCGAGCTTTCCGTCGAAGATCTTGAGGTCGATTCATCCGCCGGAGGGACGGTGGTCCTCGCGCCCGCAACGTTCTATGAAAACGGCGGCGGCATCGCGATCGGTTGCCTCGACACCGACGATTCGGATATAGCGTTCACGGCCTATATCCGAGCATATAAGAGCGGCACGACCGCCGCAGCCCGAGGCGCGATCCCCTTTCGTATCGCCCATGCAGGCGATACGAAGGAGCGATCGGGGCTTGCGTCGTTGCTGAGCGGGCTGCAACAAGATGCGCAGAATTATGCAGGTACGGTTGGCGCCCGACGCGAATCGACGTCGATCGCCGCAGACGCCGTGCTTACGCAACTGACCTGGAGCGGATGCGGGGCGATCGAGCTTGTTCCCGATGCAACCGATAACATCGGTTCCGCCGATCGGACGACCGAAAGCAAAGGCAGCGACGACGAAAGGGCCAGGGCCAATCCTCCCGAACCCGAGATGTCCTCGAGCGTTTCGGCTGCCGTATCAAAAACGGCTCAGGAAACCATCATGGTTTCCGACGGCGGCAAGACTTTGGAGACGACCGCTGCCGCCCAGGATGATCAATCCCCATCGAGTAAGGGTGTTGAGAACTTCGTCGCATTTGTGGCAACCGATCAGACACAGTCGCTCGACCCCTCGTCAACGGGCGTCCGGGCTACCAGCCCAAAGAGAAAAGGCGCCCTGATCACGCTACCCAAGACATTCCAGCTGGAATACCTTCCTTCCGGCGAGGTCGTGGCGCCCGAGATCTACACCATCATCGGCGCCATGGGCGCCAGCGACGATATCGAGGAAATCTCGGTCAGCGACAGTGCTACCAAAGCGTTGCTCCATCTCTATGAAACCTCTAGCGATGGGACCAAGACCGAGATGTTCGACGGTACCAAGCTGGTCCAGCGCCGCCGCGTCTTAGCATATGAAGACGTTGCCTGCACCGTCGAGCTCGTCGGGTTCGACCGCGCCCGAGACGCCCAAACCATAGCGGCCGCTATCGAGGAGCCCCAGCGGCTCATGACCCTTGTCTTCGGTTTCACCCCCATACTCTCTTAGCGATCGCTGGACGGCGTCCAACGCGACCGATACCATCGTGTGCGACATCTATGTTCAATACGCACGACGGTCGGAGACGAATATGCCCGGTCTGGGAACGCTTATCAATGTTGGTCTTTTGGTCGCCGGCGGCCTTCTGGGGCTTGCCGGCGGGCGCTTCATCACCCCGCGCATCCAGGACACCCTCATGAAGGCGTCCGGACTCTGCGTGCTTTTCATAGGGCTCGCAGGAACGATGGAACAGATGCTCGTCATCCAAGCGGGTAAGTTGTCCGCGACGGGGACCACCATGCTCATCGTCTCGTTTGCCTTGGGGTCGCTTATCGGCGAGTTTTTGGATATCGAATCGGCAATCGAGCGACTGGGCGAATGGCTCAAACGCAGGACGGGGAGCTCGGACGATGTCGGATTCACCAATGCCTTCGTCTCGGCCTCGCTCACCGTATGCATCGGTGCCATGGCCATCGTGGGCTCGATTCAAGACGGTCTGCTCGGCGACTGGTCGACGCTTGCGCTCAAAGGCGCACTCGACTGCATCATCGTATGCACCATGACGGCCTCGCTTGGTCGCGGTTGTATCTTCTCGGCGCTACCCGTCGCGATCTTTCAGGGCTCGATCACGCTGTTTGCCGGGGCGCTCGCGCCCCTTATGACCAAAGCGGCGCTTGCCGACCTCTCGCTTGTGGGATCGATGCTCATCTTCTGCGTCGGGGTCAATCTCATCCGCCCGAACACGTTTCGCACCGCCAACATGCTGCCCGCCGTCGTTGTCGCGGTAGTCTATGCCCTGATCTTCTAGGTTCCCTCGCTTTTTTCAAACTATCCTCAACACCCTGTAAGCCGAACATCTGTTTGTGCCATATGCTATGATAAATGGTCACGACCACGATGAGCCTAAAGGGAGGTGCGATGGCGGACCGCGATGTCAAAGAACTGATCTCACGCATCATGGAAGAGGCGCGCAAGCGCCCTCATTCGCAGTTCAGCGATGAGGTCTATCGTGATGAACCCATCATCAAAACCGGTCGACAGATGACCAATTTCCTGCCCGACCGCTATCGCAAGATGCGCGCCATATCGCGCTGGCAAGAGGATCCCAAAGGCGGTGCCGGCCGATGGTTATCGGAGGCCGAGCTCTTCTACCGTCAGGGCCTGATGATGGCCGATTTCGAAGACGACTGTCCCTATAACGGAACGTTCAAATCGCACTTTCCCACCTACAACGCCATGAGCGACCGGCAGCTGCGCGGCTACTTCACGTGGCGCGCCCGCGTGCGCAGCGGCGTGATCGAGGAGACCTCGACCTCTTTCGCTTTTGTCTACCTGTATGAACTTCTGTGCGGGATAGGCGTCCACGACTCTATGGACGGTTTTGCCAAGATACGGGATTTTTGGCAGAAATACCGTACGTACGAGCCCGGCATCGATCGCTTTGCCCGCATTTGGCTGCAAGACTACGTCGTGTACCACGGGCTTGATCCCAAACTGCTCAAAAATTCCAAGACCGTTTCCTTCGATCGCGCCCTTGTGGAGCTCCGCCGAGCCGCGCGGGATACCGTCCCCTCCAAGGCGCCCGAGCTTGTCGATACGCCCCAATCCAAGCGCCGCAAAGACAGTACGCCGACGTTGCCCCTACCGCCCGACGACGTTCGCGAGGAGCGCCTCTTAGACGCCATCGACGCCCTTTCGAGCTACAACCTCTCGGGTTCACGGCTCAATCGAGAGCATCATCGCGACCTGCGCCACATCGTCTGCGCGGTCTATGTCCGCACGGCGCGTTACTATGACACGCATCGCAAAAGCGGCATCATCGCCAGTCTGTTTGGGGAGGAAACATCCATGCCGTACACGATGTTCGGCTCCGCCGTGTTCTTCTCTCCCGAGCGTCATGAGGACTGCGTCTATAAGCTCGACCCCATTCATGTCTACCGGTGCCAGAACGGATTTTGGGAGTGCACCCGTATCCACGGCAGCCGCCAAAAAAACGGCAAGCTCGGCGCGATCATGCGAGCTTGCGATCAACGTCTGAGGCTCAGACTCGACCCTGCCCACCCGCTTAAGGAGGAGAGCGTTCCCAAGTACCTGGCAAAGTTCATCGACGATGAGATCAACAGCTGGTTGGCTTGGAGCGATGCGCACAAACCGGTCGAGATCGACATCGACCTCAGCAAGCTCGGGCACATCAGGAGCGCTGCTGCCGAAACGTGCGAGGCGCTCCTGGTCGACGAGGAACGCGAGAACGACGGCGTGGACCGCGTTCCCAAACTCGCAGAAGATGCCGTGCCCGAGGTCGCGCAAGAAACCGAATCCAAAGCGACACCTGCCCCAAGCGCCCTTTCTGCCACCGGGCCGGGCGATCTCGAGACCATCCAGCGAGCTTATCTTTCCGCACTGCTGGAGCATGACCGCCAGGCGGCGCAAGCGAGACTCGAACAGGCAAGCGTCTCCGAGGACATGATAGTTGATGCCATCAACGAAACCCTTTTCGATCTGATCGGAGATACCGTGATCGAATTCGGAGAGCATGGGCCTCAGCTCATCGAAGACTACGAGTGCGACGTGAGAGGATATATCGAACATGAATGACACTTTTGCAACCACGGCGCCCCGTGTGCCCAAGCGCGTCGCCGCCGTGATCATCAACTCGCTTAAGGGCGGCGTGGTCCCGCGCATCGGTCTACCCTATATCACCGTGGGACGCGAGGTCGAGATCCGCGCGCTGCTCACCGACCTTGACCTGATCGCGAATGGCGGTGCGAGTTTCCGCTTTCTCGTGGGCCGCTACGGCGCCGGCAAGAGTTTTCTGCTCCAGACCATCCGTACTCACGCCATGGGAGAGGGCTTTGTCGTGGCCGATGCCGACCTTTCGCCTGAGCGGCGCCTCCAGGGCGGCCAGGGCCAAGGCCTTGCAACGTATCGCGAACTCATTCGCAACGTCTCGACCAAGACACGTCCCGAGGGCGGCGCGCTTAACCTGATCTTGGACCGTTGGGTCGCAAGCGTCTCCGAAGCCGACGACGCGGCCATCAACACCCAACTCGCACCCCTTGAGGAGATGGTGCACGGGTTCGACTTCTCACGCATGCTCCGTCGTTACCGCACCGCCGTCACGGAGGGGGACGAGGAAACCATGAGCCGTGTGACCAAGTGGCTCCGCGGCGAGTACCGCACCAAGAGCGAGGCCCGCGCAGAGCTCGGCAGCTCGACCGTCATCGGCGATGACGATTGGTATGACTACATCAAGCTGCTCGCGCGCTTCTTGGTCTGCAGCGGCTACAAAGGCTTGATCGTGCTCATCGATGAACTCGTGAACCTTTACAAGATCCCCAACGCCATCACGCGTCAGTACAACTACGAGAAGATCCTCACGATGTACAACGACACGTTACAGGGTAAGGCTCAGTACTTGGGGTTGATCATGGGTGGCACACCCACCTCGATCGAGGACCGGCGGCGCGGCGTTTTCTCCTATGAAGCGCTCCGCAGCCGTCTCACGCAGGGCCGTTTCGCCCGAGAGGACCTCAAGGACATGCTCGCGCCCATCATCCGTCTGCAACCGCTCACCTACGAAGAGCTACTCGTCCTCATCGAGAAACTCATGCAGATCCACGCCGGCTATTTTGGCTGGAATCCCACCCTTACCGAGAGCGACCTCGTAGATTTTCTCAAGATCGAGTTCGGCCGCGTGGGCGCCGATACGCATCTCACGCCGCGCGAGGTCATCCGTGACTTCATCGAGCTGTTGGACATCCTGTGTCAAAACCCCGATGCAGACGTAGCCGGGCTGCTCAAGAGCGTGGGGGGCGACAGCTCAACCGATTCGTCCACGAGCCCTGCCGTTTCCAACGATCCCGGTCAGCGCAACTTCGCCGAGTTCACCATCTAGCCCCAGCCGGTTTGCCGCGTAGGAGGCAGAGAGCAAAAACGTATGAACGCCTTTCATCGGTATGCCCCGTTTATCCAGGATTTTATCTACGCGCACGACTGGGAACATCTCAGATCCATCCAGGTCGCCGCCGCAGACGCCATATTCAACACGCAGGAAAACGTCTTGCTCACGGCTTCGACGGCCTCAGGCAAGACCGAGGCCGCGTTCTTTCCCATCCTGACCGAGTTTTGGGAAAACCCGCCCATAAGCGTGGGCGCACTCTATATCGGTCCCCTCAAGGCGCTCATCAATGATCAGTTTGTGCGTCTGAACGACCTGTGCGCCGAGGCCGACATCCCCATTTGGCACTGGCACGGCGATGTCTCGCAATCGCACAAGGCCAAGCTCATCAAGCATCCGAGCGGCATCCTCCAGATAACGCCCGAATCCCTCGAGGCGCTCCTGCTCCACAAGCATATGGCGATCCCCCGCATGTTCTGCGATCTACGCTATGTCGTGATCGACGAGGTCCATTCGCTCATGCGCGGCGACCGTGGTGGCCAGACGCTCTGCCTTATCGAGCGGCTCGCCCGCATGGCCGGTGTCCGGCCCCGCCGTATCGGTCTTTCGGCAACCATCGGCGACCCGGAACGCACGGGGGACTTCCTTTCGCAGGGGACGGGACGCGGTTGCATCATCCCCCGTTTCGAGGAGCCGCGTCGCGTATGGCGCATCTCGATGGAGCACTTCTATAACTCCGGTCCCCAGGCACGACAGCGCGGGTTCGAGGCAACAGGCCCGCAGGAGGCCGAGGTCATCGCCTGCGAGCGCATCGAGAGTGCCCACCCCGCAGCGTTGCCGGGGCGGGCACCGGCCCCGGACGACGAACGCGAGACCGCCCACGGCGCACCCTCTTCCTCCGACAACGCCCATCGTTGGTCCTCTGCCCCCGAAGGCGAGGTCGATATTCCCCGCGCAACCGAGCAGACGCTGCTCAACCCAACCGATACCGCGCCCGACAACGCCGATCCCGGTATCGGCTACGTCTTCGAGCACACGCGCGGCCGCAAATGCCTCGTCTTTGCCAACTCACGCGAGGAGGCCGAGGCTGTCTGCTCCATGCTCAGAAGCTATTGCGAGAGCCGTCACGAACCCGATCGGTTCCTTATCCACCACGGCAACCTCTCCGCCTCAATCCGCGAGACCGCCGAAGATCTCATGCGCGACGAGGAGCAGGCCCAGACGACGGTCACCACCTCCACGCTCGAGCTCGGCATCGACATCGGTCGCCTCGAACGCGCCTTCCAGATCGATGCGCCGTTCACGGTGAGCTCCTTTTTGCAACGCATGGGCCGCACGGGCCGACGCGACCTGCCGCCCGAGATGTGGTTTGTCATGCGCGAGGAGGAGCCCGAGCCCCGCACCATGATGCCCGAAACCATCCCCTGGAAACTCCTTCAGGGAATCGCACTCGTCCAGCTCTACCGCGAGGAGAAATGGGTCGAGCCGCCTGATCTCGACCGGCTCCCCTACAGCCTGCTTTATCACCAGACCATGACTACGCTCGCGAGCTGCGGCGAACTCACCCCCGCAGAGCTCGCCCAACGCGTACTCACGCTCAGCTACTTCCATCGCATCTCGGCCGATGACTACCGGATCCTGCTGCGCCATCTCATCGAGATCGACCATATCCAGGTAACGGAAGGCGGCGGGCTCATCGTGGGACTCGCGGGCGAGCGTCTCACGAACAGCTATAAGTTCTACGCCGTGTTCCAAGAAAACGAGGAGTTCACGGTGCGGAGCGAATCGGCCGAGCTCGGCACGATCGTGAATCCGCCACCACCCGGCGAGCGCATCGCCATCGCCGGCCACTGCTGGATCGTCGAGGAGGTCGATTGGAAACGTCATACGGTCTTTGCCACGCAAGTCAAAGGTCGCGTACCCGCCTACTTTGGCGATTGCCCGGGCGATATCAACACCCATGTGCTCGAGCGCATGCGGCGTGTCCTCAACGAGCACGATGCCTACCCCTATCTCATGAGTAACGCCCGCGCGCGACTCATGCAGGCACGTCATACCGCTGAGCTCTCGGGTGCAGGAAAAAAGCCGCTCATCAATCTGGGCGGCGACACCTGGGCGCTCTTTCCCTGGCTCGGAAGCTATGCCTTCCTAGCACTTGAGCGTATGCTCAAAATAAAGTGCGCCGGCGAGCTCGGCCTCAAGGGTCTCGATCCATCGCGTCCGTACTTTATGCAGTTCAAGATGCGAGCGGACGAGGAGACGTTCTACGAAGTCCTTGCCGATGAGGCGGAGAAAGAATTCGACCCCATCGAGCTCGTCTACCCGGGAGAAGTTCCCTATTTCGACCGTTATGACGAGTTCGTTCCCGAGGAGCTCGTACGCAAGGGCTTTGCCGAGGGCGTGCTCGATATCGAGGGGATGCGGCGACGCGTGATCGGCTGGCGGGACGACTATACCCACGGGCGCATCTAGCTCTAGAGAGCAATGGCGCAAACAAGTCCGACCCTGTTTGCGCCATTTCAATAGGCTGGCAACGACCGCTACAGCGAGGACTCGGGGTCGCGAAGCACCTCACCTAAGAAATCGTCATCAAAGGGCACGGCCTCCCCAAAGGCATAATCACCATCGGAGGCAAACAGAAGATAGTTCTCCTCGCCGCCAAAATCCTCATCCGAACAGGGCACCACCCAGGCACGCTCAAACACCTTAAGCGCCGTCGCCGTGCAGTCGCGCAGAAATGCGACATCAGCACCGCCGTCGCGCGACACGATGTTGGCCGCATAGATACCGCCCGGCGTGAGGGTCTTCTTGATGAGCCGTAGCGCCTCGACGGTCGCAAGCTCGCGCACGGGCTCCGCCCCGCCAAAGCAATCGCTTGCCACCACGTCATAGCGGCGATGTCCCACGGCCGTCACGCCCAGATAGGAGCGCGCCTCTGCCGTAATGACCCGCAGACGCACGCCCATCCGGCGCTCCAGCTCGTCCAAAAAGAACCACCGGCGTGCCAGACGCGTGATCTCGGCATCATATTCGACGACATCCATCTCGAGCTTATCGTGCTGCGTGAGCGCAAACTTGGGGTAGGCAAAGCCGCCACCGCCCAGCATAAGCACGCGGTCGATGCCGTGACCGAACGACTTTCGCATGGCGCCCTCAGCCTCGAAGACATCATCGAAAGCGCGGTAGTATGCAAATACCGGATCCGCCCAGCACTCCCCCACATAGGTCGCGCTCTGGTAGACACCGCCTTGCACCAGCACGCGCACCTCGGCGCCCTGTGCGTCGCGTATCGTCTTGACGCGTGCGACGCCCGTTCTCGTGCGCGCCACCTGCAACACGACGCTCCGGACCGCGACGGCAGCCGCACCCAAAGCCGCCGCGCCAAGTGCAACTCCTGCGGCAGCAGCCACGGAAACATTGAGCTTCTTCATCGCGCTCAGAGCTCCTTTTGCTGATAGAGACCGTGGTCCTCAAACCCCAGATGTCGATAGTATTCACGCGTGCCGATGGCACTGATCACGTTGATGCGCGCATAGCCCGACGTCTTTGCGACACCGCAAGCCCGCTCGACCAGCATGCGCCCCAGACCGTGATGTTGCGCCGCCTGACCGGCTTTGCCCACACGCGCCGCCATGCCATACACATGTACCTCGCGGATCATAGCCTCGCCGGACGCAACAGGGAGCTCATCTGCATGCTCGGAAACAAACGTTTGACTCGGGAGCGACAGGCGTAAAAAGCCGGCGATCTTGCCCTCTGGCGTCACCCATTGCAGAAACCGTTCGCTTGTCACCGGTGTCTCGTACGACACGACCTCGAGCGAAAGCGTCGTAAGATCTGCATGGCCCGTACCGATCTCGCGAAAACGGATCTCGTGCACACGAGCGCCTTTTCCATGCGCAGCCAAGCGATTCTCGACAAGCTGGCGTAAGTTGGGTTTTTTGTTGCCGACCATGATGTCATCGGAGCTGAAATCACGGATCATACGGCTGATGCGGCAGAACGCCGGCGTCGCCACGATATCGTCCGCAAGTACGTCGAGGAGTTCTTCCTCGGTATAAGGCCGCCATTCACCGCGCTTATAGCAACCTACAAGACGCGCGCCCTCGATAAGAGCACACGGATAGAGCTTGACCTCGTCGGGACTAAAAGCCCCATCCGTCACAAAACGGTTGTAGTCGAGTTTGTCACCCATGGGCGTACTCCCCAGCAGGTTGAGCATAAAGTGCGCGTGGATCTTAAAACCGAAGATACGGGCGAGCGAGAAGGCCCGCTCGATCTGAGCCGTCGTGATGCGACGACCGTTGATGTCGAGCAGGTGCTGATCGAGGCTCTGCACGCCCATCTGGATCTTGGTGCAACCGAGGCGACGGATGAGCGTGAGGGACTCCGACGTCACGGCGTCGGGACGTGTCTCGATCACGAGCCCCACCACGCGATGGCGCGCCGTCTCGTTGGCGCGCTGCTGGCGCTCCAGTTCTTCGGACGTCGCTACCTGCCAGCTTGCGACATCGCCCCACGACGTGCCGGGGCCATAGAGTCGACGGACGGCGCGGTTGTAGCCGCCCTCCCGCTCGTCAACCTTAGCTTGATCGACGGCAACGCCCGCCGCGAGCGTAGCCTCATCCGTAACGATACCGGCATCTCGATAGCGCTGACGACGTTCGGCAACCACCGGCGGCAGTGCGTCCGCAGGCGCATCGTCGAGTAGACGTCCCGCCTCGGCGCGACTCATACCGGGACGCGCGAGCATGGGATTCGCAGCGATGCCCGCCACGGCATCATCGTTGAGCGCACGAAAAAGCTCCGAGATAAACCAAATCTGGTACTCCTGCGGATAGTCGCTCCAAGTGCCACCGAGCACGATGAGCTCGATCTTGTCGGTCGCGTGCCCCATCTGCGTGAGCGCAGTGAGGCGTGCACTCACCTGGAGATAGGGATCGAAGCAGTTCTGCTCCGCGCGGGCACACGCCGGCTCCGCATGAAGATAGCTCTTGGGCATGCGGAGATCGTTGGGGCAAAAGAGGCAGTCGCCCGAGCACGGCCAGGGTTTGGTGATAACCGTGATGGTTGCCACACCCGAGGCCGTGCGGCGCGGCTTCATGCGGAGCGTCTCGAGTAAGCGGCGCTCAAGCTCGGGTGTCACGTCCCATGCGGCCCAGCGCTCCGGCTCGTCACGCTTGACGCGCTGGTAGTACGGCAGCAGCCGTCGTTTGGCCAAGTCGCGTTTGTCAGCACCCTCACGGCGGGCCTCGGCATGTATCAATTTGACGAGGGCCTTGTCGTCCACGGTCTCGCCGCGACGAAGAGCCTCGAGTATGTTCAAGATGATCTGTTCCATAGCTCTTATTGTAAAGGGAAAGCCGGGCGATACCGCACGCGGCATCGCCCGACCTCTCGATGAATAAGGCAAATTGGCCCCATTGCCCGATTTTTAATGGGAGTCCAGCGTCATATCCCCCGAATCGATATCGAAACGATATGTCGCCGATTTATCACCGTTGTCGAACGTCATGTTCGAGACGTCATCCCCGTCGATTTCGCTGGAGAGGAAATCGCTCTCGAAGTCCCCGCTCTCGATCGTGAGCTGGGCAGTGAACCCCGTCTTCTCGGGAATGGAGATCTCGACATCGCCGCTTCCCTCGGTCACGTCCATCGCGGTCGCGGGGGCACGGTCGAGGATCACCTTCACGTCACCCGACTCGAGTTGGATATCGAGGCTATTGGTCACGCTGCCGTTGAACTCGACATCGCCGGACTCCACGACCATATCGAGCTCGCTGCACGTCAGGCCATCGATCTTCACATCCCCCGACTCCACGGTCAGGTTGATACGGCTCAACTTGCCTGCGAGTTTGCGCGGGATACCGACTGTCACCACGCGCCCGATCGCGCTCCCGTCATCGTAGTCGAACTTCGAGATCTTGAGCACGCCGTTCTCAACGCTCGCCAATCCCTTGGTAGCCGCGCGCGCCGGCTTGAGGCCCTTCTTGACATGGGCGGACTCGCTCACCGTGACCTCGTCGCCATCGACGATCTTGGTCTTCACGGTGCCCGAGGACACATTGAAGTCGACCTCCTGCACCGTATCGGCGGCGAACGATGCGCTCGACAACTTCGTGAACATCGAAGCGTACCCGCGGCTCTCGGGACTATCGACATCCTCCCCGATGGATTTCGCGATGTTGCGGAAATTGAAATTCTCGACCGCGCGCCCCCGGGCGAACGACAGTCCCCACATTGCCACGATAAGCGCCGCGGCCGACGCAGCGAGCACGCCCAAGCGTATTTTCGACTCGTGCGAAAGCTTCATCGATTCTCACCACCCTCGTCGTCCTGACCGCCCTGCACGACGGGAGCCGCCACCGGGGAATCGGGCGCGGCGGGAGCATCGCCGCGCGCCCAGTCACCGTCGAGCGAACGCGCCACCCACTTGTAGATGGGCATGGTAAAGAAAATGAGCGCCGCGAAGGGACCGAAACCGAACGCGAAGAACAGCACGAAGAAGAGAATCCAGCAGACCGCCCAATACGGGAACGACTGGAACGGGCCCTTCTCAGGTTTGGCGTTGCCCGTCGCCGTCGCCGCATTCGCGGCCTGCGCGCTCCAACTCGCCGCCTGGGCCGCCTTCGCCGCGGCATCGCTCGCCTGCGACGCCGCCTCAGTCGCCCGCGCCGCCGCCTCGTGCGTGCGGGCCCGCTCCGCCGCCTCCGCCTCGCGCTGACGCGCCCGGTCCTCGTTCTCGAACGCGATGTCGTCCTCGATCTCATCACTCTGGTTCAGAAGCTCGTCCAGGCTCACGCCATAGAGCTTGGCAAGCGCGATCAGGTTCTCGGTATCGGGAGAGCTCTCCGCCCGCTCCCACTTGCTCACCGCTTGACGTGAGAGTCCGAGCTTGCGTGCCAGCCCTTCTTGGCTATATCCCTTGCTGCGGCGAAGATCGGCAAGTCGTTGCGCCGTCTCGACGTTCATATATCCTCCAATGCATGGGCCCGGGCGAATGTCCGAGCGGTCTTCGATCTCAAGGCACCTTTGACGCCTCATAATGTATCCGCCACCGCGCAAATCGCTCCACCTATTCTGGTGAGCGTTTTGACAACCAGCGGTTGCGTGGTCCATGAGCTGCGAAGATGATGAATCACATAACGATTTTAGTCACTTCGCCAAATCGTGCGGTCGTCACGCGTTAGTATGGTCGAAGCCAGTGCAACCACGCGACCGCCAGGAGGACAGAGCGCCGTGAACCGCGATTTCGCCTCATCGCTCATCCAGCTCAACAATACGTTCTATCGCGAACATTCCGCTTCGTTCTCGGATACCCGTCAGGCACCATGGCCCGGATGGATCCGCACCATGGACACCGCGATCAGGCAGCTCGATATCGATAAGATCGAGCGGCCCGTTCGCGTCTTCGACCTCGCTTGCGGCAACATGCGCTTCGAGCATTTCCTCTCCGGCGGTCTGCTTACGGCCAAGGGCGCGCGCGATACGCCACAGATGGACGAGACGTTCCCTCTTGAATTTTATGGCGTCGACTCTTGTCAGGACCTCGCCATCGATGCGCGCGGACATGCCCTTCGTATCCCCAACTTGCATTTCCAGGAGCTCGATGTCCTCGATGCCCTCATGAAGCTCAATCCCGCCTGCCCGCCCGATACGCTCTTCGACGCGCCGCTCGCAGACATCACGGTGTGCTTCGGGTTCATGCATCACGTGCCGTCGTGCGAGTATCGCGTGCGTGTGCTCGATGCGCTGGTGCGTCAGACGCGCCCGGGAGGCGTCATCGCCATCAGCTTCTGGGAGTTCATGAACGACGAGCGCATGGCCAAGAAGGCCGTCCGCGCCGAGGCCCGCGCCGAGCTCGCACCCCCTTTCGAGGGGTATGAGTCCACGCAGTTCGAGCCCGGCGACCATTTAATCGGCTGGCAGAACGATCGGCACGCTTATCGGTACTGCCACCACTTCGACGATGCGCAGATCACCGAGCTGGTGCGTGGCGTGCGAACGTTCTACAAAAGTGGAGAGGTGCCTGTGCGCGAACTCGAGCGCTTCCATGCCGACGGCCGCTCCGGCGATCTCAACCGCTACGTCATCCTCAAGCGCCTGTAGTGTCGCTGTCCTTCACCCAACTCAGACTCAAACAAGGAGCCCCATGGGAGCCGTACATGTCCGAACGCCCAAGAACTTTGTGCTCGAAGAGCGCTTGGAGCGCTACGCCAGCGCAATCGAAATGACGCCCGAATGCTATAGCGGTCGCTGGCGCGAGGCCTGCGCGGCAATCGGCGACGCCCCATCTGCCCGCGTCCACCTCGATCTTGGATGCGGTAAAGGCACCTATCTTGTCGAAAGAGCGCAGCGCGAGCCCCGTGCACTGTTTATCGGCATTGATCAAGAGCCCATCTGCATCGCCTATGCCGCGCAGAAGATCTGCGAGGCGGGGCTCGCGAACGCCATCGTCCTGCCGCGCCGAGCAACCTCGCTGTCGGCGCTGTTTGCCCCGGGTGAGCTCGATGCCATCACGATCAACTTTCCCACGCCGTGCCCCAAGGCGCGACACGCCAAACGCCGGCTCGTCTACATCGACGCGCTCCTGTCGTACCGCCCGCTGCTCGCCGTCGGCGCGACCGTGACGCTCCGCACGGACAGCCAACCCCTGCGCGACTATGCGCGCGGGCAGTTTGCCGCCGCAGGATACGAGACGGTCTGGGAAAGTGACGACATGCGCGCGGACCACCCCGAGCACCCCGAGACCGAATATGAGCACCGCACCCACGAGATGGGGGCCACCGTCCACGGCATCTGCGCCACACCGGGCCCCGAACCTGCGGACGAGCAGATCGCCGCGGGACGCACACAGGAGCAAAGCCTCGCCTGCTACCTACCGAGGGATCTCGACTCCCTCACCTATGTGCCACTCGGCATGGAAGAGGCCGTTGAAAACTTTATAAACCGCGCCCGTAAAGGCAAAAGCGCGCTTCCACAGGAGTCCAACAGGTAACCAAGCCGCCCAAAACCGAGCTTGGTTCGACATTATTTCACGTTATGTGTAGGTCAATTCGAATTACTCGGGTATGGCCCATGTTCGATCTATATTTCCGCAGGTCAACGATTTAGCATTTTCATGAATACTCAGCAGTTGGCCACAAACCTACACATAACAAGGTGATCCGGCTAACGAGCAGCTCAAAATCAGCTCCCTTCGCCCACGTTGCCGCGGTCATCTCCCCGTTGTCAAGTATCCCCCGTTAGCCGATGCCAAACGGTCACTCCCTCCCCAGCGTTTTGGAATGCTCGCTCGGCGGGTACGCTATGTCCATCATGGACATTACGCTTTGCAACATATCGGCTTTCAACTACTACCGGATTCCACCCCCGGTACTCTCGCTGCTGCCGATGGTCACGATTGATGAATCGAATGTCCACCACAGCGATCTCACTTCGAATCTCACCCTGACGGACGCGATAGGCTTTCCCCTCAACATCCTGGTCCCCAACGCAAAGCATCGTACGAACGCAAAGTGTTTCAAGCACAGGGTGTGCAGCGCCGATCTACCCTTTGGATCGATACGCGAAACCGAGCATGACTTCAAGGTCACTTCGCCGGAAATGACGCTCCTCTCTCTTGCGAGCACGGTTACGACGGAACGCCTCGCGCTGGCGATATATGAGATGTGCGGCTCCTTTGCCATCTTCAACCCGAGCGACACGATAGAGGAGCTCCTTGCCCCGTATCGCCAGGAGCTGGCCAAGGGAGTCGATGGATGGAAACGCATCGCCGGCGATGACGGAACCCCCAGCAACCTCTGGTCGCGAGCCCCGCTCGTCGAGCTGCATGAGCTTGGCAAATTCATCGAATCGACGAGAGGCATTCGTGGGAACAAACGTCTCGCAAGCGCCTTCCACATGGTTTCGGGAGTAACGGCATCCCCCTTCGAGGCACAGCTCTCTTTGCTGCTGTTCTTACCAAGGTCGAGCGGTGGGGAGGGTTTATCGATCTCAAACAACCACGAAGTCATGTTAAGTGCCGACGCTCGAAAACTATGCAAGAACAAACGCGCCTATATCGATATCTACTTGACATCCGAGGACGGTGAGCATGACCTGGCGCTTGAGTGTCAAGGGCGCATCTCGCACGGAGTCGGCGGAGTTAAAGACTCGGATGCCGACAGAGCAACCGCTCTGTCTACCATGGGTTATGAGATTGTCTTTATCACGTATCAACAAATATCAAGCCAGCAACAATTTGATGTCCTCAGGCGCCTGATCTTCGAGAAGATATCCATGGAGTTTCGCGACAAGACGCCGACGGAAAAGGAAGCTGAGCTCGATTTACGGCGAAATATCTTCGTCGACTGGGAAACAATCGGCACTCAAGAACGCTGGAGATGCGATCGAGGTCGCCAAAAGAGACGATAGTCTTCGTTATGTGTAGGTCTAAGGAAATAGGCCGGATATAGGATGGCTTTCGCTCACGTTTTCGCAGGTAAAATGCTGTCGAGATACCTGTATAGTCGGCTTGGCCGATTTAACCTACACATAACGCAAAACAAAGCGTTGGTAATGGTGTCCTACACGACGATATTCGGCATTTTCGGACATTACGGCCCGGCATCCGCGAGCTCCGCCATAATGAATGACAGATGAAACGATAGAAAGCAGCGATATGGCATCAAACAAAACCGATACCGACCAAAACTCTGCCGTGAGCGCAGCACCCGTCACCGGCGCCGGCGCGGCGAGCTCCTTTGCCGGCGGCACCGGTACCGAGGCGGAGTTCGGCTCGCTCGGGAGCCTCTCCCCCACCTGGTGGGAGCCCGAGGACGGCAGCGAGCCCGAGCCTTGGCTCGCCCCCGACGAGGCGTTCGAGCGCTTCTACGAATGGACGGCCGAGCGCGGAATCGAACTCTGGGACCACCAGGAAGAAGCCCTCATGGACCTCGCAGCCGGCGATCACGTGATCCTGGGCACCCCCACGGGATCGGGCAAGTCGCTCGTCGCACTCGGCATGCTCTTCATGGGCATGGCCCAAGGCAAACGCTGCTACTACACCGCGCCCATCAAGGCGCTCGTGAGCGAGAAGTTTTTCGACCTTGTCCAGGTGCTCGGCCGCGACAATGTAGGCATGATCACGGGCGACACGCACATCAACACCAAGGCACCCGTGATCTGCTGCACGGCCGAGATCCTTGCCAACGACGCCCTGCGCGAAGGAGAGGGTGCCGATGTAGGCTGCGTGGCCATGGACGAGTTCCATTACTTCGCCGACCCCGACCGCGGTTGGGCCTGGCAGGTTCCTCTGCTCACGCTTCCCCATACGCAGTTCATGCTCATGAGCGCCACCCTCGGCGACGTCACCGCCATCGCGGCCTCGCTCGAGGAGCACACCGGTGCCGCCTGCGATCTCGTCGTCGACGCGCCGCGCCCCGTACCGCTCAGCTATGACTACGTCACGACCTCCATCGAGGGAACCGTCGAGCTCGCCATGCGCCGCGGCGAGGCCCCGCTCTACATCGTGCACTTCAGCCAGGACGCCGCACTTTCCACGGCCCAGTCGCTTGCGAACTTCGGCATCGCGACTAAGGAGCAGCGCGAGGCCATCAAAGAGGCTTCCCGCGGCACGAGCTTCTCGACCGCCTTCGGCAAGATCCTGAAGCGCCTGCTCGGCTGCGGCGTGGGCGTGCACCACGCCGGCATGCTGCCGCGCTACCGCCTGCTCGTCGAGCGCTTGGCGCAGCAGGGCCTTCTGCCCGTGATCTGCGGCACCGACACGCTCGGCGTCGGCATCAACGTGCCCATCCATACCGTGCTGCTCACGGCGCTCACCAAGTTCGACGGATACAAGATGCGCCGCCTGCGCGCCCGCGAGTTCCACCAGATCGCCGGTCGCGCCGGGCGCTCGGGCTTTGACACCGAGGGCATGGTCATCGCCGAGGCACCGGAACACGAGATCGAGAACGCCAAGCTCATGGCCAAAGCGGGCGACGACCCCAAGAAGCTCCGCAAGATCAAGAAGAAAAAGGCACCCGAGGGCTTTGTAACCTGGAATAAGCAGACTTATCAGCGCCTGATCGAGACGCAGCCCGAGACGCTCAAGCCGCGTCTTCGCATCACACATTCCATGGTGATCAGCGTGGTGGAGCAAGGCGGCGACGCACGCGCCCGCGTGCACGACCTGATCGAGACGAGTCTGCAGACCCCCGAGGAGAAGACCAAGCTCGAGCTTCGCGCTGACGAGGTCTTCGCCACGCTCATCGATTCCGGCGTCGTCGTGCGCACGGAGGTCCCGCCGGCGCCGGGAGCATCTGCGGACACCGAGCCCGACATCGACTATGCCCTCACCGTCGACCTGCCCGACGACTTCGCGCTCGACCAACCGCTCTCGCCGTTTTTACTCGCGGCGCTGGAGCTCCTCGATCCCGAGAGCGAGACCTACACCATGGACCTCATCTCTATGGTCGAGGCCACGCTCGAGGATCCCAAGCAGGTGCTCCGCGCCCAGGAACGCGCCGCCCGCGACCGCGCCATGGCCGAGATGAAGGCGGACGGCATCGAATACGAAGAGCGTCTCGAGCGCATCCAAGACGTCACGTATGAGAAGCCCCTCGAGGACCTGCTCGATGCCGCATTTTACAGATACTGCCAAGAGGTCCCCTGGGCCAACGATTACCGCCTCTCCCCCAAGAGCGTCCTGCGCGATATGCTCGAGAGCGCAAGCGACTTCAAGGGCTATATCCAAAAGCTCGGCATCGCCCGCTCAGAGGGCATCCTCCTGCGCTACCTGGCCGAGGCCTACCGTTCTCTCGACCGTACCGTGCCCATCGAGAAACGCGACGAGCGCCTGAACGACATCATCAGCTGGCTCGGTTTCGTGGTGCGCTCCGTTGACTCGAGCCTGGTCGACGAGTGGGAGAACGCCGGCAACCCCGCCGCGCTCGACGCCGCTCCGCCCAAGGGCATCGACGAGGTCGTGGCCGACCGCCGCGGATGCACGCTGCTCGTGCGCAACGCCCTCTTCCGCCGTGTGACGCTTGCCGCGCGCGGACACGTGCGCGACCTGGGAGAGCTCGACAGTGAGTGGGGTATGGGCGAGGTGCGCTGGCAAAAGGCGCTCGACACCTACCACGAGCAGCATGAGGAAATCCTCACCGATGGCGATGCTCACTCGACGGCGATGTTCACGATCGACGAATCGGACGAGAAGAGCGATCACGTGTGGCACGTGCACCAGATCTTCGCCGACGAGGACGGCGACCACGACTTTGGCATCATGGGCGACGTCGACCTCGATGCCACCCAGGACGGCGGCGAGGTCATCTTCAAGAACTACCGTGTGGGCTTTATCGAGGACCTGCTCGAAGACCTGTAACGGCTGCCAAACCGAATAAAGCGGGGCGCCCTCGGTTTTTCACCGAGGGCGCCTCGCTCATTTGAACCCAAAGGTCATCTACTCGGCCGTCACCTCGAGCTTGCCGAAGGGTCCATCGAACTCGACGGTCCAGACACCCTTGGTAAACGCCACGGGCACGAACACGGTGCCGACGGAGACGCGCATGCCACGGGTAAAGCGCTTGCCCTGGCTCTCGAGCTTGCCCACGAGCCACTGGAGCGACTTGACGGGATTGCCGAGGATCTCGGAGGTGTCGCCCTCCTTGACGAACGCGCCATCGTGATAGCACTTGGCATGGTAGCCGGCCATACCGTCGACCGTGAGCTCGCTACCGTCGACCTCCTTGCCGTAGACGACGCAACCGCCCACGGCGCAGTCGCTCATAACGAGGTACTTGGAGAGCGTGGGGAACCACTGAGCGAAGCGCGCATCGGGCACCTCCATATCGGCCGCGACGGTGCACTTGGAGAGCAGGTCGTCGAGCGAGTCTGACGCACTCAGGTCCTCCTTGGCATGGAAGCAGAACTCGACCTCGACGAGCGGCTCGTTGAAACGGTTGAGCGAAAGCGTCACCGGCGAGGCAAAAAATCGCTCGGCGACCTGCGCTCCATAGAGCGGACAGTCGGAATCGAACATGTCCTGGGTTTCCTTGGATGTCAACGAGACCTTGTAGCCCGCAACGGGAACTCCTTTCTTGGCCATGACGGCATCCTGTACGGCATAGGCAGCGTCATCATCGGTGACGACACCTTCCCAGTCAGCCATGGTGAGCGGTTCGTTCTTCTCGCCCGCGTCGTTTTTAACGTAGGCGCCGTAGAGGGCCTCGACGAGCTCGTTCTGCTTGGCGTTGAGTTTGACGTTGGACATGATTGTTCCTTTCGCAATGATTTTATCGATAGGGGGTATTCGCGATAACAAACATTGCGAGCAACAAAAAACCGGAGACCGCAAATTGCAGCCTCCGGTATACTAGGCTGCCCGCAACGTACGGGCAGCCATCATCGGCAACCCGTACTAGCTAATAATGCTGGTAATAATAATGTTGCCGATATGACGCATGCAAAACACCTCTTGCTAAGACCGGCAGCACCAACAGGTGCCGCTCCCGTAATGTGACTGAGATAATACGCTTTACTCAAGCGAAGTCAACTGACAATTTTCAAAAAATATTATTCCCCATCTTCCCCGATCTCGTAGGAGTCAGCCACCGCCGGAGACTGCTCAGACATCTCAGCGTCATCCGTTGCACCAGCCTTCGGGCTCGCCTCACGCGCCTCGTCGAACGCCGCCTTCATGGTCTTGTTGCCCCAAGTGAGCTTGCGGATCGTCAGATCTTCTGCCTTGTTATGGGCCAGACGCAGGTTCTCGGTGCTGCGGCGCAGATCGTCCTTGGTCTTCTCGAGCTGCTTGATGGCCGCATCAATCTCCTTGATGGCCGACTCGAACTGTTTGCTCGCCAGGTTGTAGTTGCGCGAGAACCCGTCTTTGAACTTCTCCATCTTGGCCTCGAAGTTCGTGACGTCGATATTCTGCTGCTTGTATTCGGCAAGTTCCTGTTTGTAGCGAAGCGACCCAAGCGCGGCATTGCGTAACAGCGTGATGATGGGGATAAAGAACTGCGGGCGGATCACATACATCTTCTCGTAGCGGTAGCTCACATCGACGATACCGGCGTTGTAAAAATCGCTCTCGGGTTCGAGCAGCGTGCACAGCACGGCATACTCGCATCCCTTCTGCTTGCGATCGTGGTCGAGCTTTTTAAAGAAGTCCTCGTTCTTGTGCTTGGTCACCGTCTCATCGTTCTCGTTTTTCATCTCGAACATGATGGAGATGATCTCGTTGCCCGCCTCGTCGCATTCACGGAAGATGAAGTCGCCCTTCGTGCCCTCAGACGCATCGTTGTCCTTCTCGAAATACGCATGAGGAAATGCCGTCATGCGCAAACGATTGAACTCGGTCTCGCAGTGCTGCTCCAGGCTCTCGCCCACCATTTTGGTGGACAGGCGCACCTTCATGTCCTTGAGACGCTCGATTTCCTCGTCCTTATAGCGAATGAGCTCCTCGCTCGCCCTCCTGGCCTGGGCGAGCTCGAGCTCATGGGCGGCCTTTGCCTGCTCCTCGCGCGAATCGCGCACGGCGAGCTCGCTCGTGAGCTTGGCACGTGCCTCGTCGCGCTCCCGCTCGGCGGCGGCGACGGCCTGGGCCTCATGGGCCGCAGCCTCGCTCTGCTGGATCTTGAGTTGGGAGCGCAGGACCTCGGTCTCACGCTGGGCTGCGGCAAGGCCATCGGCCGCCTTTCGCTCCGACTCCGAAAGAGCCGCGGCAGCCTTGCGGTCGGCTTCCGCCGCGGCCTGCGCCAACGCCATCTCTCGCACGCCATCGGCAGCTTCGAGTTTCGCTTTGAGCTCGGCGATCTGAGCATCACGGGCGGCGAGATCCTGCTGCGCCTCATCGTGTGCTGCGGCCTTTGCGAGCTTCACGGCGTCGGCATTGCGCGCGGCTTCCGCCCGCAGACGGTCGACTTCACGTTGGAGTTCGACCGCAACCTGCTGTGCCGCGGCACGTTCCTCGTCCGCATCCTTTTGCGCGGCAGCATGCGCCTCGGCGGCCGCCTGTTTGCGCGCCGCCTCACGCTCTCCCGCCGCCGCCTCGAGCTTGGCGCGCAGCTCGGCAAGCTCGGCATCGCGATCAGCGACCGCACGCGCGAGCTCCGCGGCCGCGGCACCCTTTTGCTCCGTAAGCTCGGCCGCCCCCTTGGCACGCGCCTCGGCCAGCTGCGAAGCCGCCTCGTGCTTGAGGCGTTCGATCTGGGCATCACGCTCGGCAAGAGCCTTCTGCAAGTTCGCCGCCGCCTGGGAGCGCTCGAGCTCGAGCGCCTGTGTGCCCTCGCGCCGGGCAATCTCCTCGCGCTCGTGCACGTCATGCGCAAACTCAGCGTCACGCACCTGCTTGACGATATCGGCGTACCCGGACGCATCGACCTTGAAAACCTCGCCGCAATGGGGACACTTGATCTCGTTCATGGCAGCTCCTCTGCAACCGTATTCCAGACTGCCAACACTTTAGCGCCCCGTGCGGACAAAAAGAACGGCGCCGTCACCATGCAGGTAACGACGCCGAACAGCATGCGCTACAGTTCGCGATAGTCAATCAGCCGCAGGCCAGATTGCCCTTCAAGCCAGGCGCGAAGTTCGGGGTCGATGAGCGCATCGACCTCTTTGGTGCGGTCGGTCGTGAGCGAGCTGTGCTCGAGAATGAAACGATCCAGATAGCCCGGATGGCAGACAAAGACCACCGTATCGCCGTCGACCATGCCGCGAACCGTCTCCATGATTGATGCCTTTGGCTCATAGCCCGGCTCCATCGAATGCATGACCATGCGCACGTCCGTGTCGCCGCAACGGACCTTTGCCGTGGGGTCGAAACTCGCCGGCTGGCAGCGCAGCCCGTGTGCGGCTGCCACGTCGGCGATCGCGCGGTTGAGGTTGTCGCTCATCACGGCATGCGCCTCGAAGTAATCGGGCTCGCGGCCCACGATCTCGAGAAAGCGATCATGCTGGGCCTCGATCTCGATAACGGCCTCGTCATAGCTCACAAGCTCCTCGCCGCGCTTGTAGTGCTCGCGGAAGGTACGGCTGCTATGGAAGTCACCGCGTTCGTCAAGCATGCTGGGGATGAGTGCAGGGTCGGCGCAGGGCTTTCCCAGGCACACGTTGGTATGTTGACCCACGGCAATATCGGCGTCAGCGACAAGCGACCAACCCCGCGCGGCCTCGGGCATATTGGGCATAAGCCCCACCGAGCGCACGAGGCCCTCGTTCACGGCGCGTGCGATTCCCAGATCGACGGCATACGAATAGCCGATATCATCGGCACGGATCAAAAGCTGTTTCATGACGGCTCCTTCTATACATGAGCGGCCGCCCGCATTTCTGTGGGCGGCCATAGCCTTCTTGGCAACGATAGCAGACAGATCGATCTTTATGCCTCGGCCGCAGCGGCATCTTCGGCCAGCTGCTCCTTGGTGAAGCCGAAGAGGTAGGTCACCACAGCCGACACGACAAAGGCCACCGCAAGGGACACACAGCCCCACACGAAGTTCGCCGTACCGCCGCCGGCGTAGGCGGCAACGGCGGCGATGATGCTCGCGTTGCCGATAACGTAAATCTTGCAACCGGCCAGCGCCGTCACAAGTCCGCCTGCGATACCGCCGGCGATCAGGCCGGCAAACGTCCTCAGATACTTGAAACCGCAGCCGTAGAGAACGGGCTCGGTCACGCCGCCGACGAACGCAGAGATAAGGAAGCCGAGCATCTGGCTTTTCTCCTCTTTCTCGCGAATGCGGAGAAAACCGCCCATGGCCATACCCCAAGAGGCGGCGCAGGCGACCATGGCGCCGGCAAACACGCACGAATCGAACCCGTTTTGGACCAGCATGGCCATACCGAGCGTGATGAGCACCTGGTGCATGCCGGTCATGACGAAGAACTCCCAGAAACCACCGATAATCGCGATCGCGACCACCGTAGCGATCCCGCCGGCGTTTCCGAGCGAGAACATGAAGTTACCCAAGCCGTCACCAAGCACCGAGCCGATGGGAGCCAAGATGCACAGGGACACAGGCACCATGATGAGCATCGTCAGGAAGGGATTGAACACCGTGGCGAGCGCATCGGGGATAACCTTCTTGAAAAACTTCTCGACCTGCCACATGACGGGCACGCAAAGCAGGATGGGAAGCACGGTCGAGCTGTAGTTGTTGAGCATCGCCGGCAAACCGTACACGCTGGTCGTAGTCGCACCGGTCTCCGCGGCGGCGTTCACCAAATCCATCAGCTCGGGAGCGATGAGCACGCCGCCGAGCATCATACCGAGCTGGGGGCTGGCTCCAAGCTGCTTAGCAGCAGACCATCCCAAGAATATCGGCATGAAGTAGAAGCCTGCGTTGTACAGCCAGTTATTGAACAGGTTGTAGATCTCGCTGTCCGTAGACCAGATATTGAGCATGGTGGGTCCGCAGATCGCCGCAACGGTGCGGAACATGGCGGCGGCGAGCATGATCGGAATCAGCGATACGACGGACTTGGAGACGTAGTTGAGGACGGCCTTTGCCGCACTCTTCGGCGTCAGCGGCTCCTTGACGCCCGCGTCCAGATTCTCATCGAGTGCACCTTCGCCTTTCACGCCGAGTGCGAGCGCGGCCTCGTAGACCTTGGGCACATTCTGGCCGATGATCACCTGGTACTGGCCGCCCGACCACTGGGCGCCGAGCACGCCCTTGATCTTCTTGATCTCATCGTCTTTGGGGATGGACTGGTCCTTGAGGTTCAAGCGCAGACGCGTCATGCAGTGCGTCGCGCTCGTGATATTCGAGGCCCCACCGACGGCCGCAAGCACGTCCTCGGCGATCTTCTTGTTATCGACAGCCATGTCGATTCCCTTCTCTTCCGACTAACGGACATTGGGCCACCACGATTCCATCCGCATCTGCGCATCATGCGGAATCGGTTGAACGAGGGATTCGATTACGGGGAATTCAGGGTGAATCGGCAATAAAAAAGCCCCCACGCACAACCGATAGAGACCTAGCTCAGGTCTCAGCAGAATCGGTAGTGCCTCTCGGAGCTGCGCCGTGAGTAACACCCAACACAAGAACGACTCTACTCGCAAGAACACCAACATGTCCAAAATTAAGCCGGCAGACGGTCGGTTTTTATCCGCAAACGGCGTCCTGCATCACTTCTCGGCCGCCTGCGCCACGCGGTTTACGTGCATGATGAGATAGACGAGCTCTTCGCGCGACAGCTGTTCACCAAAAGCACCCTGAACGAGCTCATCGATCCGTCCGGCGCAGCGCGCGGCGGTCGGATACTGCTCGACCATCACGTCATACAGTCCCGAATTCTCGCTCTCGATGGGCTCGCCCTTTGCCACGCGATCGAGCAGATAGCGCACATGCGTGGCAAAACGCGTGAACGCAAACGACGAGCGATCGACCCCGACGCCCAGCTCATCTTCAATCACTGCGACCGTCTTATCGAGCAGGCGTTCCTCGCGGCGCTCCTCGAGCACTCGCCGATCGCTGGGACGAACCGCCGCGTTGATGATCGACATGGCGATGCCGCCCGCCTCCTTGCTGGGCATGCGCACCTTAAAGGTCTTTTGGATTCCGTTGACGGCCATCTGCCCGATGCGATATTCGATGGGATGAAGCTGCTCTAGATCCTGCTCGAGCGGCAGCGCCATCACCATATGGTCGCGAGCGCGCTTGATGGCAAACTGGATATGGTCGGCGAGCGTGATGGGCAGGTTGGGGCTCAGCTCATAGGACACCTGCGCCGTGACGATATCGGCAAGCTGGGCCGAGAACTCGAGTACCTCGGGATCGACCTCGTCGATAAACGCCAGATACTTCTTGTCGATGCCGTAGAACGTACGCGTCACCAGATCGAGATCGACCTCATGCGGCATATCACCAAAGCCGATACCGCGCCCCAGCGCGATAAGCTGGCGGCCGGCCCCGTCCTCGCAGATTGCGGCGTTATGGTTGATGCGTTGAATGGCGCGCATGTGCTGTCTATCCCCTACAGGCCGAAAAACTTTAGGATCTGGTCGCGACTGACCGGCACGTAGCCGTTGGCGTCCAGACCCACATCGTAACGCAGGATCGGGCGCTCGCGATCGCGGTTGCGGGCGTTGGTGCGCTCACCGCGGCTGTGGATATGCCCATGAAGCATGATGGCGCCGCGCGCTTTGCCGTTCCAGCTGAGCATGGGGTAGTGGCTTAGCACCAGACGGTGACCCTTGGCGTAGCCCGGTTCGATCTCGAGGTAGTCGCGTACGACGGACCAGATATCCGGGGCCTTGGAGTCCTCCCAGTCACCATCATGGTTGCCGCGAATGAGCACGATGTTTTGGCACGCGATGCGTTCGCGCAGGCGCACGGCCTCCGCCATGGAAAGGCGATACGTGAAATCACCCAGGATATAGAGGCGATCATCCTCGGCAACCTTCTCGTTGATGGCATCGATGACCTTGCGGTTCATCTCCTCGACAGAGGAAAACGGTCGATCCATATCATGCAGGATATTCGTGTCGCCCAGATGAAGGTCGGCGGTGAACCACATCATTGGTTTGCCCTTCGTCGTGTTTTCATGCTCAGGGCAAGACTCTACCGCATGCGGGGCATGGGCACGGAGGTCGATTCACCCTATCCGAAAAGGCCTCCAAAGAGCGCGCGATGGTACGCCGGGTCTCGGGCCGCCCACGTCCCGCGCCGCTGCCACGGCCCGACGCTAGTGCACAAACAGACGGACGAACTTGCTCTTCCACGCGTGATACGGCGCGTAGCGAAACGGCATGTCGACCCATGTCGCCTTATTGACCACACTCTTCTTGTGGCTGAAGGTATCGAAGCTCTCGCGCCCGTGATAGCGGCCCATGCCACTCGCCCCCATGCCCCCAAAGCCCATATGGCTCGTGGCGAGATGCATGATGGTATCGTTGACGCAGCCGCCGCCAAAGGGCACGTATCGCGTAAAGCGCTGCTGCACAGCACGGTCCTCGCTAAAGATATAGAGCGCAAGCGGCGTGGGCCGCTCCGTCACAAAGCGCTCGACCTCATCGAGCGTGTCGTACGTAAGCACAGGCAGCACCGGGCCGAAGATCTCCTCCTGCATCACCGGGTCCGCAGGAGTGACACCATCGAGGATCGTCGGCTCGATCTTGAGCGACTCGGGGCTCGAACCCCCGCCGAGCACCACGTTGTCGTGATCGATAAGCTCCATCACGCGCTCGAAGTGCTTCTCGCTGATCATGTGCCCGTAGTCAGGATTATCGAGCGGGCGCTCGCCGAACATGTGGCGCGTCTCTTCCTTGATGTGCGCGATGAGCTCATCGTGTACGCGCGTCTCGACCATGAGGTAATCGGGCGCCACACAGGTCTGGCCGGCGTTGAGCCATTTGCCAAAGGCGATGCGGCGCGCCGCCACACGCAAGTTGGCGGTGGCGTCGACGATGCAGGGGCTCTTGCCTCCGAGCTCGAGTGTGACGGGCGTGAGGTTGGCGCTCGCGCGCTCCATGACGAGCTTGCCCACATGGACGCCGCCGGTGAAAAAGATGTTGTCCCAGCGTTGATCGAGCAAAGCCGTGTTCTCGGCGCGACCGCCCTCCACCACGCACACAAGCCGCGGGTCAAAGGCTTCTTCGCACATCTGCCGGAGCACCGCACTCGATGCCGGTGCGTACGCGCTCGGCTTGAGCACCACGGTGTTTCCCGCCGCAAGCGCACCGGCAAGCGGCTCGAGCGTCAGCAGGAACGGATAGTTCCACGGTGCCATGATCAGCGTCACGCCATAGGGCACCTGCCGCGTGCTGCACACACTTATGGCGTTGGCAAGATCGCAGGGGCGAAGTTTGGGTCGTGTCCAGCGGGCAACGTGCGCGAGCTGATAACGGATCTCGGACAGTGAAAGACCGATCTCGCACATATACGCCTCGTCGTGCGATTTTCCCAGATCGGCCTTAAGCGCCGCAGCGATATCATCCTCGTGAGCCTGCACCGCTTTAAGCAGCGCTTTCAGCGCCCGTTTGCGTTCGGCAACATCAAACGTGGCGTGCGTCTTGAAGTAGGTCCGCTGATGCTCGACGATTTGCGCGATCTGCATTGCATCCATCTATACATCCTCCTTGATCAAATGAGGACCGGCTACGATCTCATACATATGCTCCAGCTCCGTGCGATCCATAAGGCGTGGCACCGGATAGAGCGGATTGGCCTCGGCGTCGGCATGCGCAGCCATGACAGGAATATCCGCACGCCGAATGTCCTCCACGTAGACGGGAATCCCCAGCCTAGCGTTCATGCGCTCAATCCAGGCGATAAACGCCTCTGCCGCCTCTTTATCGTTCGATGTCGCTGATGCGATGTCTGCCGCGCGCGAGAGCTCGGCGAGCTTCGCCTGTGCAGACTCTCCGTAGGCCCGCAACATATGCGGCAAGATGATGGCATTGGCAAGCCCATGGGCGATGCCGTACTGGCCTCCCAGGCTGTGCGCGATAGCGTGCACGTAGCCTACATACGATTGCGTAAAAGCGATACCCGCCCGATAAGAAGCCTCGAGCATGCTGCTGCGGGCCTCGATATCCGACCCGTCCTCATAGGCGCCGAGCAGGTTGTCATGGATGAGCCGCACCGCCTCGCGGGCGTTTTGCCTCGTATAGGACGTGGCGCTGCGACCGATATAGGCCTCGACGGCATGGGTGAGGGCATCCATCCCCGTTTGGCCCGTGATGGACGCCGGCAAGCCAAGCGTGAGCGCAGGATCGTGAACCGCAATACGGGGAATGAGCACAAAATCGTTGATCGGGTATTTGTAGTGCGTCTCGCTGTCGGTGATAACCGCGGCAAGCGTCACCTCGCTGCCGGTGCCGGCGGTCGTGGGAACGGCAATCAAAAGCGGGAGACGACGGTGGATGCGCAAAAGACCGCGCATCTTTTCGAGCGATTTTCGAGGTTGGGCGATGCGCGCGCCGACCCCCTTGGCACAGTCCATCGCCGATCCGCCACCAAAGCCGATGAGGGCTTCGCATCTATGTGCACGGTAAAGCGCCACGGCCTCTTCGACATCCTCCACAGTGGGATTAGCATGCGTTTTCGAATAGATCGCGCAGCCGATACCCGCCTTCGCAAGCGAACGCTCAAGGGTGCCCGTCAGCCCCAAGCGCGCGATACCGGGATCGGTCACCAGCAAAGCGCTTTTGATGCCCCGGTCGCCGAGGGCCGCGGCAACGCCCTCAACACTGTCCAAGAGCATCGGCTCGCGATACGGAAGCAATGGCAACACAGCCCTAAATGCCACCTGATAGATTCGGCACCAGCATCTTTTCTCCCATCGCATCGGCAAACCTCGGTTCTTTTTTGTTAATACATCAACATTTACCCGAGGGATTGTAACGCCACCGTCGATGGAAGACTACTTATTTGTTTACATATCAACATTTACACAAGCACCTCGCTTTTTTGCGATTTCAAGAGCGGTGCTACCATGCTGCACACCGTCCGATCGACACAGGAACCGCGGGGAGGCGCAGGGCATGCACGACATCTGGAACCCCTGGCATGGTTGCACGCCCGCCAGCGAAGGCTGCGCTAACTGCTATATGTTCTATATGGACAAGCATCGCGGAATCGACCCCCATGTCGTCACACGCTCGAAATCGAGTTTCGACTACCCTTTGCAGAGACGACGCGACGGATCCTATAAAGTTCAGGCTGGCGAGCTGCTCCGCATCTGCATGACCTCGGACTTTTTGGTGCCCGAGGCCGACCCATGGCGCCCCGCCGCTTGGGAGATCGTCCGTCAGCGTCCCGACGTCAAGTTCTTTATCCTGACCAAGCGCCCGGAGCGCTTCAGCACATGTTTACCACCTGATTGGGGCGCGGGATGGCCAAACGTCATGCTCAACGTAACGTGCGAAAACCAGAGACGTGCCAATGAGCGCATCCCCTTGCTGCTCGAGACGCCCGCGGCGCATAGAGGCGTGATGTGCGCGCCCTATATCGGAAGCGCATCGATCGAAGCGGCAACTCCGGGCTGCCTGGGCGAGCATGGCATCGAACAGGTCATCGTCGGCGGCGAAAACTACGGAGGCGCACGACCCTGCCACTATGAGTGGGTTCAAGCGCTTTACAGCGAATGCGTGCGCGCCGACGTGACGTTCGCCTTCATCGAGACGGGCTCGGTGTTCGTCAAAGACGGAAAGTCCTACCATTTGCGCAATAAGAATCTGCAAAGCGAACAGGCCTGGAAATCGGGGCTGCAGCATCGGGGACGCTCGATCGTATGGGAACTTCGTGACCCGGTGGGCCTTGAAGTTCCCCGTGCCGAGCTCTGGCAACCACCTTTCTATGAATGGTGCCATACCTGCGGAAGCCAACTGATCTGCAACGGCTGCGTACGCTGTGGGCTGTGCGGTCGCTGCTAAAGGCGAAACGCGGGAATTGCGGCGCTTAAATTGTTTTATTAAAAATCATTCCTAATAGGCTTCACATTTGGTTGCATTTATGGATAATAGAACTCGTCAAGACGCACGCCCGGAGAGGGCCCATAAGGGACCGGGCAATACGTCACATCGCCATCGATCGAAGGGATCGAATCATGAAGTTTGTTTGCCCCGTTTGCGGTTATGTTGAAGAGTTTGACGGCGACGAGCTGCCCGAGGATTTCAAGTGCCCCCAGTGCGGCGTTCCGGGTTCGCGTTTCCTCAAGCAGGATGAGGGCGGCTTCACCTGGGCTGCCGAGCATGTCGTGGGCGTCGGCAAGGCCGAGGGTGTCCCCGAGGACATCGTCGCCGACCTGCGTGCCAACTTCGAGGGCGAGTGCTCCGAGGTCGGTATGTATCTCGCCATGGCGCGCGTCGCCCATCGCGAGGGCTATCCCGAGGTCGGCCTGTACTACGAGAAGGCCGCTCACGAGGAGGCCGAGCACGCCGCCAAGTTCGCCGAGCTGCTGGGTGAGGTCGTGACCGACTCCACCAAGAAGAACCTCGAGATGCGTGTCGAGGCCGAGAACGGCGCCACCGCCGGCAAGACCGACCTCGCCAAGCGTGCCAAGGCCGCCAACCTCGATGCAATCCACGACACCGTGCATGAGATGGCTCGCGACGAGGCTCGTCACGGCAAGGCATTCGAGGGCCTGCTCAAGCGCTACTTCGGCTAAACCGACGCTTCCATATCGCACCTTTAGATGGGGCCGGTTCCTTAAGGAGCCGGCCCCGTTTTCCTTATGCCGAGACTATGCGCCGAGGAGGGCCTCGGCAAACGCGGAGGCATGCTCATACTGCAGCAGAAAACGCCGCTTTCCGTCCGCCGGACCGGCACTCTCCGCGCGCCATATATGATCGGCGAGCGGTGTCACCGGCATGGCATCCGCCGTCATGCGGGCGGCCGCGGAACCCTCGGCGGCAAGCACGCAATAGAGGCCATCGTCGGGATGCTCGACCTCAATCGACCCGTCAGAGCAAATCTGCTTGACCGCGTCCACGATGCAGTCACGGGCCTCGCGGGCGCGCTTGCGTACACGGCTCACATGGCGTTCGTATTCTCCCGATTCAAGGAGACGCGCCAAGGCGATCTGGTCGATCGAACTCACCGAGGAGGCGTAGAAGCCCAAATCGCGGTCAAACTGCGCCATGAGCTTATCCGGCAACACCATGTAGGCCAAGCGTAGCGCCGAGGACAGGCTCTTCGAAAACGTGTTGGTGTAGATGACCGAACCTGCCGCGTCGATCGAGACGAGCGGGGCGATAGGACGTCCCGCGAGGCGAAACTCGCAGTCGAAGTCATCCTCGATGAGATAGCGGCCCGAGCGCTCGGAAGCCCAGCTCATGAGGGCGTAGCGACGGGCGATCGACGTGACGAGCCCCGTGGGATATTGATGCGAGGGCATCAGATGGAGCACATCTGCGCCCGACGAACGAAGCGCCTCGAGAGAAACACCTTCGGCATCGAGCGGAATATGCCGCACCTCGCAGCCCATTGCCTGGTAGATATGCGTGAGGCGCAGGTAGCCGGGGTCTTCGACCGCATAGGTCAGCTCTTGGCCCAGCAGCTGCACGAGCATCGTATCGAGCAGCTGCGCACCGGCGCCGACCACGATGTTCGCGGGATCGACATTCATGCCGCGCGAACCGCGCAAGTGACGCGCGATGGCGACTCGTAGCCGCTCCGTGCCCTGGGCCGGAGCGGGAGCGAAGATCTCGCGCTCGTCCTCTGAGGTCAACGTCGCCCTGAGGGCACGCTGCCACAGCCGCGCCGCATCGAGCGCCGAGGGCGAGAGCGGTGCCGGCGCGGGTAAACCGCCCTTCACCGCCCCCCGAACCACCGGTGAATAGGAATCCCGCTCGCCATCGTCCTGTCGAGGCTTAGCCCTGCGCGTCTTGGGCAAGGCGCTTGCATAGAACCCCTGTCGCGGTCGCGTGTACACATATCCTTCGGCAACCAACTGGCTATATGCATTCTCGATGGTAATCACACTGGTAGCTAGATGTTCGGCAAGCGTACGCTTGGAAGGCAGATGCTCGTCCGCAGCGATGGATCCATCGACGATATCGTCTCGTATACGCTGGTAGATATACTCGTACAGCGTAAGGGATCCACGTTCGTTCAAATTGTAATCGAGCATCTCACGCCCTTCTGGCCTTATCTGTATACTCAAACTGGCCTTAGTCTGGCCTTGTCATTATCTCCCAAATTGAATATTTTGCCATGTCCACCTTCCCTCTAGGATGTTCGACCAAGCGACACCAACCTCGAAGAAGGAGCAACCATGGCAACCGATCCCACCGCGCGCGGCGAGCGCGTCAAACTCAACCGAGAGCTCGCCCAGATGCTCAAGGGCGGCGTCATCATGGACGTCACCACCCCCGAGCAGGCCCGTATCGCCGAGGAGGCCGGCGCCTGCGCCGTCATGGCGCTCGAGCGCATCCCGGCCGACATCCGCGCCGCCGGCGGTGTCTCCCGCATGAGCGATCCCAAGATGATTAAGGGTATCCAGCAGGCCGTCTCGATTCCCGTCATGGCCAAGTGTCGTATCGGCCATATCGTCGAGGCACAGATCCTGCAGGCGATCGAGATCGACTACATCGACGAGTCCGAGGTGCTCTCCCCCGCCGACGACGTCTATCACATCGATAAGACACAGTTCGACGTGCCGTTCGTCTGCGGCGCGCGCGACCTCGGCGAGGCACTGCGACGCGTGGCCGAGGGTGCCACGATGATCCGCACCAAGGGCGAACCGGGCACAGGCGACGTGGTCCAGGCCGTACGCCACATGCGCAAGATCCAAAAGCAGATCCGCGACGTCGTGGCCCTGCGCGACGATGAGCTCTTCGAGGCCGCCAAACAACTGCAGGTTCCGGTCGAGCTCGTGCGCGAGGTTCACACCCACGCCAAGCTCCCCGTCGTGAATTTCGCCGCCGGCGGCGTGGCGACGCCGGCAGACGCGGCCCTCATGATGCGGCTCGGTGCCGAGGGCGTCTTTGTGGGATCCGGCATCTTCAAGAGCGGAGACCCTGCCAAGCGCGCTGCCGCCATCGTCAAAGCCGTCGCCAACTACACCGATGCCAAGATGATCGCCGAGCTCTCGGAAGACCTGGGCGAGGCGATGGTCGGCATCAACGCCGACGAGATCGAGATCATCATGGAGGAGCGCGGACGCTAAGAACGAGCTCCTCGAGCGGGTGGACGAAACCAAGGGGGATTCCATATGTCAGATTTTGCAGACCAGACGGTCGCGGTACTCGCCGTCCAGGGAGCATTTGACGAGCATGAGGCCCAGCTCGCCATGCTGGGCGCAAAGTGTATCGAGCTGAGGCAAGCGGCGGATATCAACCGACCTTTTGACCGCCTGGTGCTCCCCGGAGGCGAGTCAACAGTCCAGGGAAAGCTTCTTGAAGAGCTCGGTATGCTCAAGGGTCTGCGAGACCGCATCGCTGACGGGATGCCGGTGCTTGGCACCTGCGCGGGTCTTATTCTCTTGGCGAAGCGCCTTGCCGCCCATGACGATAAGGGCACGCCACGACTCGCGACCATGGACGTGCTCGTCGAGCGAAACGCGTATGGGCGGCAGCTCGGCAGCTTCCATGCGCAGGCCCCGGTCGCAGGGATCGAGGGCAAGGTGCCACTCACGTTCATCCGCGCACCGCGCATCGTCGAGGTCGGAGACAGCGTCGAAATCCTCACCAAAGTCGACGGGAGAATCGTCGCCGCTCGCCAGGGCAACCAGCTGGGTGTCGCTTTTCACCCCGAGCTCGACGGCGATCCCCGTCTGCATGAGATGTTCCTGAAGCTTTAACGGGCCTGCATAAGGTCGTTTTCGAATAGTCGATAAAAAAATCCCGGTGGCGTGATAACCACCGGGATTTTTATGCGAGATAAATCCGATTGCAACTAGAAGCGGTTGCCGCGGAAACCGCCGCCGTTGCGACCGCCACGATCGCCGCCACGGGAGTCACGGCCGCCACGGTTGCCACCGAAGCCACCGCGGTTGCCACCGCGATCACCATAGCCGCCGCGGCCACCGCGATCGCCACCGCGACCGCCGCCGAAGCCACCGCGGCCGCCACGGTCGCCACCGCGGCCACCGCGATCGCCACCGCGGGAGTCACGGCCGCCGAAGCCGCCACGGCCGCCACGGTCGCCACCGCGGCCGCCACGCTCGTCACGGCCGCCACGCGGACCGCGATCCTCGTCGAGGCCCATGGCCACGAGCGGGGCGATGATGCGGTCGAGCTGAGCCATGAACTCGTTGGCCTCATCGACGGAAAGCTCGGGGAGGAGCTTCTCCTTCTTGTTGGCCAGCTCGGACAGGCCCTCGAGCGCATCCTCGGCGGCGAAGACGACGATCTTGCGCATGTCGCCCTCAGCGCTGTCGATACGACCCACGAGGTCGGCCTTCTCGGCCTCGGCCATCAGGCTATCGAGCTCACGAAGTCGCATGCCCAGAAGATCGGACATCTCCTTCTGCTCCATCTTGGGCTTAAGGTCAAGGAGCTTGATGGCGCGCTCGATGTTGGCCATGCGCTCGGCGCGGGCCTCGGCCTCCTTGGAGATAGCAAAGCGACGGTTGCGCAGCAGGCGGGCGGCCTTCTGCACCTTATCCATCAGCTCTTCGTCATCGTAATCAGCGGGGACCTCGACAGTCTCGGCGACCTCGGCCTCCTCGTCGGCAGAATCCTCGGCAGCAGCCTCGACCTCAGCGGTCTCGGGCTCGGCAGCCACGGTCTCCACAGTCTCGACTGCCTCGGTCTCGGCAGCCACGGTCTCGTTCTCGGTCTCGTTCATGATCTCTTCGTTCTCAGACATGAGACTCCTTCTCGGCCCTCTCGGGCATCATCGCCCCATTCGCGGGGCCCGTCGCGCACTCTTCTGCGCTTTATCAATCGTGCCTTTCGGCAAAACTTGATTTAGTCTAGAGGTGTTGCACCCTTTCTAGCTGCACAATCTCCATCCACACATTAACGCGACACCTCCATCGCGCTAAAGTGGGCGCTAGGCGGAGCGGCGAGCGCCACGACGTTCGCGCAGCGCATAAACCGCCGAGATCACAAGACCCGCGACGGCAATGATCGCGGCGACGCGCACGGCGGCGGCAAAGCCCACGGCCTGGGCGACATCAGCCGCGACACCCGCCGCACCGGCCGCCGCAGCGGAGCTCGACAGCAGTCCGATGAACAACGACGGGCCGAAAGACGCCGCAATCATGTTCCAGGTGTTGAGCAGCGCCGTTCCGTGCGGATGGTCAGCAGGCGGCAGCGTCTCCAGGCCTGCCGTCTGCGACGGGCTCAGCACGAGACCCACGCCCGCGTAGACCACGACCGTGAGCGCCACGACGACGCCCAGCTTCATGCCCCCTGCCGTGAGCGAGATCGCGATCTGACCCACGGCGATGAGCGCAAATCCGATCGGCAGCAGCGGCCAGGCGCCGCGCGCGTCCATGATGCGTCCACCCACGACCGAGGTCACGGCGTTGACGGCGATGGCGGGCAGGATCAACAGACCGGCGACGAGCGCCGTCATCCCAAAAGCGCCCTCAAAGTAGAGCGGAAGCAGCACGCTCATCGAAAAGGTCGTCATCATCGACACGACCACCAGCGCACACGCCGGCCAAAAACGGCTACTCGCCATGGGGCGCACGTTGAGCACGGGCTCATCGAGCTTGATCTGTCGGGTCGCAAAGAAACCGAGCGCCGCCACGGCCACGGCGAGCACCACGACGCCGCGCACGACATCGGTCGAGAACTCGCCCACGGCAAACACGAATGCCGTGATGCCGGCGGCAAGCAGCAGCACGGACGGCAGATCGAGTGAGACGTCGCGGCGTTCACCCACGTTCCGAACCAACTTGAAACCGACCGCGGCCACCAGGATGCCGCCCGCGAGCGGCACGATAAAGATCGCGCGCCATCCGAATAGTGTGCACATGAGGCCGCTGATGACGGGACCGAACGCCGGTCCCAACGTGATGCAGGCGCCGCCCAAGCTCAAAAACAGACCGAGCTTCTCGCGCGGCGCGCAGGCGATCACCACGTTCATCATGAGCGGGAACAGGATGCCCGACCCCGCAGCCTGCAGGATTCGGCTCGGCAGCAGCACGGCAAAGCTCGGCGACACCAGGCAGAGCACCTCGCCCGCCACGAGGCATCCGCAGGCGAAGAACAGCAGCCGGCGCGTCGAGAAGCGGCCCGAGAGAAACGCCATAGTCGCCGTGAAGATCGAGGTAACGATCATGTAGCCCGACACGAGCCACTGCGCAGTCGTCGCACTCACCGCGAAAGCGCCCATGATGTCGTTGAGCGCCACGTTGATGATGTTCTCGTTGAACGCCGCGACGAATGCGGCGACGTACATCACCGCGAGAAATGCCCCGTTCCCGTTGCGCGATTTTTTCATAGGGATAGAAGATCCCATGCTTTTTCCTTTCCCTTGCAAACGAACAAGTAGCCCTGGAAAGGCGGTCCAGGGCACCAATCAGCCCTAGACTTACATCGGCAGCTTTTGCCAAAAGCATGGTCGTACGTAAAAATTGTACCGCCCGACGTAAGCACGTGAGAAAATCTCCATCGCAGAATTCCGTTTGTCGCAAGGAGACCACCATGATCAAACCCATCATGAAATCAGAGGTCTTTTTACGCCTGCCGTCCGAGGACGCCATGCCCGAGGACGCCGCCACCGGCCAGGACCTTATCGACACGCTCTATGAACATGAACGCGAGTGCGTGGGGCTCGCAGCCAACATGATCGGCGTGCGCAAGCGCATCATCTGCGTGATGGACGGCGGTCGGGCGCGACTCATGTACAACCCCAAAATCGTCGAGGCGGTCAATCCCTACGAGACCGTCGAGGGCTGTCTCTCGCTTTCGGGCGAGCGCCCCTGCACGCGCCACCGCCGCATCAAGGTCGAATATCTGGATGAGAACTTCGCTCGCCGCGTCAAGAACTTCTCGGGTTACGTGGCCGAGATCATTCAGCACGAGATCGACCACTGCGACGGCATTCTGATCTAAACGGCGACAGGGACTCTCGCGATTCTATTTGACGGACGTTTGAACTCTACAGCTTTTGCTGGTAAATCCAGTCTCGGACAGCCTTGATCTGGTAGGCGTACTGCCATGTGAAATTGTGAGAATTGCCCTCAGGCACCGAGCTGTCCGTACCGTCGAGCGTGCCCTTGGCTATGTGCATGAAGACGATGTGCGAGCCCCGCGCTGCGGCATCGGCCGTTGCATCTTTTGCCTTGACCTCCATCTCGGAAAGAGCCTCATCCAGCGTGCGCGTCGTCGAAAACTCCTGGGCGCCGTTCTGATTTCCGGAAGGGTTTTTCTCCCCCGTCGCATCAAAATCTTTCCAGAGACCGCTCGTCTTTCCCTCGCCCGTATAGTCGTAGCTCGCATCGACCTGAACGTCGATGACGGTCTCACCGATGGTCGAAAGGCCCTTAGAGGCATCGGTCATGCCGCCATAAGATCCGTTGTCGTCTTCGGACACCATGATGAACATCGGCGTCTTGGCAATAGGCGTCATGTCCCCTTGACCCGCTACCAGGAACAGCGCGGCAAAGGCACTATCATCTGGATGTTTGGACGAATAGTCGATGAGGGCCATGCAACCGGCGGATTCGCCCGTGCCGTAAATACGCTTCGTATTGATTGCCGCCCCGTCTTTTTTAAGCTTGGAAACCAAGGCGAGGCATGCATCGATATCCGAGCACGCACCAGCCACCGTAAGAACATAGCATCCGCCATCGCCGGCCCAGCTCAGCGCCCCAAGCCCCTGACGCAGGTTGATGTCCGCATCATTGAAAGTCACGCCTGCGTCGGGAAGGAACATTACCAGCGGATACTTCTTTCCGACTTTTTTGTCCTTGGGCTCGCACAGCATGTAATCGAGATGGCACCCGCTTTTCTTATCGTCGAACGTGCCGTGAACGAACGAATCGGCCTTTTTATTGACCAGCTTCGTGGAAGTCGCATAACGTGTCTGGGTTCCATCACCTCTGATTTTCATGCCATCCGAGGACAAAACATCCTTCAACTGGCAAATCCTCACCACACTCGTCCCCAGGGGAACGGGAGCATCGCAGCCGACACTTCCCCGCGAACACTGGAACATCAATGTACGTGCATTCGCGTCCGCCTTATCGAACTCAACGATGACATATTTGCCGCTCGAAGGCCGTTTTTTCGATAAAGCTGCTTTCTTGGCAACGTAGACGTCAACGATCGAACGACCAAGGGCAACGTATGTGCCAAGACCCTTCTCCTTTGCCTGCATCCCGATTCCGCCGCCGCCGGCATCGAGACTCGAGGCATCGATATCAGCGTCGTACTCGACGGCAACGCCGAGCACCTTTTCGCCGGCCGCAAATGTTTCCGCGATCGCCGTCACCGACACGATATGTTCGTAAACACCCGCCTTCTCATCGCCCTTACCCTGGCCGTCCTCGTTTGCCGCCAAGGCGACCGACGGGGATGCCAGAGACGCAATCGCGCCCAACGCCATCGGCATGGCCGCCGCGGAGGTAAGAAAACTCCTTCTTGTCACATCATGCATAGCTATTCCTCTCATAATCGCCACGTGATGCCGAAAACGCCCCCACATAGTGTCGACAGGAGACGCGTCGCCTCCGGCTACCGCCTTTCGACCGAGAAAGCGCCTTCGGTTAAATCTTCCAGAAATTCATTTCCAATATGGGTTGATGGTCCACGGAGGGTTGCAACCTTGACCACATATAATTTTATTGATTGCGAGCCGCCAAACAATTCCATTAAAATGGGCCTGTATTCCAAGCTGGAATACAGAATACCGCCTACGGAATCCGCGCTCGCGCCGCAGCCGCGCATACAACCGGGACCCAGGACTCCCCATGCGCCGCGAAATGGAAATCACATCCGATGCCGCTTGCTTGCGAATCCCCAAGGCGAACGGGGGCAGGGGTTTCCATGGATATCAACCGTTTTGGTGAATTTGTCATCTTGGCGCAATCGCGCACGTTTCTCGATGCCGCCGACCTGCTCTTCATGTCGCAGTCAACGCTCTCGAAACACGTTATGGCCATGGAACGCGAACTGGGGTGCACCCTCGTCGACCGATCCCGGCGGCATGTGACCCTGACCGTTCAGGGGGAGACGTTTCTTCCCTATGCCCGAAAAATCGCCGCGCTGCAGCATCGCTACCTTGCCGCCCTGCAGCTGGGGTCCGATGAGCCGCTCGAGCAGATCACCGTCGGCTCCATCCCGATCATGGCCCCCTACGGCATCACCGATGCCGTCGTCGACTTCCAGCAAGCAAACCCCTCGTATTCGGTCGAGCTCGTCGAGGGCGAGGGGGAATCGCTCAAGCAGATGCTCTTGCGCGAGGAGATCGACCTGGCCTTCGTGCGGGACACCGGTGCCAACGAGCGCGAGTTCAAAAAAATACCCTTTGCGACCGACCGGCTCGTTGCCGTCCTTCCTCTCGAGCACCCCCTTGCCAATCGTCCCTCTTTGAAGATCGACGACCTGATCGACGAGAACTTCCTCATGCTCCCCCCGGGCTCATTCGTCAGCAAACTCGCCGGAGCGCTGTGCGCAAAAGCCGGCTTTACCCCACGCGTCACCTTCACGGGCAAGCGAGCCGAGAACATCATCTCGCTCGTGGGACGCGGCGCGGGCGTCTCGCTACTCATGCGAAAATCGACCGCGGCGCTCGCGAACGGAAAAGCTGTGCTGGTTCCCATCGAACCCGAGACGACGACCGAAGTGAGGATCTATTTGAAACGCGCACGGACGCAGCCGCAATCCGTCGTGTCCTTCATCGGATACCTCCCCTATCGCCAACTGCTCAAGACCGAGCCGCTCCAGCGATAAGACGACTTGAAAAGAAAGGGTCGGGCCCCACCGGGCCCGACCCTTTCTGAATGACCATCAGTTTGTCGGTTAGTCGATGCTGAGGTTGATTGCGGGACCGCCCTCGTCCTTCTTGGTACCGATTACCATGGCGGCGATCAGCGCAAGGGCAAAGCCGACGATACCGGAAGCGACAAGGCCGATGAAGCCGGTGTCGATACCGGCCGGATTGATGAAGCTCGGGAAGCCGAGCGGACCGGAGGCACCGAAGGCATAGAGCTTGGCGCCCATCAGGCCAGCCACGGCACCACCGACGCCGGCGGAGATGAACGTCGACCACATGAGACGCTTGCGCGGCAGCAGGATGGCGTAGAGCGCGGGCTCGTTGACGCCGAAGATCGAGGACACGAGGGCGGGTACGTTGACGCCGGCGTTCTCCTCGGAGTTCTTGGTGCGGATGATCACACCAAGCACGGCACCGGCGATGGCGCAGCCGCCGGCATAGACGAGCGGGTTGATGAGGTCGTAGCCGTAGGTCGCGACATCGAGGAACCACAGCGGGATGATGCCCCAGTGCAGGCCGAACATGACGAGCAAGCTCCAGAAGGTGCCGATGACGAAACCGGCGATCGCGGGCTGGAAATTGATGAGCATGAGGATGATCTGGGCCACGACGTTGGAGAGGACTGTCATCACGGGGCCGACGATAACGAGGCCGAGGATGCCGCAGATGAAGAGCGTCAGAATGTTGGAGAAGAAAGAGCTCACCAGCGCGGGGAGGGCGTTGCTCAGGGCCTTATGGACCTTCGAAGCGATCCAGACGACAAAGATGGCGGGCAAGATGGTCGAAGAGTAGTTTTGCATGATCAGCGGGATACCGAAGATATCGCCGTAGACGTTGGACTCCAAGACCGTACCGGCGCCGAGCGTATAGAGCGCGTCGCCGCTCGTGAGGGCAACCAGCGTCGGGTACACGAGGATGCCGCCGAGTGCCATGCCCATGACGGGCTTAAGGCCAAACTTCTTCGCTGACGTCCAACCGATGATGATCGGGAAGAAATAGAAGACCGAGTCACCGAGGGCCGACAGCGCGACGTACGTGCTACTGTCCTTGGCGAGAACGCCCGCAACGGACGCAAGGGCGAGCATCGATTTGATGAAGCCGCCCGCCATGACGACGCCGAGGATCGGCTGCAGAATCTCGGAGATCACCGCGAGCAGGCGCGTGAAGGGATCACCCTTCTTAGCCTCGCCGTCACCCTCGCCGATATCGAGCGCAGGCTTTTTGTCGAAGCCGCCGATCTGGATAAGGTCGTTGTACACCGACTCGACTGTGGCACCGATCACGACCTGATACTGACCGCCGGCCTGGATGACGTCGACGACGCCCTTGGTCGCCTTGAGTTCATCGGTTTTCGCGAGTGACTCGTCCTTGAGATGAAAGCGCAGGCGCGTGATGCAGTGACTCACATCGACGACGTTTTCCTTACCGCCGATCTTTGCGATGATCTCATCGCAAAGCTGCTGGTATTTCATGGTTCCTCCTTTTCGGGGTCGGGGCCGAGACTTTTCGTTCACCGTAGTCGACATGGGAAAACAAGCGATCGGGCCCCTAATGGATTCCGCGGGCGCATGTACGCCTGGGATGGGATATAACTGGTTTGAACTCGTCCGCCCGCAGCGGGCGGACCGCGTTAACGAGAGCCCGCCGCGCCCAGCAGACGCGAGGTACGGCAAAACTTGTCACAGAGCTTCTCGGGCTCACCCTTGGGAATCTGCGTGCGCTCGGTCTCGAACGAGAGACCGTATTCGCGCGCCGGGAGAAAATACTCGAAGTAGCCGTTGGTATAACCGAACACCAGACCCTCGACCGGACATTCACGCTTCATGCGGATACCAAGGTCACTGCCGAGCTCACTCGGGAAAACAAAGAGATGAAGGCCGCCGAGGCTGATGACCGCGCACTTGAGTGTGAGAGAGAAATCGTCATGGGCGACGGTGTGGTAAAAGGTTTGAGGTTCGATGCGATCGAGCGCAATCTCCCGATCAAGCTCGATCTTCGAGATGGCCTCGGCAAGCCCGGTCGAGACGCGCTCGACCTCGGGGATGCCGCGTCCCTGGCGGAAATTGCGATCGCTGCAGTCACCGGCAGCACCCACGACCATCGCGGGATAGTAACCCAAGTGCTCCGCAAGCTTCTTGCCGGTAAGCCCGGCAAGCTCACTCGTGAGCTCGGTGCAATCAGGTCCGACGCAAGCAGAGTGGACGGCCCAATTGACGATGCCCGCAAACGGTCGATTCTGCTCATCGAAGAACGAAAGGACGATCACCTCGTTGTCGGCAAGCTCGCCGGGGATGATGCGGTTGTCGTAGAACCCGGTAACGACCTTCTTGCCCAAACGCGCCGTCGCCGGACGGGCGTTCTCGCGACACTCCTCGAAGCATTCGCAGATCGTGGCCAGGAGCCAATCGTAGTACTCCTGGTCAAACTTGCCCGTCCACCAACTGCGGTGGTAGGCGACGATCGAGGTGTGGTCATGCGTCGCCGAGAGGAGCACGCAGTCGCGGTCAATGCCGTAGCGTTCGGCGAGCAGGGTCTTGACCTCCTCGGCCATCTCCTCCTCGAACTCCAAGACGTCGGCGTTGAAAACGAACACCTCCCGACCGTCCTGCTCGAACAGCAAGGCATTGGCGAAGACATGGTCGTGGATCGCCGTCGCCGGCTCCAGCCGGTTGGGTAGGTTTCGGTAACCGATCAGATACACATCCCCCTGCGGGGTTATGTCCCTGCGTGCGCATCCGATGTCCATATATTGGGCTCCCTTCATATGCGCCGCTACAGCGCGGCGAGAATCTCTTTCAGAAGGCGTTCATGCGAACCCTGGGCGAACCCCGAGTTCATGGCCTCGTATGTGATCTTTTGGTAGGCATCCGGAGCGGGAAGATACTTGGCACCGCCGTTGACAAGCGTCGCCAACAGCACGCGCCCGGGCCTAGCCGCACGCACCGCCGTTCCAAAACAGCTCGCAACCTCGGGCTGCAGGCCCACGAGGGAGACATCGCCCAAATGTAGAAGCGACACTCTGGTCTCGACTTCACCGGCAGCCTTGAACTCATAGGCGCGACGCGGGGCAAGGGAATGGAAGTCCGCCCGCTCCTGCGCCGGAAGCGAAACCGAAAACGATCTCGCATCCACGCGGGCCAAATCGCACGCGGCGTCATTTGACGCCCCCATCGCGGCGCGACTCGATTCGAGCAAGGCCCGGGAAAGCTCCGCGCCCTGACAGTGCAGCATACGGTAACCGACCTCATGGGCGTCTTCAACCGACCGGTTGGCGTGGCTATTGAACGACTCGACGACCGCCTTCTCACGCGGAGATTGGTCGCCAGCGGCGCCCGGCATCAAAAGCGTGATGCAACCGAGCTCACTCTCAACTTTTTGGGCGGCGAAACCGAACAGGTCCCCACTCACAAGCCGACGACCATCGGAGTCGACGGATTTGTCGAGAACCGATGATTGCAGGTCGGCGGTCGCGACGACGGCAACGACAGACCCGTCGGGCCGCGTGAAGGCGAGCGTCGGCATCGCGTGATCGGCATGGCCCGATCCGCCAACGCCCACCCACCATCCGGCGGGAGTCTCGATATCGCGCCCGATGTTGACCGGGCAGCACCCCTCGGACATCCCGAGTACGACCTCATCTAAGGAATCCGTCGCCATCGAACATGCCTCGGCCGCGGCATCGAGCACTGCGGAGAGATAGCGCTCGTTGCGCGAACGCTCGTCCTCGTTTTGCAGATGCGCCGGCGTGCGGACATGCGGGGCGGAGAACGTGTGCGTCGGCACGATCCAGATGCCGTCGACCGCACAACCCGTCCGCTCCATCGCGACACGGGTCAGCAGCGCGAGCAGGTCGGATGCGATCGAGGTCATCTCGACCGTCAGGATACATACATGTGTGTCCGCCCCCTCGACGACCAACGCACGACACTGCAGAACGTGGCGAACATCGTCGAAGCCATCGAACGGAAGGACACCCTCAAGGTCGATCACGGCCTTTCCGGCTCCCGCTTTCAACATCTCGGACATACCGCCTCCTTTCCCGGCAACGGTCCGTTAGTCGATACCATACAGGCGCTGCGCCGTACCGCCGAGCATGAGATCCTTGTCCTCGTCGCTCAGATGCGCCGCGCGGACGCACGCGACACCTTCGGTAAGCCACTCGCGCTTGACCGGATAGCTCGTGCCGAAGACGATATGATCGGCGCCGAGCACCTCGACGGCGCAGGCGAGCAGCGTCTCCCCCCACGGCTGCGAGTGTGACATATCGAAATAGACGTTGTTCGCGAGACGCTTGGAAACGGTCTCGGTATCGATCTGGAAGCGGCCCGAGTTGTCCGGGCGCTTGGGGCCGTGCGGAAGCAGCATCTCCTTGAATGCGAAATACGCACCGCCGAGCATGGAGTGGACCATCTTGACGCGCGGATAGCGCTCGAAGAAATCACCAAAGATCTCGCGTCCGATCGCCGTGGTCTGGTCAATGCAGCGGCCGTAGGAACGGCGCAGATTGTCATAGGCGAGAAGGGAGGCGTTCTCGACCGGAACCGGCACATGGTGCACGTAGGCGGTGACGCCGCGCTCGTTCAGATGCTCGAAGAAGCTCGCAAAGATCGGGTCGTCGAGATAGCGCTCGCCGTAATGGGCGCACAGCTGCACGCCGGCGAAGCCCTCGTCGAGCCTCCGGTCGAGCTCGGCCAGGTTCGCCTTGGTGCCAAACGGCGGCACGGCGACAAGCGGGACCAGACGACCGTTCGAAGCGGCAGCGTCGGCGGCCATGCCGTCGTTGAAACGCCGGCACATCTCGAGCGACATCCACTCATGGCAACCGGGAAGCTTGAGGATAGCCTTGTCGACTCCCGCCTCGTCCATATCGGCCAGGCGCTTCTCGAGGGTATAGTCGCCCTCGATGTAGTTGAGACCCGGAGAGCCAGCCGGCTTCTCGATCACGATCTGGCGCTTACCCTCGGGGTTGACCGTCAGGTAGCCCTCGGTATTGTAGGCACGGGGGACCTCGGAGAGAAACTGCTCGCAGAGCGCCTCGTCGGAGAAGATGCACTCGTCGAACCAATAGGAATTAGCATCGATTACCATCGGGTTGAACCGCCTTTCTTGATGACACCGTCATTCTAGAAACCGATTCATTCCAACTCAATTCCAGTTAGAGCGATATGTATTCCACTCTGGAATAGCAACTACCGTTTGCGGGAAACTCCCCCGCCCCCGGCAAGCGTCGCCGCGGATCGCACGAAACAACACGGGCGGCCCGCATGAACTGCGGGCCGCCCGTTGAACGACAGATAGTCCTTGTTGGAACGCTAAGCCTGGCGATAATGATCGAAGAAGTCGGCAAGGTCTGCCAACGACTCCTTGAGAACCTCCATGCGCGGCAGGTAGACGATACGGAAGTGATCAGGCTCACCCCAGTTGAAGCCGCCACCACGCGTGATGAGGATCTTCTTCTCGTGAAGCAGGTCGAGGGCGAATTGCTCGTCATCGGTGATGTTGAACTTCTTCACATCCATCTTGGGGAAGATATAGAACGCCGCGCGCGGCTTGACCACGGTGATGCCGTCGATCGCCGAGAGCGCCTCGTATACAAAATTGCGCTGCTCGTAGACACGGCCGCCGGGACGGATGTAGTCGTTAACCGACTGATGCCCGCCAAGTGCCGTCTGCACGATCGATTGCGCCGGCACGTTGGAGCACAGGCGCATGTTCGAGAGCATGTTGACGCCCATGATGAAATCGCTCATGCAGCGCTGGTTGCCCGAGAGCACCATCCAGCCGATGCGATATCCGGCGATCATATGGCTCTTAGACAGGCCGCTGAACGTGACGCACGGCAGATCGGGCGCCAGCGAGGCGATCGACACGTGCTCATAGCCATCCATGCACAAACGGTCGTAGATCTCGTCGGCAAAGATCATGAGCTGATGACGGCGGGCGATCTCGACGATGCCTTCGAGCACCTCGCGCGGATAGACGGCGCCCGTGGGATTGTTGGGGTTGATGATGACGAGCGCCTTGGTGGCACTTGTGATCTTGGCTTCCATGTCCTCGAGATCGGGATACCAGTCGGCCTGTTCGTCGCAAAGATAATGCACCGGATGGCCGCCGGCCAGCGTTGCGCAGGCCGTCCACAGCGGGTAGTCGGGGCTCGGAATCAAGATCTCGTCGCCGTCGTCGAGCAACGCGTGCATAGAGAGCTGGATGAGCTCCGAGACGCCGTTGCCGGTGTAGATATGCTCCATCTGGACGTTGGGCAGGCCCTTGAGCTGCGCATACTGCATGATGGCCTTGCGGGCCGAGAACAGGCCGCGCGAGTTGGAATAGCCCTCGCACTCGGTGAGCTGCTGGCGCATATCCTTGACAACCTCGTCAGGCGTGCGGAACCCAAAGGGTGCGGGGTTGCCGATGTTGAGCTTGAGGATACGCTCCCCCTCGTCCTCCATGCGGGCGGCCTCGTCGACCACGGGCCCACGCACGTCATAAAGGACGTTGTCGAGCTTGCTGGATTTCTTGAACTGGCGCATGGTGGTACTCCTAAAATGATCGGGCGTCGAGGCGCCGTTGAGGGTTGCTGTATGAAGAGGGGCCGGGGCGTCGCCCGGCTTGGCTGCTCGCGCCATCGCGGGCGGAGCCGCAGTCGCGCTCGGTGCCGTGCCTTCTCCGGTCATGAGCCAGCCCTCGTCGACGTCCAAGATGCCAGCAAGCAGCTCGGCCACATCGCGGCGTGGCACGGTCTTGCCGCTCACATACTGGCTCACCTGGCTTTTTCCAAGCTTTTTGCCGAGCATCTGGGCTGCACGGATCAGGTCGGACTGGCGCAGCTCTCGCTCGGCCATTGTAAAAGCCAGACGGTCTGCAAACGTCTCCTGCGACATGGACACCCCGCTTTCTCGGTAGTAGTTCAATTTTTATCGCTTAAATTGAACTTGTAGTTCAATTTACTTGGCAGTATACCGCCCGAGCACTATCAAGAGTTCAATTTTGCAAATCCATATCGCCTACAAGTACTCCAAAAACTTGGCCGCAGCGAGGGAGACGTCGGTCGTGCGGAAGATCGCCGATATCTGGCGATGCGGGCGCCCCTCGATGGGACGCACGGCCACATCGAACTGACAGCGCCGCAGGATAAGCGCCGGCAGCACGCTCACGCCAAGGCCGCGCTCGACCATGGCCATGATGGCGTAGTCGTCCCATGTCGAAAGTAAGGGCGCGAGCTGCAGTCCCGTCCGGCGGAACAGTGGCGAGATCTCGTCGTCATCCCCTCGCTCGAGCAGGATGAACTGTCCCTCCGCCAGGGTCGCGAGCGGCACCTCGCCCATCGTAGCCATCTTGGAGTCCGACGGGACCACGGCCATGAGCTCGTCTTCGCAAACTTCCCGCGATGCCACGCCGCGCACGTGCGGCTCACGCGGAATGAACCCCAAGTCGCAGCGGCCGGTCGCCACCCAACGCTCGATCTCGGAATAATCACCCATCAGCAGCTCGTATTCGATCGATGGATAGTCGGCCCTGAATCGAGCGATCACAGGCGGTAGCAGGTGTGTAGCCACGCTCGAGAACGTTCCGATGCGAACCTTGCCGCGCACCAGACCGCGGATCTCGTCCGCGCGGCGTTGCAGGTTCTCGAACTCCGCGCAGAGTGCCTCGACCGCCGGCATGATCTGGCGCCCGTCGGTCGAGAGCGTCACGCCCTCTCGACTGCGATCAAGCACCCTGAAGCCCCAATCGGCCTCGAGATCACCGACCATGCGGCTCACGCCCGACTGCGAATAGCTGAGCCGCTCGGCCGCGCGGGTGAAGCTTCCCGTATGCACCGTCTCGAGCAGCACCTGTATCTTCTGTATATTGGTCTCCACCGCGGCTCCTATGAGATTTTGTAATGTTATCCATGCATTATATTCGCTTTTCTTCTAATAGCCGCTCGCGCATAGTATTCGCCGACACCGTTTGGGAAGGATGCGCATGAACAGGAACCTCATCAGCTATCTCGCTGCCCTGCTGCTCTTTGGCAGCAACGGCGTTGTCGCCAGCGCCATCGCGCTGCCGAGCGCCGATATCGTGCTGCTGCGCACGTTCCTGGGTGCCACCGCCCTTGCCGTCGTACTCATTGCCACGCGCCGGCATTCCCTCGTAGGCCCGCGCCGACCGCGCGAAGCCGCCGCGATCGCCGTCTCGGGTGCCGCCCTCGGAGCCAGCTGGATCTTCCTGTTTCGTGCCTATCAGCTTATCGGCGTCGGAATCTCCTCGCTGCTGTACTACTGCGGCCCCATTATCGTGATGGCGCTCTCCCCCGTCCTTTTTGGCGAGAAGCTCACCAGCGGCAAGATCGCGGGCTTCATTGCCGTGGCTTGCGGAGCCTTCCTTATCGCGGCACAGGGTCTGGGCGGCAGCCTCCCCGTGCCCGGTATCGTCTGCGGCGTGGCCTCGGCGTTCTGCTATGCCGTCATGGTCGTCGCAAGCAAGGGCGCACCGCATATCGAGGGCCTCGAGAACTCGACCATCCAGGTCGCCTCCGCCTTCGCGACCGCGCTTGTGCTCACGCTCATCACCCAAGGCGCGCCGGCTTTCCTCATCAACGGCATCGCGAACATCAATTGGGGTGCGGTCGCCATGCTGGGCCTCGTCAACACCGGCATCGGATGCCTACTCTACTTTGGAGCCGTGGCAAAGCTCCCCGTGCAGACGGTTGCCGTCGTGGGATATCTGGAACCGTTGTCGGCCGTGGTTTTCTCGACCGTGCTGCTCGGCGAGAGCGTGACCCCCGTTCGCCTGGCCGGTGCGACGCTCATCATCGGAGGCGCCTTGTTCTGCGAGCTCACCGGCAAGCGCCGCAACGCGCCCGCCAAGCTCACCGAACCTGCTCTTTTTTAGGACGGGGTCCAGAATCGCATCCGGAACATCCAGCATGCACCACCTGCGATTTTCAGCCCCGTCCTAAAATGCGCATGCGGTTGCTTCTCCCCAGATGGGGAATATTGTCTAACGAACCCCGTTGTGCCAATATTCATCTATCTATGTAAACGGCATAAAGCTTTTGAGCTGTGTCAAAGGGAGTCCAAGTGACAAAAAGCAATTTGGAGTCGAGGTTGCATGACCGCCACGAGCAGGTCGTGGACGATATCGACGCCGTGGGCAGACAGGCCGTAGCCGTCGCCCAGGCCGAAGAGGCCAACGTGGCCCGCGCCAAAAAGGGCAAGGTCGACGCCGCCAACGGCCAGGGAGGGCACGGTGCCATTCCCTTCTCGATGGGCATGCTACTCGTGACCCTCGGCGTGGTCTACGGCGACATCGGCACGAGCCCCATGTACACCATGAAGTCGATCGTCGCCAACAACGGCGGCATCGGAACCGTCAGCGAGGACATGATCCTGGGCGCACTGTCACTTGTCATCTGGACTATGACGCTCGTGACCACGGTCAAATACGTGCTGATCGCCATGAAGGCGGACAACCACAACGAGGGCGGCATCTTCGCGCTGTTCAGCCTCGTGCGCAAAGTCGCCCCGTGGCTGATCCTTCCCGCCATGATCGGAGGCGCGGCGCTCCTCGCCGACGGCATCCTCACCCCCGCCGTCACGGTCACCACCGCCATCGAGGGCCTGCGCACCATCGAGTGGGGCCATGCGCTCCTAGGCGACGGACAGACCAACGTGATCATCATCACCATCGTCATCATCTGCGGGCTGTTCGCCATGCAGCGTGCCGGCACCTCGTCGATCGGCAAGCTGTTCGGCCCCATCATGACGCTCTGGTTCCTCTTCTTGGGCGGCGCCGGTCTTGTCAACCTGCTCGGGAACCTGTCGATTCTTCGCGCGCTCAACCCCGTCCGCGGCCTCATGTTCCTGTTCTCGCCTGTCAACCACTCGGGCATCATGGTGCTCGGCTTTGTCTTTCTGTCGACAACGGGCGCCGAGGCGCTCTACTCCGACATGGGCCACGTGGGCAAGGCCAACATCTACGCCTCCTGGCCCTTCGTCAAGGCGGCGCTCATCCTCAACTATCTGGGGCAGGGCGCATGGCTGCTCGCCAACAACGCCAACCCGCAGATGCTCGCCATGGACGTGGTGAACCCCTTCTATATGATGCTGCCCGAGGGTATGCGCCCGTTTGCCATCGTGCTTTCGGCCGTGGCCGCAATCATCGCCTCGCAGGCACTCATCACCGGTTCCTTCTCGCTCGTGTCCGAGGCCACACGCCTCAACCTGCTGCCGCATATGCGCGTCCACTATCCCAGCGACACCAAGGGCCAGCTCTACATCCCGCTCGTCAACAACATCATGTGGATCGGCTGCATCTTCATCGTGCTGCTGTTCCAGAATTCCGAGCGCATGGAGAGCGCCTACGGCCTGGCCATCACCGTCACCATGCTCATGACCACCACGCTGCTCACCAGCTATCTCGCCGGCATTCTCGGCCACAAGCTGGGCGCCACGGTGTTCGCGCTCCTCTTCGGTGCCATCGAGCTGTGCTTCTTCGCCTCGTGCCTCACCATGTTCCTCGACGGCGGCTACGTGATGATCATCCTCGCGGGCCTGCTCTTCGGGCTCATGTACGTCTGGCGCCGCGGCACCGCCATCGAGCGCACGCAGACGATCCTGCTTCCCGTCTCCAAGTACATCGACCAGCTGCGCCGCCTGCGCGACGACGAGACCTATCCGGTGCTCGCCGACAATCTGGTCTTTCTGATCAACAGCGCCGACCCCGCCACGCTCGACCGCGATGTGCTCTACTCGATTCTGGACAAGCACCCCAAGCGCGCCAAAGCGTATTGGTTCATCAACGTACACGTAACCGATGAGCCCTACACGCACGAGTACTCGGTCGAAACCTTTGGCACCGACTTCCTGTTCCGCGTTCGCCTCGACCTGGGCTTCAAGGTCAACCAGCGCGTCAACGCCTATCTGCGCCAGATCGTCGGCGACCTCATGGCATCGGGCGAGCTGCCCCCGCAGCATCACACCTACTCGATCTACGAGACCCGCGGCAACGTCGGCGACTTCCGTTTCTGCATGCTGCGCAAGATGCTGGCCCCCGAGACCGATATCGATCGCAACGACCATCGCGTCATGACCATCAAATACGCCGTGCGCCGCGCCTGCGGAAGCCCGGCACGCTGGTACGGCCTTGAGAACTCGGCGATCATCATCGAATATGTGCCCCTGTTTGCCCGCATGCGCCCGGCCACCAAGCTCGTGCGCACCCACGCGCCCCTGCCCGCCGAGGTCGAGGAAGCCGAGGAGGCCGAGGTCGACATCTTCTCGGACGACCTGGTGCACGGTAACGAAGCCGGCAAGACCATGCACTTCGACCCCACCGAGCAGCTCGAGAGCATCGACGACACGCCCCACCGGCGCGAGGAGATCGAGGATATCGAGCTCAACGAGGGCAACCTGTAGCCCTGACGGCATAAGCCACCTGTCACGCAAGCGCCCCGGAACCGCTATCGATAGCGGTTCCGGGGCGCTTTGCTTGTTGTGAAGCGTCAACCGGGGCGGCGCAGACGGCCTTCTCCGCCCTAACGCAAACGAGGCTCCGGGCACACGAGCTTGGTGGAATCGGCTCCTTCGGCATCGGCAAGGCCTACGTAGCGAATCGCCGGATCGTCGTAGGTCGCGTAGTAATAGTTGCCCGTGCGACCGCTAAAGCATCCGGTGTAGACGGTCTTCTCGAACTTACCGTCTCCCATCTTGGACGCACCCTCGACCATCGCCACGCCCTCGAGCGAACGGAACATACGGATCACGTTCTGGGCCTCGGTATCCTTTTGCGGATAGTTGGCGTTGAGGTAGGCGGCCTTCACGAATCGGCTCGTGGAGTAGCAGTCGCCCGGGATGCCACGCATGCCGGCACCGGCACCATAGGGCTTGAGCTCGGCGCTGCGCCAGCTTGCATCCTGCGGAAAGTCGCTCGACGCCGTGATGTAGTTGCGGAGGTTCTCCATGTGCCAGGGAAACGTGGGCTGGTTGGCAAGCGTATCGACCGGATCATCGTAGATGTGGAGGCCGTCGGCCATCATCTCGACGACGATGCTGCGGTTCGCGTCTCCGATAATCCAGTGCAAAAGCGACACGCCAAGGCCCTCCCCCGCCGACTTGGCGACGATGGCCGCACCGCGCAACGCCGCCTCGGCCTCGTCGACCGTCGAGAACGTCGCGGCGATCCAAAGCGGAAACTCATAGGCTGCGATGTTGGTCTTGCCCTCGACCGCGCGCGGGGCGTACTCGGCGTATCCGGGAAAGTTGAGCCCTGCAACGGCGAGACCGGCATCGTTGCCGCAATCGAAATACAGGGGATAGTTCTTGTAATCGATGCACATGCCGATCACCGCATGCGCGGCGGGAGCGTCATCGATATACGAATACGGGATGGGAAAGCCCTTGGGCGTGATACGGACCTTCTCGCCGTAACCGAAGCTCCAATCGAGATTGCGGCCGAGATACATATGTCCGGAATCATCCGAGAATCTGATGCTGGTGCACATGGCATCCTCCTAAAGGAACGTTGTCTGCAAGCACTCACATTGTGTCCAGCCCGCGTGCCCATAAACAAAGAAAGCCGGACATGACAAGAACGTCATGCCCGGCCAAAACACAATGAGCACCGCGCATCCGCGTCACCGCGTCCGGGACGCCGAGGTTGGGTGCCTCAGCGTCCCAGACTAAACCAGCTTGCCTGCGCAGTGATCGATCATGTGCTGAATCATCTGCGCCTCGAAGCCGGCGTAATCGCGACGACGCTCCTTGAACGCGCCGTCGACGAGCTCGTCAAACGCGATCTTGCACTTGATGTAGCGCGTGGACTTGGTGATCTCGTCGCACGTGAGGCAGCTCTCCTCCATCTTGCTGGCCCCCAGGCCAAAGACCAGACGGGGGTTGTAGAGCACGTGCGGCTCGCCGTTGTCGTCAAGGTAGACGCAGACCTTCTTGGTCACGCCGATCTGGTTGGCGGCCAGGCAGCCGGCATCGTCGAGCGACTTGATGGTGTCGATGAGATCCTGGGCGACGGCCTCGTCCTCGGGCGTGGCGTTTTCGCAGCGCTGGGACAGGATGGCCTCGTCGCGGCAAAGCTCCTTGATCATGGGTTTCCTCCAAACGTATATCGATAGCCCACCCAGTATACGGTAGGCGCGGGTCCTCGCCCCCAAAAGTCACCGCTCACACGTTACAAACTATCGAACCCCGACATGTAGGGTGAAAACAACCCCCGCCCGCGATATAGTGGGGAAGTTCGTTTCAATGCTCGGCCTAAACTCGGGGCCGAAAAAGGGAAGGGATTTCATGGACGAACTATTTCACATCAGTGAGCGCAAGTCCTCGGTGGGAACCGAGCTTCGCGCGGGCCTGACCACGTTTTTGGCGATGGCCTACATCATCGCCGTCAACCCCGCGGTGCTCTCCGCGGCGGGCATCGACGCCGGCGCGCTCGCTTGCGCGACGTGCCTCGGCGCGGGAATCATGACGATCCTTATGGGCGTCTTCGCCAACCGCCCGCTCGCATGCGCGTCGGGCCTGGGTGTCAACGCCATGATCGCCGGTATCACCACCACCGTCTGCGGCGGTGACTGGCACATCGCGATGAGCGTCATCTTCCTCGAGGGCATCGTCATCCTGCTGCTCGTCGTCTGCGGTCTGCGCGAGGCCATCATGGACGCCATTCCCGTGGTGCTTCGCCATGCCATCTCCGTGGGCCTGGGCCTGTTCGTCGCCATGATCGGCCTCGCCGACGCCGGCATCATCACCGCCGGCAACGGAACGATCATCGGCCTCGGCGATATCTCCTCCCCCACCTTTATCGTGGGCATTATCTCCATCGTGGTGACCGTGGCGCTGGCCTGTCGCAACGTCCCCGGCTCGCTTTTGATCGGCATCATCGTCGCCGTCATCACCGGTATCCCCCTGGGCGTCACCCAGGCGCCGTCTGGCATCGTCGCGCCGCTCGACTTCTCAAGCATCGGCGGCCCCTTCGATCAAAGCTCCGGCACGTTCGCCATCGTCAAGGTCCTCACCGACCCGACGCTGCTCGTCATCTCGTTCTCGTTGCTCATGAGTGACTTCTTCGACACCATGGGCACCGCCATGGCCGTCGCCAAGCAGGGCGAGTTCCTCACCGAGGATGGCAACGTCGAGAACATCAAAGAGATCCTCGTCGTCGACTCCGCCGCCGCCGCGGTGGGCGGCTTCATGGGCGTTTCCTCCATCACAACGTTTGTCGAGTCCACCTCCGGCGCTGCCGACGGCGGCCGCACGGGCCTCACGTCCATCACCACCGGCGTGCTGTTCATCATCGCGGCGTTCTTCTCGCCCGTCGTGTCCGTCGTGTCGAGCGCTGCCACCTGTGGCGCCCTCGTCTACGTCGGCTACCTCATGATGAGCGAGGTCACCGAGATCGATTGGTCGAGCATCTCCGACGGCTTCCCGGCGTTCATGATCGTCGCCGGCGTTCCCATGACCTATTCCATCTCCGCCGGTATCGGTCTGGGCTTCATCGCCTACGTGGTCGTCGCCATCTTTAAGGGCGAGGCCGGCAAGATCAAGCCGCTTATGTGGGTCGCCTCGCTCGCGTTCCTCGTCTACTTCCTCGTGGCGTAGCGACGCGGAATCGACGCGGAATCGACGCAACCGATTCATATCGCAAAAGGCGCGGGGTCGCAGCCATCGAGCTGCGGCCCCGCGCCTTTTTGCATCGATCGAGGTTTTGGACTTAATCGGCAAACGCCGGATTCACGATCTGCATCGCCACGCCGTCAGGCATAACCGTAAAGCCGAAGCGCTCATAGAACGAGGCATTCTTGCTCTCCTCGGGCATGACCTCGATATAGAGATAGTCGCGATAGCGATCCTTGACCATGTTGACGAGCACGCTCGCGATACCGTGTCCATGGTAGGCGGGGTCCACGAGCACGTAGTGCATGTAGGCGGTCATCTCGCCGTCATCGAGCACGCGAACCAGACCGACAAGGCGATCCTCATCCCATGCCGTGAACACCGTCGAAGAGCCCATGAGCGCCTTGTGCAGACGATGTGGGAACGTACCCGAAACCCAGCCCACCGATGTGAACAGGCGCTCGACATCCTCGACCGTGAACCGTTTCTCGTCTGTATATTCGATATCCATAACCATTCCTTCCATACGAAAAAGGGCCGCCCGTAGACGACCCCTCGCACGCCATCGGACGCGCCGTCGTTTGACCGCAAACGATACCCTATTACAGCACCTCATAGAAGCGGATATCGGGATCGGCTGCCCACGTGGGCTGAAGACCCGAAGCGACCTTGGTCTTAAAGAGCTCGGTGTCCAAATAGGCTTTGGCGTGCTCCATGGAATCGAAGCCGTGAATCACCTGCACGTCCTCGTCGCGCACGAGGCACTCCTTGGTGAGGGCGCCCTCGATGGTGTCCAGGAACGGCTGGCGGTAGTCGCTGTACACCTTGGCCGCGGCCGCACGGTTCTCGGGGTCAATGGTCATGATGACCTGAAGATACGCTTTGACCTGCATGGTCTTTCCTTTCCTTCATGACACCGGCCCATGCCGGCGCACCTGCGCGGGACGGTGGTAACGGATCCGCCCCGCACCACTCAAAATAGGCAAGCAACGCGTCAAACATAAGATATGGGGCAAAACATAAGCGACTCATCTTGCCCTTAGCTACTTGCGTATAGGTACATTGCATCCGTATCGTAAAGTGAAACACGATACGGGAGGGACCATGCCGCATAGACGAAAACTCGAAAAGGATATCCGCTGCCCGCTCGAATACGGACTCGATGTATTTGGCGGCCGTTGGAAATCGCGCATCATCTGCGTGCTTGCAGCCAAGAAAACGCTACGCTACAGCGAGCTGAGAAACGAGATGACCAATATCTCGGACGCCGTGCTCTCGAGCTCGCTCAAGGAACTGATCGCAGACGAGCTGGTCGCACGTCACAGCTACGACGAGATCCCGCCCCGCGTCGAATACTCCCTCACACCCAAGGGCGACTCCGTCGTGCCGATTCTGCAAAGCATCTGCCACTGGGCCGGCATGTTCCACCGCGAGGTCACCGCCGATGCGCCGCGCCAGTGCCAACTATGCGATTATGGTACGGCCAATGGGTCGGGCCAACCCGAATAAAAGCCCCTCATGGGGTTGACGCTTCCTGCGAGAGGATTGTTCGATGAACAAGAAGACGGTCACGATCTGGAAACCCCAAAGCCCCAGCGCCCATAGCGCTTCCCTGCCAGTCATCTACCTCAACGTGTTCCAAGGCAACGGAAGCGATGTATGGGCCGCTTGCCAAGAGCTCGACTGTCCGCCGTTTGTACTGGTGACGATCGGCGGTCTCGATTGGAACTGCGAGCTCAGCCCTTGGGAGTGTGACGGTACGATGCGCGATTCCGAACCCTTTGCTGGCGGCGCCTTCGTGTATCTGGATGAGTTAGTCGGCCGAATCGTGCCCGAGGCCGAGGCATCGCTCCCCGTGCCGCCCGCCTGGCGCGGCATCGCCGGTTACTCGCTCGCCGGGCTCTTCGCCCTATGGTCGCTCTGGCAGACAGATGCGTTCGGTCGCGCCGCGAGCGCCTCGGGGTCGCTGTGGTTTCCCAACTTTGTCGACCGCACCGCAAAGACGCCGTGCGCGGGCAGCCCCCAGTCCGTCTACCTCTCGCTCGGCAAGAAGGAGTCCAAGACACCCAACCGCATGATGCGCCACGTCCTTGACGATACCCGCGCGATGGAGAAGCTGCTGCACGATCGCGGCATCGATACGACCCTCGAGCTCAACCCCGGCAACCACTTTGCCGAGACCGATTTGCGCATGGCCCGCGGTATCAAGTGGATTCTCGAGCGATAAAACAGCTCCAAACAAGGTAAACGGCCGAACGCCGCGATTCAAAATAACGTTATGTGTAGGTCAATCTCGATTCTTCAAGTAGACCGATCATCCCGAACAACAAAACCCCAGGTAAACGAGCTTCGATTAACTCGTATACCTGGGGCTTTCACTATTACCTACACATAACGGTGCAGAGGCGCCCAAAGGCACCTCAGCTGAGGCAGATGAGGCGGTATTCTGAGCCTCTGGCAACGCCGCTACTCGGTACCGGCGGCGTCCAGCTCGGTGGTGTCGAATTCAAAGTCGTTGCCGGGCAGAATCGCGTTGAGCGCAATGCCCACGAGCGAGCCCACGGCAAGGCCGGAAAGCGAGATCGTCACACCGCCGACGGTGATCGCAATGGCACCGGCGGTGCTGTAGGCGATGCCGAGCGACAGCACGAGGATGAGTGCCGCGACGAGCACGTTGCGGTTGTTCTGGAAGTCGACCTGGTTCTCGATGAGGTTACGCACGCCCACGGCGGAGATCATGCCGTAGAGCACGAGCGACACGCCGCCGATGACGCAGGCCGGCATGGCGGCGATCACGGCCGCAAACTTGGGGCAGAAAGAGAGCACGATGGCGCATCCGGCGGCGATGCGCACCACGCGCGGGTCGAACACGCGCGTGAGAGCGAGCACGCCGGTGTTCTCGCCATAGGTGGTATTGGCCGGCGCGCCAAAGAGCGAGGCCAAAATGGTCGCGAGGCCGTCGCCCAGAAGCGTGCGGTGCAGACCCGGGTCGGCGATGTAGTTGCGCTCGCACGTGGAGCTGATGGCGGAGATGTCGCCGATATGCTCGATCATCGTGGCGAAGGCAAGCGGCATGATGGTGATGATCGCCGTGGTGGCGAGGCCGGCGTCGAAGTTGGGCCCAAAGAGCGCGAAGACCGTGTTATCCCAGACGATGGGCAGGCCCACCCAGGGGGCGGCAGCCACACCGGAGAAATCGACCTCGCCGAGCACGGCGGCAACGGCGTAGCTCACCACGACACCCAGCAGGATCGGCACGATCTTGACCATACCGCGGCCCCAGATGTTGCAGATCACGATCACAGCGACGGCGATAACGGCCACGAGCCAGTTGGTCTCGCAGTTGGCGATCGCCGAGCTCGCCAGGATAAGGCCGATGGAGATGACGATGGGACCGGTCACCACGGGCGGGAAAAAGCGCATGACGCGCTTGGCGCCAAAGGCCTTGAAAAGCCCGGAGAGCACTGGATAGAGCAAGCCCGCGCAGGCGACGCCCAGGCAGGCGTAGGGCAGCAGATGCGCCTCGCCGTTAGGGGCGATGGCCGCATAGCCCGCAATAAAGGCAAACGAAGAGCCCAGAAACGCCGGCACCTTGCCGCGCGACAGAAAATGGAACAGCAGCGTGCCGATTCCGGCGAACAGCAGCGTCGCCGAGACGGAAAGCCCGGTGAGCACGGGCACGAGCACCGTGGCGCCGAACATCGCGAACATGTGCTGCAGGCCGAGCACGAACATGCGCGGACGGCCAAGCGACGATGCATCGTAGATGGCGTCGGTCGGCGACGGAGTTGAGGATTGGGACATGCGGGTCCTCTCTCGATAGCAGGGCGCCCGGGCAGGTCGAGTTTGCCTACCCGGGCGATTCGATCCCAGCTATTGTATGCGAGTTTTCGATAGCGACCCGCGCAAATGGCCCGAGGCCCCAGCGCCAAACCCGCTAGGCACCCCAAACCCTTGCGGCGACGCGCTGCACAAGTGCGATCTTGGCCCACTGCTCGTCTTCGGTGAGCTTGTTGCCGATCTCGCAGCTGGCAAAGCCGCACTGCGGAGACAGGCACAGGTTCTCGAGCGGTACGTACTTGGCGGCCTCATGGATACGGGCGATCACAGCGTCCTCGTCCTCGAGAGCCGGATCCTTGGTGGTCACCAGGCCGAGCACGACCTTCTTGCCGGGTGCCACATGCGCAAGCGGCTCGAAGCTGCCGGCGCGCGGCGTGTCGAACTCCAGATAGAACGCATCGACGTCCTCGTGCGCAAAGAGGTACGGCGCGATGGGATCGTAGCCACCCTCGAAGGCATAGGTGGAGTGGTAGTTGCCGCGGCACACGTGCGTGTTGATGACAAGATCCTCGGGCGCGCCCTCGATGGCGGCGTTGTTGAGCGCCACACCGAGTTCGGAGACATGCTTAAGATCGACCGGGTTCATGCCGGTCTTGGCGACAAAATCGGTATCGCAGTAGATGCCCCAGGTGCAGTCGTCGAACTGGATGTTGCGGCAGCCGGCGGCATACAGATCGGCGATCACCGTGCGATAGGCCGCAGCGATGGCATCGGCAAGCTCCTCATCGGTCGCGTAGACCGCGCGCAGGCTCTCCTGTTGGCCGTCGCAGCGATCGAGCGTGACCTCCGAGAACGTCTGAATCGGCGCAGGGATGGTCTGACGGGCGACATGGTCCGTGCCGGCAAGTGCCTGCACGAACTTGAAGTGCTTGACGAAGGGGTGGTTCTCACCGCTAATGGGCCCGGTGACGACCGCGGTATCCGCCGTAGTCTCCTCGTCGTGGAACATATAACCCTGACGCGACGTACGGCGCTCGATACCGTGCAGCCCCCACATAAAGTCGAGGTGCCAATAGCTGCGGCGAAACTCGCCGTCGGTCACCACCTTGAGGCCCGAGGCCTTCTGCTTGGCGACAAGGTCGCTGATGGCCTCGTCTTCCACGGCTTTAAGGCCCTCTGCATCGAGCTTGCCGGCCGCAAAGGCGGCGCGGGCTTCTTTGATGGCCTGCGGGCGCAGGAAACTGCCTACGATATCGGCGCGAAACGGCGCCTTGAGCTGGTTATCTACCACAATCGTTCTCCCTTGGATACCGGTCTTCGGTTTACGCCAACCCAGTATGGAGACGAATCTGGCAATCGTAAAATACCTATTGTCTGGCCATAGCCATAGAAAGCGCCTATGTCAGCAGACACGACCGCATCGCCTCGATCGCAATACCTGCTAGATATGACGTCGCAGGGCATCGATATAGGCCCTGCCATAGCGGCTCAGCGTGGTGTTCTTGCGCGTGATGATGCCGATCTCCATGTACTCATCCACATCGAGCGGAATCGCTATGATCTGGGGGCCGTTGAGCTCATGGCTGATGACCCCCGAGCAGGCCGTGTAGCCGTTAAGGCCGATCAACAGGTTGAACAGCGTGGCGCGATCGCGAACGCGGATGTTCTTGCGGCGATCGAGCGTCGAGGTGATCTCCTCCGAATAATAAAAGGAATTGTAGCTGCCCTGTTCGTAGGACAGGAACGGATAGTCCTCCAGATCGTCGAGCGTCACGCGGACACGGCCGGCCAACGGATGATCGGCGCACACGAAGACGTGCGGCGCAGCGCAAAACAGCGCATCGAAGACCAAGTCGTTGGCACCGAGCATCTTCTCGAGCACCTCGCGATTTCGATTGGACAGATAGATGATGCCGAGCTCGCTTTTGAGATGTGCAACGTCCTCAATGATCTCGTGGGTCTGCTCCTCGCGCAGGGTAAAGTCGTAACGGGCGGCATCGAACTCACGGATCACATCGACAAAGGCGTTGACGGCAAACGAGTAATGCTGGCAGCTCACGCTGAAATGCGGCACCTGCTCGGCCACGCCCTTGTACTTGTGCTCCAAAAGATCGGCCTGATCGAGCACCTGGCGCGCATAGCCCAAAAAGGTCTCGCCCTCCTCGGATACCACCACGCCCTTGTTGGTGCGCTCGAAGATATGGACCCCCATCTCATCCTCGAGCTCGCGGATGGCAGCCGTCACACTCGGCTGCGACACGTACAGACGACGCGATGCCTCGGTGATGCTGCCGCATTCGGCGACTTTGACGGCATATTTGAGCTGTTGGAGCTTCATAGGGATCCCCTTTTTAACGCTAGGCGCAGACAGGACCGCGCATGAACGGCGGCATCTCGCCCGTGGCGGCGCAAGCGGCAATCTGATGCAGGGCATCGGCCACGGCGTCATCGGCGGCCGAACCGATATGCCAGCGCGCCGCAGCCGTCACGGCCTCGTTGGCGTTGGCGACGGCCACCGCGTTGGGCACGGCATTGATCATGGGCAGGTCGTTATCGGAATCTCCGAAGACCGCGACCTCCTCGGGCGCCAGTCCCAGGATACGGGTGAGCTCGAGCACGGCGCAACCCTTGTCCCACCCGGCGGGAAGGATGTCAAAGAGACGCACGCGATTGTTGGGAAAGACAAGTTGGAGCTCGGGGACCTCAGCGACCACCCGCTCGCGCAGATCCGCAAGCTCGTCGCGCGACTTGGCGCTCCAGATGTTGGCCTTGTAGATGGGCGCGTCGCCGACAGAAAAACGGCACGGCGCCTCTTCGCCCTTAAGCCAGGCGTTGCCACCCGACCCCATCGCGCGCTCCACACGTTGCGCGCTGCGGGTAAGGCAGAAAGCATCGTCACCCAGAAAATCGTCACCGAGCTCATAGATCTTGACGAACGTGTCGTCGGTCTCTTCTTCCAGAAATTCGGCAAGACGCATCAGGGCTGTCGAGTCGCACGCATGCGCGGCAACGGCCTCGCCGTCGATGAACATCACCTGCCCGTTCGAAAATGCCCCGGTGGCGTGACACTCATCGTGGCCCTTGAACATCCAGCCCATCGCACCCGGCTGACGGCCCGAGACAGGACCAAAGTGCAACCCCGCCGCCTGCATGGCGTGGATACCGTCGATGGCATGTTGGCTCACGCCGTCGTTGCCGGCGGCAACAAGCGTGTCGTCCATATCGGTCAATACGAGCTTGATCATACAAGTCCCTTCCCTGGTTTTATCCCGTCCATTGTAGCGACCCGTCTTTTGAGGGCGGCCTCATTTTGCCGGGTCCCCGCAAATCCCTCCGGCATCCCAGGTGGCCCGGAAACCCGTCAAAAAGAATCTGTTCCCCATAGGGAGGTCTGAGGTAGCATGGTGGCAACAGATTCGATGCGGGAGTGCCGGGATGCGCCGGCTGAGAGGGCTCGGCCCAATCCTTGGAACCTGTCAGTTAATGCTGGCGTAGGGAGCATGCCTCGGTAATCGAGGGGCGCTGTCTCACGTGCAGCGCCCCTTTATTATGCCGAGGAGGCAACGCATGATCGAGATCGAACAAGTAAGGCAACAGATGCGCGCGGCGGTCGACGCCGTGCACGCGACCAATCCCATGGCCGGATCGATCACCAACACGGTGACGATTGACTTCGTGGCCAACGCGCAGCTCGCCGTGGGAGGATCGGCTGCGATGGTCTACCTGCCCGACGAGGGCGAATGCCTGGTTGGCGCGGGCAACGCCGTGTATATCAACATGGGCACGCTCTTCCCCGTCTATGCCGAGACGCTGCCGCGCACGGCCAAGGCCGCCCATGTCGCCGGCAAGGCCTGGGTGCTCGACCCCGTGGGCATCGGCATCGGGTCGCTGCGAACTCAGCTGCTCGAAGAGTTCAAACCCTTCAAGCCCACGATCGTGCGCGGCAACGCCTCCGAGATCATCGCACTGGCCGGACTGTGGGGCCTCGAGGGTGACGCTGCCGAGCTCTCACGTGCTCGCGGCGTCGACACCACCGACAGCGTGGACGCCGCGCGCTCCGCAGCGGTGGCGCTCGCGCGCTACACCGGCGGCGCCGTGGCGGTCTCGGGCGAGGTCGACCTCGTGACCGACGGCACCGTCGTCGCGCTCTCCCACGGCGGCAGCCCGCTCATGTCCAAGATCACCGGCTGCGGATGCTCACAGGGAGGCGTGATCGCCGTCTATGCGACCGTCGCCGACCCCTTCACGGCGGCCCTGTGCGGCACGGCCGTCTACAACACCGCAGGCACACGCGCCGCGGCCGTGGCAGACGCGCCGGCAAGCTTCAAGGTCGCTTTTATTGACGAGCTCTATCGCGCCAGCGCGCAGGATATCGCCGACAACCCGCTCGAGCTCCAGGAGGCCTAGCTTCATGAACACACTGGTCGCCGTCGCCATAGCCCCCTGCGGCACGGGCGACGAGCTTTCCGCCGAGGTTGCCGAGGTCGTGCGCGTCATCCGTGCCAGCGGGCTTCCCTGCAACACGACCTCCATGTTCACCGAGATCGAAGGCGAATGGGACGAAGTCATGCAGGTCGTGAAGGATGCGACCTTCGTGCTCGCCAACAAGGGCATCCGCACCGAGGTCGTGCTCAAGGCCGATATCCGCCCCGGTTACACAAAGACCATGACCGGCAAGCTCGAGCGCATGGAGGCACAGATCGAAAAGCAGGAGGAAAACCGATGAGTATCCGCGACAACCTCGACATCTCGGCATATCTGGTGCTGGGTCCCGAGAACACCCTCGGAAGACGCGTTCCCGACATCGTCGCTCAGGCGCTCGACGCCGGGTTCACCTGCGTGCAGGTGCGCTCGAAGATCGCCGGCGCCCGCGAGATCATCGATCTCACCGGGCAGGTGGCCCGCGTCATCGCCAACGCCGGCAAGACCGGCCAGGTCGCCCTGCTGATCGACGACCGCCTAGATTGCGCCCTCGCCGCGCGCGAGGCCGGCATCGCCGTCGACGGCGTACACGTGGGCCAAAGCGACATTCCCGTCGAGGTGTGCCGCAAGCTGCTGGGCCCCGATTCGATCGTGGGTCTCTCCGCCCGCTGCGACGAGATGCTCGAGTACGTCAAAACGGCCGACATGTCGCTCGTCGACTACCTGGGCGTGGGGCCGCTCCACGAGACGGAGACCAAGCGCGACTGCGGACGCGCCGCCGACGGCTCCATCATCACCAAGAGTTTCGAAGACCTCGCCGAGCTCCATGCGGCAAGCCCGGTGCCCATCGTGGTGGGCGGCGGCGTCAAGACTGCCGACCTTCCCCAGCTCAAAGCGACCGGCGTCGACGGCTTTTTCGTGGTGAGCGCCGTCTGCGGTGCGCCCGACCCGCTCGCAGCCGCCAAGGAGCTCGTCGACACCTGGCGGCAAGCCTAGGCGCCGTTCACATCCAACGTCACCCCCCCGCCAAAACTGGAGTTTTGGACGATTAGACCGGCCAGCATGGCCTCCAATCGGCCGAAACTCCAGTTTCGGTATATTCATATGCGGGCAGGTTGAACGCCTCAACCCCTCAGGGGCGCCGGGGCACACCGTAGGCTTCCAAAAGACCTTCCAGATACCCCGCCTCGAACACCCGGCTGAACAATACGCGCATCACCGGTATCCCCAATGCGTTGAGATGCGACTCCCGCTGGCGTTCGTAGACGAGTTGCTTTTTCGTAGCCTTGCTCGCCAAGCTGCCTTCCCCATATTTGCCCATACCGTCCACCTCGATGATCAACTCACGTCCATCATCAAACCGATAGTAGATATCGACCCTGATCACGCCGCCATCGACGATATCGGCAAACTCAACCTGAAGTGCCGTCGGGCACGCATATCCAAGCTCGATGATCCTTGCCCGAACGATCGACTCTCCGGCGTTCTCGGCATCACCGCATGCACACGCGGCCACCAAGCGCGCCCTCGCGGCACCAGGTCTGCCGGGAGTCGCGATCTTGACGTAGTTTTTATACTGATCGTGATCCAAGTCCATATACCTCAATGCACTGTCCGCGATCGCCAAGCCATCCGAAAAAGACCCTTGAAGCGAGCAATCGAGCACCGTCCGATAGAGCGATGTCAGTCGAACGCCCTCATACTCCACGAGATCCGATTCTGGGCAGCAATGCCTTAAAATCGCTTCCGACCTGTACGATTGCGAGCGCGCCGGTACCGCTAGGTGAATCTTTCCAAGCTGCCGCTTTGGCACCCAAAGCCCATATGCCAGCGCCGCCGAGAACGAGCAGAATGAGCAATTCTCATGCGCGGCACGATAGGCATTTTGCACGTAGCGCCAACGGACACGCGGCCTCTGCTCCAGATCGTTCCACAGCGAAGCCCGCATCACCATACCGGGAAACGGCCTCACCAGCGTCCCCTCATCAATCCGGCGCCGAACAACACCCCGCAGGACCTCATCGCGGACGAGCAGAGCACATCCGTCGCGCTCCGCCTCGGCAAGAAGTTCGTCCAAATTGCATTGCGCGGCCGTCTGCTTCATGGGGACCTCCCTTTTTCGCGAAAGGCTACCCCAACTCAAGGCCAAAAGGTCATACCATCGGCTGACCATCAGCAAACAGCGAGCAAACCAGCAGCTCACGGCATCCAACCAACACGGCTCAGTCCCACCCTGTCGGCAAGCAAATCGGCGAGCGGTGCCCGATCGCCCGCAAGCGGACAACCGACTCCATCTGCTCCGCTTCAGCGTCGTCAAGACCCGAGCCCATTTTGCCGAAACTGGAGTTTTGGACGATTAGACCGACCAGCATGGCCTCCAATCGGCCGAAACTCCAGTTTCGGATGATGAGGGAGGGTGAAACACACCCCGCGGAAGAAGCGCCACCGCGTCCACGGCGCCCTTACGGACCGTCTTAACCCGCCAGGTACGCTTCCAACGCCGGAAGCGTCGCCGTGGCATCACGGCGCCCAATCTGATAGATGCGCTCGAGCTCCGCGGGCTCGCGACACAGCGACGGCACCTTGACCGATTCGCTCGGCCGCACCACGAAGATCTCGCCCGCGGCCTCGCGACGGGCGAGTTCGGCGAGCGCGTCGTTATACACCTCGTGGCGATGCTCGAGCGCCGCCACAAACGCCGGCGAGCGGCGAAACACGCGACGCAACATGGGCATCAGGCTGTTCGGCTGTTTGACATAGTCCGCCGGTTGCGTGAGCACCACGATGTTGCGGTCATAGCCCTGCTCGAGAAGCCACGCGCTCGGGATGGAATCGGCCACACCGCCGTCGAGGTACCGACGGCCGTCGATCTCGACCGGGCGTGTCGCCACGGGGATCGCTGACGAGGCGCGAATCCACTCGATGTCGCGCTCGTCACCAAAGGGCAGATCATGGTAGACGGCTTGACCGCTATCGACATCGGTGCACACGCATGTGAACCGCATAGGACACGCCCGGTAGGCGTCCAAGTCGATAGGATCGAGCAGAATGGGTACCTCGCGATAGGCAAAATCGGCGTTGAACATGTTGCCGGTGCGCAACCAGCTGCCGACGCCCGCATAGCGCTTGTCGGCGCAATAGGCCTTGTTGTAGCGAATCGCCCGTCCGATCTGGCGCGATTTGAAGTTATAGCCGAAGGCGGCACCGGCAGACACACCGACCATGTGATCGCACGCGATATCGTGCTCCATCCATACGTCGAGCACGCCCGCCGTATACAGACCTCGATAGCCGCCGCCCTCGAGCGCCAGTCCCACCGTCTTCGCTTCCGCCATGTCATCACTCCGTATCGCCTATCGTTTGATCAATAAGTATACTCATCAACATCTTGGGCGGCCCCGTTGATCGAAACGGCAAATGATGACCCACCACCCGGAATCGTCCGCTCAGCGAATAACCGAACGGTGGCGACGATAGCATCACGCGCCACCCCTATAATCGAAAAGATTAACGAATTGCAATCGCACGCTGCGCTTGGCGTGCATCGGGGGTCTTCGCATGAGCGAAACACAGGGGACGGATTCGGGAACACAAGCCGATCTGAACCAAATCAACGACTACCTCATCGCCCTTTCGCGGGGCGCCGAGCACCCCGTGCTCGACCTTTCCCACATCTCGCGCGGTGGCCGCCCTGCTGCGAAAACCGCCCAGATCGTGGGCGATCTGGTAGACGAGGAGCGTCGTCAGGCGCGCCATCTCGCCCACGGCAACTTCAAACGCCCCGACGACGCCCGCGACGATAACCCCCTTACCGAGAGCTTCGACGACATCCGCGAGAACCTCGCCGCCCCGTGGCGCATCGCCCATGGCGTTGCCGCGCGGGACTGGTCGTTTAGCGTGGGCGACCACAACGAATACCTCAGATATCTGGAATCCGTGGTCGCGCAGTTCCGCAATCAGCGCGTCCAGCTCGAGACCGAGGCGTTCTCGGATTCACTCACGGGTCTGGGCAATCGCGCCGCCTACATGCGCGACCTCGATCACGTGTGGGAGAAGCGCCAGGAGAACACCGTCGCCTTCATCGATATCGACGGCCTCAAGTTCTGCAACGACCACTTTGGCCACACGGCCGGCAACGACTACATCCTACAGGTCGCCAACCACCTTAACCTGCACCGCCTGCCCGATGAGCGCCTGTACCGCATCGGCGGCGACGAGTTTCTGCTGCTGTCTACCGGCAGCTCCGCCGATGAGCTGGGACGACGCCTCGAGGCATGTCGCTCGTCACTCGGCACGCACATGATGGAAGACGGCTGCACGCCCTACAGCTTCAGCTACGGGTGCGCCCACGCCAACCCGATCGCAGGCGACAGCCGCCACCAGATGATCGCCGAGGCCGATCGGCGCATGTACGACTACAAGCTCACCAACAGCGCGCGCATCCGTATGCACAAGGCGACCGAACAAGAGAGCCACACGCTCGACAACTATGCCGAGTTCCGCGGCGTGCAGGACCGCATATTCCAGGCGATGGCGCTCACCAGTGCCGGGCGCTATCTGTTCGTGTGCAACGTCGACACCGACCAGTCGCACTGGTCGCGCAACGCCGCCCAGGACTTCGGCCTGCCGTCCGAGAACATGTACCAGATGGATAAGGTCTGGTCGCAGCATATCCACCCCGACGACCGCGATGCCTGGTACCGCGATATCGAAGACATCATGGCCGGCCACAAGCACCACCACAACATGCGCTACCGCGCGCGCGACGCAAGCGGTCGCTACGTGATGGTCAGCTGCAGCGGCGTGCGTCTGGACGGCAACGGTCAAGACCCCACGCTCTTTGTGGGATCCATCTCCAACTCGAGCATCGTGGAAAGCACCGACCCGGCGACCGGGCTCGATGACGTGCGTGCCCTCATCGCGGCCGTGGGCGAACGCAAGGAGTCGCATGCCGCAACCGACATCATCGCGTTCAAGTTCGAGAACATCGACCGCATCAACACGATCTACGGCTACGAGGCGGGAAACACAGCCCTGACCGAACTCACCGGGCGCATCCTGTCGCGCCTCGAGAAATCGGGCAGGCTCTTCCGCTCCTATGGCCTTCAGTTCGTCCTCATGTTCGACAGCCAACCCGACGTCGACCTCGCGCGCATGGCCGAGAGCGTGCGGCACACGCTCGTACAGCCCGTGCAGGTCGACAACGTCGGTGTGACCCCCGTGGTGCACGTAGTCTATGCCCGCTATGCCGTCATCACCGCGCAGCCCCTCTCGGTGCTATCGGACCTCAACCGCCGCATCGACGCCGAGCTGCGCAGCGGCTCGCCGATCATGGACACGCCCGACATCGAGGCGGTGCCCGCCAGTAGCGCCGCCGCCGAGCGTCGCGACAAGTTGACCGGTCTTATGCGCGGCAACGACTTCCTCTATGCCGCCGACCTGCACCGCTCCATCCACACCGGCGAGGAGCGCGCGATCGTGGCCATCGACTTGGGACGCATGCGTGTCTTCAACGAGTGGTACGGCCGTCAGGCGGGCGACGCGCTCATCGCCGAGATCGGCACGCAGCTGCAGACGCTCGAGGCTATGGGGATCGGCTTCGCCGGCTACTGGGGCCAGGACGATTTCGTGGCGTACATCCCCGCCGACCGCGCCTCGATCGACGAGCTCTACCAGCGCATCGCCCAGATCGCATCGTCCCGCGACGACTCCATCGGCTTCCTTCCCGCCTTCGGCGTCTGCCCGGTCGAGGCGGGACAGCGCATCGATATCTCGCTCTACGACCGCGCCAAGTCGGCGCTCGAGGCCGCCCGCAACGACTTCAAGGAACGCATCAAGTACTTCCACCCCGAGACCTACGCGCAGCGCGAGGAGGAGCATCGTCTGCTGACCGCGTTCCAGCGCGCACTCAACCAGGGAAACGTGAGCTTTCATATCCAGCCGCAGTACAACATCGTCACTCAGCGCATCGTGGGCGGCGAGGCCCTCGCCCGCTGGCAGCGCGCGGACGGCAGCTATGTCTCCCCCGGCACCTTCGTGCCGCTGCTCGAGCGCAACGGCTTCGTGGTCACGCTCGACCGCCATATCTGGAACCTCACGTTCCAATGGCTCTCGGATCGGATCTCGAAGGGCCTGCCCTGCGTGCCCATATCGATCAACGTGAGCCAAACCGATCTGATCTCGCTCGACGTTGCCGATCATCTGGACCGTCTGGCCGTACGCTACAGCGTGCCGACCCGCTTCATCAAGGTCGAGATCACCGAGAGCGCCTATGCCGACAGCCCCCAGCTTGTCAACGAGTTCGTCGACAAGCTGCACGCGCTCGGCTTCTCGGTCTACATCGACGACTTCGGCAGCGGCTCGTCATCGCTGAGCATGCTCCAGAGCATCGACGCCGACGTCATCAAGCTCGACGGGCGCTTTATGTCCTTTGCGCCCGCGGAGCCCGGCAAGGGCGAGAACATCGTCGAGTCCGTGGTCAATATGGCCTGGAACATCGGTATGCCCGTCGTGGTCGAAGGCGTCGAGACGGCCGAACAGGTACAGTTCCTGGGCGATCTGGGATGCCGCTATATCCAGGGCTTCTACTTCTATCGTCCCATGCCCGTCGAGGACTTTGAGAAGCTGATCGGCAAACCCGACGCCATCGATGTCACGGGGATCGTTCCTCCCGCGGGGCGAGGGGAGCGAAATGACCCCCGGCACCCTCAGCAATCCTAGCCAGCCCGCTCCCAACCAGTCCTAACCCGCAAGAAAGCCGGTCCGATATGAACGCCAACAGGGATAACGATATCCTGCTCGCTTACGTCAACGCCCTGCTCTCCGACCCCGACGACGCAGGGCTCGACGTCAACACGCTCTCGCCCGAGACGCAGGTCCTGGGAGAGCGCCTGCTGTTTCTGGGACATTGCGTGCAGGAGGGACGGCATTTGGCCGAGAGCCTCACCGCCGGCGACTTTAGCATGGTGGGCCAGGGCATGATGGAAAACAACCCGCTCGTCCCCTCGGTCGCCACCATCAAGGAGAATCTCTCGCGCTCGATCGAGATGGCGCAGAACTCGCTTGCCCTGGGGCTTCTTGCCGACAAGGGCACCGACGCCAACGACTACACCAAGCTTCTCGAGTCCACGGTCACAAACCTCCTCGAGCAGCAGGACTCACTCGTCAAGACCGCCTTCACCGATATGCTCACCGGCCTTGGCAACCGCGGCGGCTACACCCGCTCCCTCGAGGAGCTCTGGGACGAGGGCACGCCCGTCACCATGGCGTTCATCGATATCGACAACCTCAAGCACTGCAACGACAGCTTTGGGCACGAGGAGGGCAACCGCTATATCCTGCAGGTGAGCCTCTATCTCAAGCTCTATACCGAGGAGGGCGAGGCGGTCTTCAGGATCGGCGGCGATGAGTTCGCGATCCTTTCGACCACGGCAAGCGAAGACGATCTGGCAAACCGTCTGGAGCGTTGCCGGGACCTTTTGATCAAAAACAACGACGCCGAGATGCTGCACTCCTTTAGCTACGGCGTGGCACATGCCGATCCGGCCGTCGGCGACACGGCGCAGCGCATGTCAGCCGATGCGGATCACCGCATGTACGACTACAAGCTGCGTCACGCCATGCATCTGGAGCGCCGCACGGCGCTTGAGGACGCCAAGCACGATTTCGATCTGGGTCTGCCCGTCTTCGACGCGATCTCCAACCTCGACGAGGGTCGCTACTTCTACATCAACAATCTCGACCGCAACCGTACGCTCTGGTCGGCGGGGGCGGTGCGCGACCTGGGCCTGCCTTCGCAGCGCATCGATGATCCCATCGAGTACTGGAAGAGCCACGTGCACCCCGACGACCTGGAGGCCTACAGCGCCGAGATAGCCCAGATCGTCGCAGGCACCAAGCATCGCCACAACATGCAGTACCGCGTCAAAAACGCTGTCGGCAACTATGTCCTGTGCCGCTCGCGCGGATTTCGTATCGACGGAAACGGTTGCGAGCCTTCGCTGTTCGTCGGCGAAATCGTCAACCACGACATGGCCGAGACCATCGACTTCGCCACCGGTCTGGGCGCCCAGCGCATGCTTGCCAACGCCATCGACGACTGCCGTCGCGAGCATCAGTCTGCCGGTTTAATCGGCGTGCGCATCCGGGGTACCTCAGATCTCAACGACGCCTATGGATACGAAGCCATCGACGCCATGCTTGCCGAGTACGCCGGGCGCATGCTCTCGGTGACGCGCGGCTACGCCCGCGTCTACCGCTCGCGCAACGCCCAGTACGTGGTGCTCGCCGCCGGCTTGACGCAGGAGGCATTCGAGGGACTCGCCCGTAAGCTCGAAGACGCCATCGCCCAGCCCGTAACTGTCGCCGATGACGCGATCTGCCCGGCGTATCTGTCGGTTCCGCTCTTCTACGAGACGATCTCGTCGCAGTCGGGTGCCGTTCTCGCCGAGCTCGATCGCCGGCTTCGTATCGCCGGCGGGCTCCTTCCCACCGATAGCACACTTCCCATCCCCGAATCCGAGCGCAAGGGCAGCATCGCTGAGCACATCGACACGCTCACGGGGCTCTACCGTCCCTCGGAGTTCATGCGCCGCGCCAACGACTTTTTAAAGCATGCCGAGGGCGGCTCCTGGTGCATCGCCACGGTCGATATGGGGCACATGCGCCTGTTCAACGAATGGTACGGTCAAAAAGCCGGCGACTATGTGCTCTCCGAGGTAGGCAGCGTGCTCAAGGACCTCGAGACCTCAGGATCCGGCGTCGCCGGCTATTGGGGACAGGACGATTTCTGCGTTCTCATGCCGTTCGAGCGCACTACCGTGGAGCGCGTCTATGCAAGCGTTCGCGCAGTCGTCGCGCGACACGACGATGCCGTTGGCTTCCTGCCGTCCATGGGCGTCTTTCCCCTCGACGGCTCCGAGCCGATCACCATCGATTCACAGGCCAAGGCCATGTTTGCCAACCGCCGGGCCAAAGGCGACTTCAAGGATCGCATCGCGATCTTCCGTCCTGCCGAATACGAGCGCGAGGTTCAGTTCCACAAGATCCTCACCGAGTTCCAGTACGCCCTATCCAGCGGACGTATCACCTATTACCTGCAGCCCCAAGTCGATATCGAGACCGGGCTGATCATCGGAGCCGAGGCACTCACGCGCTGGATCGATAAGGACGGTTCGCTCATATCGCCCGCCGTCTTTATCCCCGCACTCGAGCAGAGCGGCTTTGTGGTGACGCTCGACAAGTATATCTGGCAGTCCATCGCTTCCTGGCTTCACAGCCGCATGGAACGGGGGCTTGCCGTGGTGCCCATATCGGTCAACGTGTCGCGCGTCGACATCCTCACCTCCAACGTCGCCGAGCACTTCGAGGCGCTCACCGCCTCATACGGCCTACCACCCGAGCTCATCAAGGTCGAGATCACCGAGACCGCCTACACCGGCGAGACCAAGGCTGTAAGCGAGCTGACTGCCGAGCTCAAGCGCCGCGGGTTCTCGACCTATATGGATGACTTCGGCAGTGGGCAATCGTCACTCGGCATGCTCAAGAACGTCAACGTCGATGTGATCAAGCTCGACCGCACCTTCGTACCGCTCGACGAGCACGACGAGCGCGGCAAGCAGATCACCTCGTCGATGCTCGAGATGACGCGTTCCCTCGATCTGCCCGTGGTGGTCGAGGGCATCGAGACCGAGGAGCAGGAAAAGCTGCTGCGCGCCATGGGCGGCCGTTATGCGCAGGGCTTCAGGTTCTACCGTCCCATGCCTGCAAAGGATTTTGAGCGGCTGCTTGACGACCCCGCAAACATCGGCTCGTCAAGCATCGTTTAAGGCTGAAGCGGTCACGAAGGTGCCGAAACGGAACCTTGCGCACCCCGTTCGCGCATTTGTTCCACAACCCACTGCCGTTAGGGGTTATTCTTTTAGCCGTTGCCGCGCCCAAGGAGGTTCCACGCAACATGGACAACACGTTTTTGACGGGCGAACAATCGATCATCGCCTATCTCCATAGCCTGTCCGACACCTCTCGGACCGGGCAGCTCGATATCGAGGCGCTGCCCGACGAGTTGCGCGCGATCGGTACCGAGCTCAAGGCTGCCGCGACCCTTTTGCACGAGAACCGCCGCCTGCTGGAGCACAATGCCTATACCGATCAGTTGACCGGCGTGGGCAACCGTGGAGGCTTCGATCGCGAGATGGACCGTCGCTGGGCCGTATGCTCGCCGTTTACCTGCGCCTATATCGATCTTGACCACCTCAAGCGGTGCAACGACTTTTTCGGCCACGCCGAGGGCAACCGCTATATCCTCGCAGTCTGCCGCAGCCTCGTTGCGATGCTCAGGGACGATGAGCTGCTCTTCCGCGTGGGCGGTGACGAGTTTATCCTCATCTCGAACGCCTCCGATGAGCACGAGCTCGAGAGCCGACTCGAATCCTGCCGCGCCGCGCTGATCGAGACCACCTCGCGTCCCGGATCCGCGATGGTGTACAGCTTTAGCTTTGGATGCTCTCACGCCAACCCCGCCATCGGCGATTCGCGACGCCAGATGACCCTCGATGCCGACCGCAAGATGTATCGCTATAAGCTCATGCACCGCGTGCAGCAACCCCAAGCGGACGAATCGCCCAAGCAGACCATGCACGATACGCCGTTCAACGACCGTATCTTCCAGGCGCTCTCCATGACATCCGAGAACCGCTACCTCTTTGTGATCAATCTCGACACCACCGAATCGCAGTGGTCGCTTTCGGCCGTGCGCGACTTCAACCTGCCCTCGGAGCATCCGTTCAACTCGATCCCTATGTGGCTCGAGCGCGTGCATCCCGAGGACCGCGACAACGTCCGCGCCGAGCTCGCCAACATCGAAAACGGCACCTGGCACTTCCATACCATGCAATACCGCGTCATGAGCTCGTCGGGCGAGTACACCCTGTGCGACTGCACGGGTTTTCGTCTGGACGGGACCGAGACCGAACCGACCGTCTACACCGGCTGCATCGTCAATCGCAGTATGGCGGGCCTTACCGACTCCGTCACGGGCCTTGGAGACAGCCATGCGTTGGTCACCGCCATAGGTGAGGCCAGGCGCAACGGCCATCCCACGGGCCTTGTCGCCGTCAAGGTCGATGATATCGCCCAGGTCAACGCGCGCTTTGGCTACGAGGCGGGCGACCGTGTGCTGTCCGAGACCGCCGGCTGTCTGGTCGAGCTGTCACGCGCCAAGGCTCGCGTGTTCCGCGGGCACGGCACGACGCTTGTGGCGGTGGTCGAGGAATTCACCCCGCACGATCTTGATGATATCGTGGACCAGATCAAGGATCACATCGGCTCGCCCGTCCTGCTGGGCGACTGCCATTACCTGCCGCCCGTCCGCGTGGCAAGCATGCACTTCGACGTCATAGACGTGCAGCCGGCATCGATCATGGTCGAGTTGCACAAGCGCGCCAAGAAAGCTCCGCAGATCCCCGGCAGCCCGCTCGCATAGGCCGATCAGTACGCAAGGATGCCGCACGAGAACGCGCTCTCGTGCGGCATCCTTGCGTTTAGGGCTGCTCGGACGTGGGATAATCAAACGCTGTACACCGTCTTTGCAAACAAGGGAGCATCCATGAAGGTCCTTCTCGTCAACGGCAGCCCCAAGGCCGCCGGCAATACCGCCACGGCGCTGGCCGAGGTCGCCGGTCAGCTCGAGGCCGAGGGCATCGAGACACAGACGTTCCAGCTCGGAGCCAAGCCCATTCGCGACTGTATCGGCTGCGGGGCTTGCGGCAAGCTCGGCGGCCGCTGCACCTTTGACGACGACATCGTCAACGAGTTTATCGCTGCGGCCGAGCAGGCTGACGGCTTCGTCTTCGGCACGCCCGTCTACTACGCGCACCCCAGCGGACGCATACTGTCGTTCCTCGACCGTGCATTCTACGCCGGTGGCGCGGCGTTTGCCCACAAGCCGGGCGCCGCGATCGCCGTCGCGCGCCGCGCCGGCGCCGATACGTCTTTCGACGTGCTCAACAAGTACTTCACCATCAACCAAATGCCCGTGGTGAGCTCCACGTACTGGAACAACGCCTTTGGCGCCGTGCCGGGCGAGGCCGCCCAAGACGCAGAAGGTATGGCCACGATGCGCAACATCGGCAAGAACATGGCTTGGCTGCTGCACTGCATCGAGGCGGGCCGCACCGCCGGCATCGAGGCGCCTGTCGCCGATCGTGTGAAAATGAATTTCATCCGTTAGAACGGCGGGACATGAACATCCAGATTTTTGGCACCAAGAAGTCGTTCGACACCAAGAAGGCCCAGCGCTATTTCAAAGAGCGACGCATCAAGGTGCAGTTCATCGACCTCAAGCAAAAGGAGATGAGCAAAGGCGAGCTCACGAGCGTGATCCAGGCCGTGGGCGGTATCGACCGCGTGCTCAATCCGTCGGCAAAGGACGAGGAGGCGCTCGCCCTCATCCAACACCTCACATCGAGCCAACGCTTCGACAAGCTGCTCGAGAACCAGCAGGTGCTCGCCGAACCCATCGTCCGCAACGGCAAAAAGGCCACCGTTGGCTACCAACCGGACGTTTGGAAGGCTTGGGAATAACCTCTGTCACGCGTTATGTGTAGGTTATCGGCGATACGACCGACTAACCGCTTATCCGGTCGTCGTTTTCCTGCGGAAACGTTGTCATTTTTACACGAGTATCCGGCATGACTCGATTGACCTACACATAACGTGATCCGGCAACCCCAGTGACACCCATCGCGGCGCCTCGAGGCGTATTTTTTGGTTCCTTTGGGGTATAAAGTCGCGCGTATGTGTAAGATTCAGTTGTAAACCACAACTAACAAAGGAGGGCACATGCCCAACAAACCCGTAAAGATCATCATGCTCACCGGTTATCTCGGCGCCGGCAAGACCACGCTGCTCAACCACATCCTCGCCAACGACGGCGGTATCCGCGCCGCCGTGATCGTCAACGATATCGGCGAGATCAACGTTGACGCCGATCTTATCAAGGACGGCGGTCTCTCGCAGACCGACGACCTCATCCCGCTCACCAACGGCTGCATCTGTTGCACGCTGTCGGACGACCTCGCCAATCAGCTGCAGGGCATCGCCGACTCCGGCGACTTCGACTACATCATCATCGAGGCCTCGGGCATCTGCGAGCCCATTCCTATCGCCTACACCATTTCGAGCTTCTGCGACGAGGCCAAAGTTGGCGGCGAGCCCAAGCTCGCGCTCGACAACATCGTCGCCGTGGTCGACTGCGCCCGCATGTACGACGAGTTCAACGGCGGCCGTGACCTGCTCGCCGACAACATCGACGAGGACGACATCG
>DJRP01000008.1:17769-32211 GCA_002437815.1 Collinsella sp. UBA6357 | reverse complement strand
CTTGATGCAGGCGACGACCTCGCCCTCCTCGCAGGACTCGGACGGATGGGAGATCATGGCGCGCAGGAAGCGGGTCATGTCAGCACGATGGGACTCAGCAGCAGCCTTGATCGCGTCGAAATCGAGTTCTTTAGCCATATTCGTAACCTTTCTTGTAGGTGTTCTAACTGTGGGGTGGCGGAGGACCACCTATTCCCTCCGCTGCTCGGACAGTCCTGCTCGCACGGAGGCCACATTAAGTGGCCTCCGGCTCGTGCGGAACTCGCGACGGAGGGGATAGGTGGTCCTCCGCCTTCCGGGTCGAGACGCTCGCAAGACTTAAGGGGTATCTGAAAGAAATTCGGTGCGGCGCATGGCGCCGCCCAGTATTAGCAGGTGGGGTACTCGCCCTCCCAGACGATGCGACGGTACTGCTCGGGGTCCGTATCGCCTTCCGTCGAGAAGCACAGCACGGAGCTCGTCTTGTCGAGACCCAGGTAGTCCTTGAGCTCGGCGTAGGCAGGATCGAGCATGATGGTCTCCACGAGACCCGTGGTCACGGCGCCGGACTCGCCGGAGATGACACGCGGGTCCCCCTTTTCGGGGGCGCCGAGCGTGCGCATGCCGCGAGCGGTAACCCAGTCGGGGCAGGAGACGAAGGCGCTCACGTGGTTGCGCAGGATATCCCAGCCTAGAATGTTGGGCTCGCCGCAGCACAGGCCCGCCATGATCGAGGGCATATCACCGTCGACGATGCGCGGGTCGCCGTCGCCGGCCTCGGCGCCCTTGTACAGGCATGCGGCCGGAGCGCACTCGGCCACGACGAACGTGGGCGGGTTATCGGGATAGAGGTTGGTGAAGTAGCCCACCACGGCGCCGGCGAGCGAACCCACACCGGCCTGGACAAAGACGTGCGTCGGACGGTTGATGGCCATCTCGCGCAGCTGCTCGGCCGCCTCGGAAGCCATGGTGCCGTAGCCCTCCATGATCCAGGACGGGATCTTCTCGTAGCCCTCCCAGGCCGTGTCCTGGACGATGACGCCACGCTCGCAGGCGTCGGCCTCGGCGGCGGCCATGCGCACGCACTCGTCGTAGTTGACCTCCTCGATGGTCACCTTGGCGCCCTCGGCGGCGATGTTGTCAAAGCGGGGCTTGGTAGAGCCCTTGGGCATATGCACGACGGCCTTCTGGCCGAGCTTGTTGGCAGCCCACGCCACGCCGCGACCATGGTTGCCGTCGGTGGCGGTGAAGAACGTGGCCTGACCGAAGTCCTCGGCGAGCTTATCGGAAGTCAGGTAGTCGAACGTGCACTCCGAGACGTCCTTGCCGGTCTCGTCGGCGATGTAATTGGCCATGGCGAAGGAGCCTCCGAGCACCTTGAAGGCGTTGAGGCCAAAACGATAGCTCTCGTCCTTGACGCACAGATTGGCCAAGCCCAAGCGCTCGGCCTGTCCATCAAGACGGGCAAGCGGGGTGACGGTGTACTGCGGGAACGACTTGTGGAAAGCGCGGGCGCACTTCACGTGGTCGAGCGACATGATCCCCAAGTGCGCATCATCGCTCTTGGGCATCGTGTTTTTCGCCCACTGGATTGTATCGGCCATACGGTGAACTCCTTAAGTCCTCTCTTGTCGGCCCCCGCATACGCGTTTTGGTCATCGACTGCATTCGCGACTAAACTTTTATGTGGATGCCAAACAAAAAGTTTGTTGACTCAGTTGTACCACACATTTCGTTTGGACAACCTAACAAATTGTTTGTTATGCCAATCGGTACCTTTTTACCGATAAACGGTCACAAAAAGACGAGGATTCTTAAGCTCGTTGGCGTACATCTGTTGTTTATGGCAAGATATGGCCTAACAAATTTTTTGGTAGGTGCAGGAAGGTAACCATGACACCGGCACAGATCGAGTTCTACAAGCGCCTGGCACACGGCTTGGCGCTCCAATTTGGCCCCAGCTGCGAGATCGTCGTCCACGACCTCGAAACCGATGACCTCGACCATTCCATCGTGGTCATCGAGAACGGGCACGTAAGCGGACGCAGCCTTGGCGACGGCCCCAGCCACATCGTGCTCGAGAGCATGCACGAGAGCAGCGACGAGATCTGCGATCGTGCACCCTATCTGACCAAAACCGCCGACGGCAAGCTGCTCAAATCATCGACGATCTTTATCCGCGACGACGAGGGCACACCGACGGGCATCCTTGCCATCAACTTTGACATCACGCTCATGAAGGCATTCGAGCGCTCCCTCGACGGCCTTACCGGCACCGGCCAGGGGACCTCGGCCGAGCCCGAGCCCATCACGCGCAACATCGGCGATCTGCTCGAGGACCTGCTGCGCGAGTGCGAGCAGTACGTGGGAAAGCCCGCCGCCCTCATGACCAAGGACGAGCGCGTGCGTGCCATCGGCTACCTCGACCGCCGCGGCGCCTTTTTGATTTCCAAGTCGAGCGAACGTGCCTGCGAGTTCTTCGGCATCTCCAAATACAGCTTCTACAGCTACCTCAACGAGGCCAAAGAGGCGGCGAGTACCAAATAGCCGACGGCCACTGCACTCCCAATAGCCACGGCCACAGCCCTCTTCCTTCGCCGAAACTGGAGTTTTGGCCGATAAGCTATCCATTTTTTACTGATAAACGTCCGAAACTCCAGTTTCGGCAGATAGGGAGAAACGCCCCTACGCCATCAGGGCAAAATCCTTCGCCGGCTGCGGACGGTAGAACAGGTAACCCTGGGCCGTGTTGCAGCCCAAAGAGAGCAGCGCCCGACGTTGATGCTCATGCTCTACGCCTTCGGCTGTCACACGTATTCCCAAAGCGTGGGCCAGCTGCACTACGGCCCGAATCACCTCGATACGGCGCTCATCCAAAAGGCCGGAGCGCAAAAAGCTACGATCGAGTTTGAGCACATCGACGTTCATGTCGGCAAGCATGCCCAGCGATGACATTCCCGTTCCAAAATCGTCCATCTCGATTTTAAAGCCCAAGGTGCGCAACTCGGCCAGTATCGAGCCGATCGAGACCTCATCGGCCGCATAGGCGCGTTCGAGGATCTCGAGCCGCATATCCTTCATTTCGAGCCCGTAGCGCCTAACCAGATGGTAGACATCGTCGACAAAGCCCTTGCGGTACAGATCGCCGCGCGCCACGTTGACCGAGATGGGAAACACGCGCAGCCCGCGCTGACGCCGCTCGGTCTGAAAGCGGCAGATCTGCTCCCACATAAAGCGATCGACATCATAGATGAGACCACGGCTCTCAAGCATGGGCACAAATCGCCCAGGCGAAAGAAAGCCGAGGTCGGGATGGCGCCAGCGCACCAGCGCCTCTGCACCCACCACGCGTGCGTCATGCATATCGACCTTGGGCTGCAGATACATCTCGAACTCACCGGCGACAATAGCCTCGCCCACGCGGTCACAAATCCGATGTTCCTCGACAAGGTCGTTATGAACCGACAGGCCATAGTACGAGACCCAACCGTTTTGTGCGTTTGCACGCGAGCGCGCCAGACGGGCGTGGTCGAGCATCTGCTCTCCGGCGATGCGTTCCCCGCCGCTGCTGTAGACACCCAAGCGCGGCTCAAAATGAATCTGTAGCGGATATCGCTCCAAGTAGGCAACGGCGTCATCGAACAGCTCGCTCGCCAAATCGTTGTCGGTACGAGCGAAAGCGCAGAATATCGAAGAATAGATGCGGCCGAATATGCAACCCAAGCGCTCCTCAGCCGCCTTGAGGTGATTGCCGATGCCGCGCAAAAGCACATTGCCGGCGGTGGCACCGTAAACCTCGTTGACCAGGGTCATGCCACCCACATCGATTACGATGGCATCGTAGGACACCCCGGGATGGTCGGCCATCTCACGTTCGGCGCGACGGCAGAATCCGCGCACCGAATACAGACCGGTCAGCTGATCATGCTCCAAAAGGTCGATGACATCATCGGCCTCGTGCACCTGTCGCGCCAGGTGCTCGATCTGCTTACTATCTTGGGCGAGCTCGCGCTCGGCATCGGCATGTTTCACGGCATATCCCCCACGCACGCCACCCTACCGGGCCCAGATGCCGGGAAACCGGCAGCCGGAACGGCCTTTTGCACACACAAGGGCACTCTATCACAGGGTCCCACAGTCATCATGCAACATCTTTGTAAGAAATAGCACCATTTACCTGCAGTTTTATTTCAAAAGGAACGACATGTTGATATGTAGGGGCAGCCATACGGTGACAACACAAAATGAGCGGTCGCGAAGATCGGCATAACCCCATATAATCGTCTGTTAGCACTGTGAACGAAAGGAGCGCCATGAGGGAGCCGGGCAGCAATCCCGATATCGACGGCGACAATCACAACTCCATCACCGATTACGAGACGCCCCTGTATGCCTCGGGAGAAGACGCCCTCTTTGCGCTTGATATGAAAGATGTCATGGATGAGGGCACCTGGGATGCCGGTTCCGCCTTTGTAGGCGTCCCCGACCCCGCTGACGCGGTCGTGCCTGCCCCTGCGCAAGCTGCGGCGCCCCAGGAGCTCCACACTCCCCCTCTTTCGCCCGACAGCACCTCGGCGTACCTGGCGTCCTATCTATCATCCAAAAATGACGTTCACGCCACCGCGGCCCCGATCTCCAACCTGCCCGATCCGGGAGCCACCGTGGCGACTCCCGCTGTCGCCGCTCCGCCCGCCGGCGTTTCATCCATCGGCAATCTGCCCGACCCGGGAGCGACGGTAGCGGCATCTCCATTCGATATGCCTACCGTCTCACCCGCGGCCACGCCCCAACCGTCGGTTATCGACCTTGCCTATAGCCCTCAGCCCCAGCATGAGTACGACTCGTGGAGTGGCGAGGAGGCACCTGATCCGGCCTCAGACGACTTTGCTTATGCGCAAGCGGACGCTGCAGACGATCCGTATGCAGCCCCTGTGTATGCCGACTATGAATCTGACTATGAAGACGATACGGACGAGCGCGCCGCGGCATACGCCAACGATTACGCCGCGGCCCTCAACGAGAAACCCCCGCGGTTTTCGTCGTTTGCCAGCTGGCAAAAGGTCACGCTCATCGTGGTCGTAGCCGCACTCGCCGCCATCATCGGATTCGAAGCGTTCGAGATCTTCCATGGAACCGGTACGGCACAAGCCGAATCCGAGGTGCAGGAGCAAGAGAACGCCAATACCGACTACCTTGACATCAACACCCTCAAGGGCGATCCCAACGTCGACGAGGACGAGTAGCGCACGGACAGATTTGATTCCTGGCTGGCCTCATCAATCTACTACGACAGCGGACAGAACGTTGTCACCGCCGCCTTACACGACGCAATCGAATATGCACTGTCAAAAGAAGCCATCATATATCGCGATGCGAAACCGAACGATTATCGCCTCCTTCAGCTTGCAGACTATATCTGTACTCTAGAGCTCACGGCGCTTAAATATCAGTCACATGCCGAGACAGCCACCGACCGCACGTTCTTTGGCAAATGGGGTGCGTTTAAGAAAAACTATCTCAAGAAGCTTCGCAGGCATCGGATTGGCTGATCGCCCTAGCATCCTTGCGGGACACTTCGCGAGCATTCGACTGCATCTCTAGCTGCCATGCTACAAAAGAGCTACAGCCCCAGCACGTAGAACCGGTTCATGGTGTTGTGACCGACGACGGCCGACTTCTCTATCCGCTTGAAGCCCAAATGCTCATAGAGGCCGATGGCCGCCTGCAGGTTGGTATGCGTCTCGAGGTAGAGCTGCCTGTAGCCGCATACCCGGGCGCCGTCCGCGACCAGCTGCGTCAATCGTTTGCCCAGGCCTTTACCCTTGGCGGCATCGATCAGGTAGAGCTTTTGGAGCTCCGCCGTCTGCGGCAGACCCTCGAACTCGGCAAAACCGGCACCGCCGAGCACCGTACCGGCCGAGTCGACGGCAACGTAGTAGGCACGCTTACTTGGATCGGCGTCATAGAATGCACTCAGGCGCTCAAGCTCAGGATCGAAATACGCCGTGCCAGGAATATTCAGCCCATACGCCGCGAGATTCATGCGCACGATGCTCGCCATGGCAGCATCTTCCGCCGCCGTGATGTTCTTGATCTCGACCTCGTTGCCCATAATCTTCCCCACGTCTTCATGTAAAAGCGGGCCACCGTACATGCGACGATGGCCCGCGGCCCGCCCCACAGATGCGCTGCGGTGTCATCTACAGATACGTCACCGTGTCCGTCAGCTCCTTGCGAGAGACATGGTTGGCAAGCGGGCCCGCGCCCTCGGCGGCATAACCCAGGTCAAGGAACATCAGCACCGCCTCGTCCTCGGGCAAATCAAAAATGTCGCGCGCCTTATCAGGGTCGAAGAAGTTGATCCAGCAGCTGTCGACGCCCGCATCGGCCGCGGCAAGCACCAGATGCGTGGCAACGATGGTCGCATCCTCGATGCCCGAGTCGCGCGTGCCGCCGGGGTAGGTGAACACGTTTTTGGTGTTGAATGCCACCATGAGCACCGTGGATGCGCCGTAGCGGCACGGCGTGAGCTCATCGACCTTGGCAAGACCATCGGGCGACTAGATCACATAGATATGCTGCGGCTGCAGGTTCTTGGCCGTGGGAGCCACGCGCCCCGCTTCGAGAATCGTCTCGAGCTGTTCGGGCTCGACCTGTTTGTCGCTATATTTCTTGCATGAATAACGCTTCTCCGCAAGCTCCGTAAACGTCATAGGGCGCTCCTCATCTCGGCCGTTTTACAAATGCGGGTAGAGTATGCCCAACATCGAACGACATCAAACCTTGGTTGCCGGTCATCGCAGCTCGGCATGACCATCTTTGGTTCTCGCGGCGACACTGCCGGACGGTTTTCTTGGCAAAACCGTCCGGCAGCGTCTCCATAAGCAACAAAGGATGCAGGGCCGGACGCTTTCAGCCGAAAAACCGTCCGGCAGTGTCGCCGCAGACCACTAGAGATGCAGCGCTGGACGGTTTCGGCCGCGAGACTGTCCAGCAGTGTCGCCAACAGTATGGTCACGCGCGTTGCGCCCTGCACACGGGGCATTCACAATCGACCCACCGTTCACCGGTGCCGACCACCGTTCACCGAATGAGCAGATCTGTTTGCGGTCATTTTGAACCATCTAGCTGCGGTGCTAGAAATCTGATCAGTTCCGTGTCAGTCGGCTGTACAGAAGCGGCTGCCACCTTTGTCTGCAACCCGGAAAAGGAGGAGGAACACCATGACGCACCAAAATGACGAACTCATTGAACGCCTTTTGCTCGATGCCGAGACGAACTCCATGTGTCTGCTGCCGCCAAGTCCGGCGATATCGCGGGCGCTCCGCAGACGGCTCGGTACGACCGTGGTCTCTCCCCTTCCCGGGATGTTCGTCCGCAAAAGCACGTGGCAGGAGCTCGACAAGGCTCAGCGACATCGCATGATCGTCAGAACCCTGGCGGCCCTTCACCCCGATTGGGTCTTCTGCTCGTTCTCGGCCGCATGCCTCTGGGGACTCGAAGTCTCATGGAAATACCTCGACCTCGTTCATGTCTGCAGCCATACCAAACCGACAACGCGCAAACCCGCACACATCAAGCGCTATCGCATCGAGCCGCAAGAGACGGCCATCGCCGAGGGCGTGAATGTCACTCCCTTACTTCAAACCGTTGTGGACTGTTTGCTCGCAACCGGCTTTACCGATGGCATGCCCATCGCGGATTCGGCTCTCGGCGCGCTCGGCCTCGATCGCGACGCACTCAGCGAAGGAGTGGAGCATCGCCAGACCGCGCGGCAAATGCTCGAAGTGGCTACAGCGCTCAAGACGCTCGAATATGCCGATGCGCAGGCCGAGAGCGGCGGGGAATCCGTGGCCCGCGCCGTCATGATCCAAACTGGATTCGCCCCCGATGCACTCCAATACAAGCTGATCGATCCGTTTGATTCCAAGCATATCTTGCGCAACGACTTCGCCTGGGAACACATGGCAGCGCTGCTCACGCTCGGAGAGCTCGACGGCTTTGCGAAATACACGAACGAGAAGATGCTCGCAGGCAAAACCACCGCTGAGGCACTTGTGGCAGAGCGGCAACGCGAGGCACATCTATCCGTCTACGGACACCCTTTGGTTCGATTTACCATGCGCGACGTACGCACCCCGGGAGTTTTGGCGTCGATTTTGCAGACAGCCGGCATACGACAAACCCCCTTGCCGCCATGGCTGGGAGAGATCAATCTGTAGCGACAGAACGGCTTCGAGCCCACTTCAATCCACAAGACAGTGCTGGACATTATCTGCCGAATAAACGTCCGGCAGCATCGCCCTTGAACATAAAGAAGACGCCGCTGGACGTTTTTCTCATCAAAACTGTCCAGCGGCGTCACCATAGACCGCAAAGGGTGCAGAGCCGGACGGTTTCGGGCGAAAAACCGTCCGGCAGCGTCTCCACGAGCCGCTAGAGATGCGGAGCTGGACGGTTTCGGCCGCGAAACCGTCCAGCAATGTCGCCATCAGCGGCAGCCGCCTGACAACCGACTAGGGGCGCAGACGCGCGTGACTGTACGGTGTGTCGACCATGGGCAGGTCGGGCCGCAGCTTGCCATCGAAGGCGCGGTAGGCGTTCTGCACGGCGGGCGCCGTGGGAATCGTGGCGATCTCGCCGATACCCTTGCCACCGTACGCCACGGGCAGCAGGTCTTCCTTCTCCACATAGATGGCGTGGATATCGGGAATTTCGGGCGCGCGAAAAAGCCCAAGCGTGCCGTACTTGGCCTGGGGCACGCAGTCCTTGAGCGGCCAGCCCTCGGTGAGCGCATACCCCATGCCCATAAGCACGCCGCCCTCGATCTGACCCTGGATCGAGATGGGGTTGATGACCTTGCCCGAGTCATGGGCCGCATAGACCTCGCACACACGGGCATTATCGTCCAGGATCACCACGTGTGTGGCGAATCCGTAGCAGATATGGCTCTTGGGGTTGGGCACATCGGCACCGAGCTTGTCCGTGGGCTCCAGATAGACGTATTCGAACTCGCAGCCCTCGAGCGCGCGAAGCGCCGTGGCGGGATCGGCCGGATGCACGCCCTGGCCGGCAACGAGCTCCTCGGCGCGGCACGTATAGGCGTGGCCGTCATCGTACTCGATCGTGGCACCGTCACCGTGTGCGGAGACAGGCGCGGCGGGCGCGGGCCTGCCGGCTTCGACATCCAGCATCGCGTCGCGCATAAGGAATGCTGCCCCACGCACGGCCTCGCCCGTCACGACCGTCTGGCGCGAGCCGGAGGTCGTACCGGAATCGGGCGCATTCTCCGTCGAGCATTCGCCGTTGGCGATGTTCGCGAGCGGCAAGCCACAGGCCTCGGCCACATCCTGCAAAAAGACGGTGTTGCAGCCCTGGCCGATGTCCGAGGTCGCGGCATAGACCACGGCCACGCCATCCTCGACCCGGATCTTGCAGCGACCGGCATCGGGCAAGCCCACACCCACGCCGGCGTTTTTCATGGCGCAGGCGATACCGGCACGACCGGGATGCGCATAATAGGCGTCCTTAACCTCGAGCAAGGTCTCTTTGAGCGCCGTCGAGCAGTCGGCGATCTGCCCGTTGGGCAGCACCTCGCCCGGCTCGATGGCGTTCTTGTAGCGGATCTCCCACGGGTCCAGGCCCACCTTCTCGGCCAAAAGGTCGATCAGGCTCTCGAGCGCAAACTCAGACTGGCACACGCCAAAGCCCCGGAAGGCGCCCGCGGGCGGGTTGTTGGTGTAGTAGCCATAGCCGCGGATGTCGGTGTTCTGGTACTTATACGGACCGACGGCGTGCGTGCACGCGCGCTCGAGCACGGGGCCGCAGAGTGAGGCGTAGGCGCCGGTGTCGAAATTGATCTCGCAATCGAGACCGGTGAAGTTGCCCTCCGCATCGCAGCCGAGTGTGAACGTGGCGTCCATGGGATGGCGCTTGGGGTGGAAGTTGAGCGACTCCTGGCGGGTGAGCTTGCACTTGACGGGGCGCTGGAACTTATACGCGGCGAGCGCGGCCAGGTGCTGGACCGAGACGTCCTCCTTGCCGCCGAAGCCGCCGCCTACGAGCATCGTCTCAACGACCACGCGCTCGGGCTCCTTGTCCCAGCCAAACATGTGGGCTGTCTCTTTGCGCGTGTCGTAGGCGCCTTGGTCGGTCGACTGGATCTTGACGCCGTCCTTGTAGGGAAAGGCGACAGCGCACTCGGGCTCCAGAAACGCATGCTCGGTAAAGGGCGTGGTAAAGCGCTGCGTCACCGTGTAGGCGCTCTCGGCGAGCGCCTTCGCCGCGTCGCCACGGGTGACGTGGCGGCTCTGACAGACGTTGTCGTGTAGCTCCACGGTCTTGCCAAAGGCGAAGAAGCTATCATGGATGCGCGGCGCGCCGGGGGCCTTGGCCTCGGCGATGTTACGCACCGGCTCGAGCGGTTCATACTCGATCTTGACGAGCTTCTTGGCGCGTTCGAGCGTCTTCTCGTCCTCGGCGACCACGAGCACGATGGCGTCGCCCACGCAACGGGTGATATCGCCCTCGGCGATCATGACGTCCCAGTCCTGGATGAGATGGCCCACCTGGTTCACGGGCACGTCCCGTGCGCGCAGCACGCCCACCACACCGGGCAGAGCCTCGGCCTTGGAGGTGTCGATGGAGAGAACGCGGGCGCGCGGGTACTGGGAGCGCACGGCGCTCGCGTAAGTCAGGCCCGGCTGGTCGAGCTCGTCGATATCGTCGGGATACTTGCCCTCGCCGAGTACCTTGCGGCGCACGTCGATACGGAAGGCGCGCTTGCCCACGCCGTAATCGTCACCGCGCTCCAGGTCCTCGTCGATCTGCTTCTCGCCGCGGAGCACCGCCGCCGCGAGCGCGATACCCTCGATGATCTTCTTGTAACCGGTACAACGACAGATGTTGCCGCGGATGGCGTACTTGATCTGCTCCTCGGTGGGCTCCGGGTCCTCGGCGATGAGCGCCGCACCCGCCATGACCATACCCGGAATGCAGAAGCCGCACTGGACAGCGCCCACGGCACCGAAGGCATAGACGAAGGCCTCGCGCACGTTCTCGGGCAGGCCCTCGACGGTCACGATGTCGCGTCCGGCGGCAAGCGCCGTGGTGAGTACGCAGGCCTTGACGGCGACACCGTCCACATGGATGGTGCAGGTGCCGCATGCGCCCTCGGAGCAGCCGTCTTTGGCGGAGTGGATGTGCAGGTCGTCGCGGAGATAGCGCAGCAGCGGCTTATTCTCGGTCGTGGTGCGCGTGACGCCGTTGACGGTGAAGGTGTATTCCTGTGCCATGTTAAACGCCTCTCCCTATACGCCCGCGCGCAAGCCGCGGCGGTCATGGATGGCGCCATGCGGGCAGGCGACGGCGCACATGCCGCACGAGATGCAGGTCTCGCCGTCGATGTGCGCGCAGTTGTCCTCGACCTCGATGGCGCCGGCCGGGCACTTTTTGGCGCACATGCCGCAACCGATGCAGCTCGTGGCGCAAAGCTTGCGTGCGACAGCGCCCTTATCGGTGTTGTTGCAACGTACCAAGATGTCCTGATAGCTGGGCACAAAGGCGATGACGCGTTGCGGGCAGGCCATGGCGCACATGCCGCAGCCGGTGCACTTGGCGCGGTCGACCCGGGCGACGCCGTCGACAAGCTCGATCGCCCCGTGCGGGCAGGCCGCGACGCAGGCGCCGCAGCCGATGCAGCCCTCGCTGCAATGGGCCTGCGTGCCCGCGGCGGCGCAACCGCTGCCGCAGGCGACGTATGCCACATGATGTTCGATTCTGTGGGACATAACTCGTTCCCTACCTTTGAAGCAGATACGGATAGCTGTCGCGCACCGCCTGGATGGTGCGGCGGACGGCCTCGGGGATACCGGTGTTCACAGCATCTACGGAGACGACGTGCTCGGTGCCGGCGACGCGAACCCTGAAATCTCCGTCGGGAAGTGCAAGGAAACCCTCGTTCTCTGAGTTATCCATATCTTCGGCGCTCCAGAACAGGGTGAGCTTGTCCTTATAGGGACGGCCCTCCTGATAGGGGCAGAACACGGCGCAGTTACCGCACTCGTTGCACATGCCGTCGACATGCACCACCTGATGCTTGTCCATGCCGGGCACAGCGATGGCGACGTTCGCACGGTTGGGGCACACGTCGCAGCACACCTCGCAGACCGAGCCGCAGCCCAGACAGCGCGTCTTGTCGCAGTGAGCCTTGTCGCGGCAGAGGTTGCCCTTGCGGCTGTAGCAGGTCTCCTCGCGGCCGGGCTTGGCGTTCTCGGCGGCGTACTTGTTGAAATTGACGCCGGCGATGGCGCGGGCGACCTCGGCGGCGTCGGCGATGGCCTCGACCACGGTCGCGGGACCACGGCGGCAGTCGCCAGCAGCCCAGACGCCCTTGACGCCCGTCGAAGTGGCGGCAAGACGGCCGCGACGGTCGTGCTCGACGCCGGCGGCATCATAGATAGAGGCATCGATGCCCTCGCCCACGGCGCAGATCACCGTGGTGGCCGGGATCTCGACGGTCTCGCCCGTGGCAACGGGGCGCTGGCGGCCGGACTGGTCGGCGGCACCGAGCTGCATCACGTCGCAGACAAGCGTCGTGCCGTTCAGGGCCTCAGGCGCGAGCAGCTCGCAGAACTCCACGCCCTCGGCGAGCGCCAGATCAAGCTCTTCTTCGTCGGCGGGCATCTGCTTCTTGGTGCGGCGGTAGACTAGGCGCACGTTCTTCACGCCGTGCAGGCGCTTGGCCACGCGAGCGGCGTCCATGGCGGTATTGCCGGCGCCGATGACCACGACATCGCTGCCGAGTTCGAGCTCGTCGGCATTCTTCTTGGCGGCCTCGAGGAACTCGAGCACATCGAGCTCGGCATCGGCACCGAGACCGGTCGAGCCGGGCATCCAGGCGCCGGTGGCCACAACCACATCGGTAAAGCCCCGCGCCTTGAGCTCGTCGACGGACCGAACACGGCAGTTGAGCTCGACCTTGGCACCAAAGACCTGGCAGAGCTGGGCATCGCGGTCGATATCCTCGGTAGAGATACGGAACTCCGGAATCACATGGCGCACGATACCGCCCAGCGCCTCGCGAGCCTCGAAGATCGTGACGGGCACGCCGGCACGGGTGAGGAAGAACGCCGTGGCGAGGCCGGCCGGGCCGCCGCCGATGACGGCAACGTTGCGGTCACCGGTATTGGCGATCGCCTGGGCGCGCAGCTTGGGAAGCACCGTGGTGATGGCCTCATGGGCGGCCTTGAGCTTGGAGGCGCGAATCTGGGCACCCTCGGGCTCGTAGAACGCGCGCTCGCAGGCACGACCGCAAGGATGCGGGCAGATGGTGCCGGTGATATGCGGAAGGGCATTGCGCTCGATGATGATGTTGAGCGCATCCTCGTAGCGCCCCTCGTCCACGGCGGCCAGATAGGCCGGGATATCCTGGTAGATAGGGCAGCTCGTGCGGCAGGGCGTGGTGAAGCAGTCGCTAAGCGGGCTCTTGCCGGGAACCTTGCGATCGGGCAGCGGACGCAGCGGTTTCTTGTAGAGCGGATTCTCGAGCGAGTCGGCCTGGATCGCGGTCACGGCATCGAGCGACACACCGGCGAACGGCTTGCCGTCAAGGTTGCCAAACTCCCCCGCCATCTGGCTGAAGCGCTCGTAGCCACCGGGCTTGAGTACGTCGGTGGCCAACGTGACCGGCCAGATACCCGCATCGTAGAGCGCGCGGATGTTATAGACGGTGGCACCACCCGAATAGGAGATGCGGAGCTTCCCGTCAAACTGCTCGGTGATACGGCGGGCGGCCTCGATGGTGAGCGAGAACAGAGAGCGGCCCGACATGTACATCTCGGTGGAGGGCAGCTCGTCGCGCGTCACGTCGACCGGGAAGGTGTTGGTCAGCTTGACGCCAAACTCCAGGCCGCGCTCGGCGGTAAGGGCGATCAGGCGCTCGAACATGGGCACGGCGTCAACCCACTGCAGATCCTCGCGGAAGTGCGTGTCGTCGAAGACGATATAGTCGAAGCCCAGATCATCCAGACGCTTACGTGCAAACTCGTAGCCCAAAAGCGTCGGGTTGCACTTGATGTAGGTGTTGAGCCCCTTTTCGGTGATCAGATAGGTGGCGATACGCTCAATCTCGTCAGGCGGGCAACCATGCAGCGTGGACTCGGTGATGGAGTTCGACACGCGCGCCGGGATCGATTCCACAAAGGCGGCATCGATGTGCTCGAAGCGATCGAGGTTGGCCAGCGCCCACTCGCGGCACTCGGTCCACACGGCAGAGCCACTTGCATCCTTCATGCCCTCGATGTACGCATCGACTTTAGGGCTCTTGATGCCCTCGAGGTCGTAGCCTACGCTCATATTGAACACGAAGCCGTCCGGAGCCCCCAGGCCGTACTCACGCGCGATCAGATGACAGGCGAACCAAGCCTTGACGTACTCGGCATAGGCCTGCGGCACCTCGAGCTC
>DJRP01000008.1:13242-17699 GCA_002437815.1 Collinsella sp. UBA6357 | reverse complement strand
TCCTCGCCGTCCATGACCTGGACGGTCTTGAGCTCGAAGAAGCGGGCGCCCGCCACATAGGAGGCGACGATGTTCTGAGCGAGCTGGGTGTTAGGGCCGGCGGCGGGACCGAAGGGGGTCTCGATGCGCTCGTCGAAGATGGGGAGCGCGCCCTTCTGGTTGGCGGTCACGGCGTGACGCACGCCGAAGATCGCCCCCTGGGACTCATGCTCCTCGAGGATCCAGTTCATCAGCTGGGAAAACGGGATCGGTCTCATGATGTCGCTCATGATGAGCTCCTCTCTTGGAGCGCCCGTCGAGACCGCGCGACGGACGCGAAAACGGTGTAGCGCAAAGCTTGCGCCGGCGACCCCGCGGAGGCCGCCAAAGCCCGACCCCGTCGCGGCGATACGACAGGCCCGGCAAAGAAACCAAATGGGGACTTAGTAGACGCGATCGTTGAGCGTGCCCCAGAGCCTCTTCGACTCCTCCAGGGTCCACGCGTTGATCTTGTCCTCGTCAATACCGACGAACTCGCGATCTTTGTAGAGAACGCGCCCGTTGATGATCGTGGTGCGGCAGTTCTTGCCCATCATGCCAAAGAGCATGTGGCCGTCGATGTTCTCGCCGCTGATCGGCGTGAATGGCTTGTAGTCCATGACGATCACGTCGGCGGCGGCACCGGGCTCGAGCACGCCAAGCTTGCGGTCGAAGTACCTGCTCGCCATAGCGGCATTGTTCTTGAAGAGCATGGTCATAGCCTCGTTCCAGCCCACGTTGGGCATGGCGGCGTTATGACGCTGGATGATCAGGAAGACCTTGAGGCTCTCGAGCATGTCGTGCGTGTAGGCGTCGGTACCCATGCAAACCGGGATACCGCGGCGGAAAAACTCGAGCACAGGGGCGCAGCCCACGGCGTTGCCCATGTTGGACTCGGGATTGTTGACGAGCCAGGTACCCGATTCCTTGATGATGTCCATCTCGGCCGGGGTCACGTGGATGCAGTGGCCGAGCATGGTATCGGGCCCCAGCAGGTCATGCTGCAGCAGACGCTCGATGGGGCTGATACCGCCGCGGTTCAGGCGCGAATCCCACACGTCGTTCATGCCCTCGCACACATGGATATGGAAGCCGGTCAAACCGTTGTTGGCCTCAGCCATCTTATCCATGGTCTCGTCGGAGAGCGTGAAGGTGGCATGCCCGCCGAACATGGCGGCGATCATATGGTTGTCATTGGTTTTGCGCTCGCGTGCGGCCCATTGGGCAAACTCGGCGTTCTCGGCGATCGACTGGTCGCATTTCTCCTGACCACGGCGATCGGAGACCTCATAGCACAGGCAGGAGCGCATACCGAGCTCCTGGGCGACGTCCTTGATGGCAAAGAGGCTGCCGGGGATCTCGCAGAAGCTCGCGTGATGGTCAAAGATCGTGGTCACACCGTCACGGATGGAATCGAGGATCGTAGCGTAGGCGCTTGCGCGGGTGCCGTCGAGCGTGAGATTGTCGTCGATCTTCCACCACTGCTGCTCGAGGTTCTCCAGGAAGTTCGTGGGGTTGCAGCCCTTGATGGCGAGGCCGCGCGCCAGACCCGAGTAGATGTGCGTGTGGCAGTTGATGAGGCCGGGCATGATGAGATTGCCCCGGGCGTCCACATACTCCGCATCCGCGTATTTGGCCCTGAGTTCATGCTCGGGACCCACCGCGACGATCGTGTCCCCGTCTATGGCGACCGCACCGTTATCGATGTAGTCGTTGTTCGCGTTGCGCGTGACGACGGAACCGTTACCAACCAGAAGCATAAGCGCTCCTCTGTCTCCGTCGGAGGCGGGGTTTGACACCTCGGACTATGGAATTGTGGGATGCCGGCCAAACTGCCGGGGACGGGCCCTCTCCCGTCAACATCCCTGATGGAGGCGAGCCTCCGGGCACGGCCATGCGGCCGCGGATATCCGGCGGGCGGCAGAAGGCCGCACCGCCGGCAATAGCACGGGTATTACTTCTTGCTCTCGGGGAGCACCAGGTCGACCGCGGCGTCCTTGGCGGCATCGACGTGCTGCGCCGCCGGCGGCGTCTGCGGGAGGATCAGGTTGAGCGCGATGGCCATGATGGCGGTGGGGGTCACGGCGTTGGAACCGATAACGGTGGAGACCCAACCGGGCATGCCGGCGCCGGCAAGACAGCCGCTGGCCATCCAGATGCCCAGGCCAAAGACCACAGAGGTACCGACGATGGTGGTAGTGCGCTGCGTGAGGCCCTCGCGGGTGAACATGCGCACGCCGTTCATGGTGATGGTGCCGAAGACACCGACCGTCGCGCCGCCGATAACCGGTTGCGGGATGGCGGAGAGCACGGCAGAGAGCTGCGGAAAGAGACCCGCGATGGCGAACACGGCCGCGATGATCACGAAGACCCACTTGTTGACGACCTTGTTGGAGCAGATGATGCCCACGTTCTGGCCGAGGGCGCTCGTGGGGAGGCCGCCGATAAAGCCGCCGATCATCGAGGTGAGGCCCTGCGACACGATGGCGCCGGAGAGCTCGCGCTCGGTGGGCATGCGGTCGATGGAGCCCAGGCAAGCAGCTGAAACGTCACCGATGACCTGGATGGAGACCATGGGAAAGACCACGGCGAGCGTGATGCAGACCTCAGGGTCGAACTCGAGCGCATAGGGCAGGAACTTGGGAAGAGCGAAAACCTGCGCGGTGGCGACGCTCGAGAAGTCGATCATGCCGAAGGGAATCGAGACGATCATGCCAACGATCATGCCAAAGAACACGGAGCCCAGCTTGAGCGTGCCCTTGCCAAAGTTTGCGAGTGCGAAGACCACGGCGAAGGTGATGAGCGCCACGCACCAGGCCTGCGGGGTGCCCCACAGGGGCGTGCCCATGCCGCCGGCCATGTACTTGACGGCCGTCGGGTAGAGCGACACGCCGATGGCGAAGATCACCGTACCGGTGACGACGGGCGGGAACAGCCACTTGATCTTGCTGTAGAGCAGGCCGAAGATCACCGCAACGGCGCCGCCGACGATCTCGCCGCCCAAAAGCGCACCGAAGGAGAAGCCCGAGGCGCCCATGGCCTGAAGGGCCGGCAAAAAGGCGAAGCTCACGCCCATGACAATGGGCAGGCCGCCACCCACGCGACGGAAGGGAGCGAACGCCTGGAGCGCTGTGTCGATGGCCGAAAGGATGAGCGCGACCTGGATGATATCGGTGCTCTCCTGGCTGCCGAACCCGTACACGCCGGCCATGATGACCGCCGGGGTGATGATGCCGGCAAACGAAGCCAAAACGTGCTGAAGCGCACAGGGGATCATTTCCTTGACAGGGGGTTTTCCCTCACGGGTAAACAGGGCATCCGCCCCGGTTGCCGTCGTTTCCTGGGCCATGTGACCACCATTCCTCGAAGTGATTCGTTCTTCTTGCGGAGAAGCAGCTTTTTTCGCAACTCTTCTGCAATTTTCCAACTGAGGTTGTGCCTTCGCCAAGTATCGTATTAAAGAATTTTCTCATTCTCAATAATAAATTTTTGTTACCTTAAGACATCAAGCTTGACGTTCACTGTTTTAGCAGGTCAGAAAAGTGCTACGAGACTGTAGCATCTTATTTTCTTTTTGGTCGACCGTTCACCGCCCCATTCCTACCGTTCATCCAAACTACCATATCTACCTGCGAAAACATTAATTTATCGTTCGCCGTGCTATATTGATAAAAGTTTGTTACGCGCAGCGTCGCGATAACGCCTTATCGCTCAGCCCATTTTGTCATCACGAGGGAGATGTCCTATGAACGAGACCGTACGCGGTTTTTTGCCGATGGTCGACTTTCTAGAGCAAGTGCTCGGCAAGAACAGCGAGATCGTCTTGCACGATTTCTCTGACCCCGACCACGCCATCGTCGATATCCGCAACGGCATGGTGAGCGGTCGCGCCGTCGGCGGACCGGCAACCGACCTTGCTCTCAAGATCATGAACGATGGCAAGTATCGCGATCTCCCCTTCATCACCGGCTACGAGGGACGCGGAGCCGGCGGCAAAACCCTTGAATCCGCCACGTACTTCATACGCGAGGGCGACGAGATCGTCGGCATGCTCTGCATCAACACCGATCTTTCGGCTATTCGGGGCATCAACGCCTTGGCGCAACAGCTTATGGCGTGCTTCGACGCCACACCGGTGCGCTCCGAACCCGCCCATCTTGAGGTCGAGAGCCTCTCCGAGTCCACCCAAGAGCTCATCGACCGCAGCATCGCCGAGCTGCTCAGCCGCCGCGGCCTCGATGTAGACACGCTCAATCAAAACGATCGTGTGGATATCATCCGCCAACTCAACCAAAACGGCGTCTTTATGCTCAAGGGCGCCGTGGCAAGTGCCGCCTCCGCGCTGGGCATCAGCGAGCCCAGCGTCTACCGCTATCTCCAAAAGGTACGCAAAGAGGGCTGATCCCCCTATGACCACTGGTCCGTTTTCCCCGGGTGCA
>DJRP01000008.1:0-13217 GCA_002437815.1 Collinsella sp. UBA6357 | reverse complement strand
TGCACCCGGGGAAAACGGACCATTTTTTGCCGCGTATGAAAACGGGCCTGCAGCTCAACTTGGAGCTACAGGCCCGTTGCATGTCATGTTGTTGTGTGTGCCGGTACGCCTTAGAGGGCAGCGACGACCTCGATCTCGACGAGACCGCCCGCGGGAAGCGCCGCGACCTGGAAAGCGGAGCGCGCGGGGAACGGAGCCTCGAACTTGGAGGCGTAGATCTCGTTCACGGCAGCGAAGTCCGCGATATCGGCCAGGTAGACCGTGGTCTTGACGACATCGGCAAACGTGGCGCCGGCAGCGGTGAGCAGGGCCTCAACGTTGGCAAGGGACTGCTTGGCCTGGGCCTCGACGCCCTCGGGCATCTTACCGGTAGCGGGGTCGATGCCCAGCTGACCGGACAGGAAGACCATGTTGCCGGTCTTGATTCCCGGAGAATACGGGCCGATGGCTGCGGGTGCGTTATCGGAAGTCACGACGCTCTTGCTCATATTGTTCTCCTTTAGCTTGAGAGACAGATGGCGATGTGGAGCGCGGCGTTCGCACCGGGAGGCACAATCGGTCTGAACGCCGCGCTGCACGGCTGATGCTATCCGAGCGCCCACTTGTTTGCAAGATAATTATCAGTTAGCGAGAAATAATTATCTTTCAACGGTCGTTTCTGAGCCGCGGACGGTCTTAGACGCAATGCCACGTATACTTTTGAGTATCTGAGTAACTTGAAAGGCATCACATGACCTCTTCATCACGTCAAGCGAGTCGAACGACCGTGCGCACCCCCGAGCTCTTGGCCCCCGCGGGTGGGCCGGAGCCCTTTGCGGCCGCGCTCGCCGCCGGCGCCGACGCCATCTATTGCGGCATGGGCTCGTTCAACGCGCGCCGTAAAGCCACGAATTTCACCGATGATGCTTTCCGCGACGCTTGCCGTGCAGCCCATCTTGCCGGCGCCCGCGTCTACGTCACGGTCAACATCGTGATCAAGAATAACGAGATGGCCGACGCCCTCGATCTGGTCTGGCGCTGCTCCACGCTGGGAGCCGACGCCTTCATCATTCAGGACTGGGGGCTCTTCTTCGAGATCCGCCGTACCATGCCGACCATCGAGACGCACATCTCCACGCAGGCCAACATCCATGATGATCGCGGATGCGCATGGTGTGCCGAGCAGGGCGCCGACCGCGTGACCCTCTCGCGCGAGCTTTCGGTCACCGAGATCGCCAAGATCCATCGGGCCGTTCCCTCCGTCGACCTCGAGGTATTCAGCCATGGCGCCATCTGCTTTTGCTATTCGGGCCTTTGCCTGCTCTCAAGCTTTGCCATGGCCGGGCGCTCGGCAAACCGCGGCATGTGCGCGCAGCCTTGTCGTCTGCCCTATGAACTCGTGGACGAGCAGGGACATTCCCTCTCCCCCGCCGGTCGCGAACGCGCGCTCTGTCCGCGAGACACCAACACCTCTCAGATGGTCAAGGCGCTCGGTGATGCCGGCGCCGCCTCGCTCAAGCTCGAAGGTCGTATGAAGGCACCCGATTACGTCTACTCCATCGTCGACGCCTATCGCGGATATATCGACGACTATCTGGAGGGGCGCACGACCCCCCGGCAACAAGACGGTATCCGCCAACGCCAGCTCAAGCGCTGCTTTAACCGCGACTTTACCCATGCCTATCAAGATGGCACATCGGGTGACGAGATGATGAGCTATGAGCGCTCCAACAACCGCGGGCAGATCGTGGGCACCGTGCTCGGCAGCCGGCCCGCCAATCGCGACGTCCGTGGCCTCAAGCCAGACGATCGCCGTCGCCGCGCCGCCATCGCCACCATCGAGCTCCACGAACCCGTGGGCAAGGGAGACCTGCTAGAGCTTCGCCACGATGACGAGTTCGATCAATTTCTCACAGCGATTGCCCCGGCGGATGCCGCTGCCGAGAACATAATCGAGGTCCGCGTGCCGCGTGCCATGCCCCCGGGCTGTCGCGTGCGCGTGATTCGCAGCCAGGCCGCAATCGACGCCGCCGGCGCCGCACTCAAGCGCGATGTGCTCCGTCGCCGCAAGGTCGATGTCGCCGTGCGCGCTCGTCGGGGCGAACCGTTTGCCGTGACCATCACCTGCGCGGACGACCCGTCACTCACGGCAACCGCAACGGGCTTCACGGTCGAAGCAGCCCGCACGCGCCCCGTCTCAGCCACCGATCTTGCCGAACACGTCGGCCGCATGGGATCATCGCCCTTCGAGGCCGCAAGTTTCGATATCGATCTTGACGAGAATTGCGGCATGGGCTTCTCGGCCGTGCACAAGGTGCGTGCCGCTGCGTGCAAAGCGCTCGAAGAAACGATTCTTACCCCCTACACGCAGCGCGCCGACACGCTTGAAAAGCCGCGGGTCATCACCGAAAGCGCACTTCCTGCGAAAACCCGCCGCGACAAGCCTCAAATCTGCGCCACCGTCACCACGCTCGATGCCGCCGAGGCGGCCCGTTCCGAGGGTGCCGAGGTCATCTATATGACAACCGATGCACTTGACGCCGCCGAGCTCTCACCCGCCGCTGCACGTGAGCGGGGCATCGTTCCTGTCCTCGATGAGGTCTGCCGCGAGGTCGACCACGTACGCGTCGACCCCTGGATCGCCGCCGGATCGCCCGTTGCCATCGGCAACATCTCTGAGCTCGCTGCAGCCGTTAAGGCCGGTGCCCCAGCCGAGATACGCTCATGCCTGCCCGTACACAACGTGCCGTGCATGACCGCGCTCGCCAAACGCGGCGCCGCGGCCTTCTGGCTCTCCCCCGAAATCACCCTTGACGAGGTCTGCCAGCTTGGAGCAACCGCGCCGGTACCGCTGGGCATCACCGCCTTCGGCCGGCCCCGCGTCATGACGAGCGAGCACTGCATCCTCCAGGTAGCCGACGCCTGCATCCACGATTGCGCCCGCTGCCGTTTGCGCACCCGCAAACTCGCGCTCAAGAATATCGATGGTAAGGTCATGCCGGTTCGCACCGATATCCACGGTCGCTCGCGTCTCTATGACGCCTATCCCGTCGATCTCACGCCGCAGATTCCGCAGCTCCTCGACGCCGGTATCACAAACTTCATGGTCGACGGAACGCTCCTCGACGCCCAAGAGACCGCTCGTGCCGTCGCTCGCGTCCGTCGCGCCCTTGAAGCCGCACAGGCTGGTCGCAAACCGGCCGCACGCTTGCGCGGGGCAACCTCCGGTTGCTTGTTCGTCGGCATCTCCTAGAAAGGCATTTCATGACTCACGCTGCAGAGCCCCAGGTCCTCTATTGCGACGCATGGCTCCTTGCCATCGACAAGCCAGCGGGCATGCTCGTCCATGGTGATGGAACCGGCGAACGCACGCTCGCCGACTGGGCGAGCGACCTCATGCTCGCGATGGGAGACGGCTTCATGGCAACCGAGCTACAACCGCTCAACCGCCTTGACCGCGAGACAACAGGCATCGTGCTCTTCTCGCTCGATAAGCAGACGCAACCCGCCTTCGACGCACTCGTGGCGGGACACGATACGCACAAGCGCTACCGAGCTCTCGCCGAAGGACGCATTGACTGGAGCGAAAAGCTCATCGACCGCCCCATCGGACGTGACCGGCACAACGCCGCCAAAATGATTGTGAGCCGCACCGGAAAGCCTTCACAAACCCATGTACGCGTTCTCAAACGTCTCAAGAGCCGTCGAGGGCTACCCGCACGCTCGCTGCTGGATATCGAGCTGCTCTCGGGTCGCAAGCACCAGATTCGCGTGCACCTGGCCCACGAGGGCCATCCGATCGTGGGCGATGCGCTTTATGGGACCCCGCGCGACTGCCCACTCATGCTCCACGCCTACCAGGTTGACTTCGACCATCCCGTCACCGGAGAACATGTGACGATCGAGTCGCCCCTCCCCTGGCAGCCCTAACGCTCCATTCCTCCCACATCCCTTATTGAAGTGCGAGTTTCCAATCAGGAAACGCGAAAACCCGGTTGGTAAAACGTATTACCAACCGGGTTTTCATTGGAAAGTCGAACCTGAACGGTTGCGGTGCACGTGCCGTTTTAAACCGAAATCACATTTGCCATGCGAGCATATTCTTCGGGCACACCCCCTGCAGTGACAATCGTGGCGTCGCTGATATCTGCAAACGTAACAGGTGCCACCATACCGAACTTGCTGGCATCCGAGATAACGAAGCGCTTAGCGGCATGTCGCATCGAGACACGTTTCACCTCGGCCTCCTCGATATCGGGCGTCGAGAAACCCTGCTCGCACGTAATGCCGTTCGAGCCCCAAAAACCACACGCAAAGTTATAACGATCGAGCGTTGCAAGTGCGTCCGGGCCCACGAGCGCCTCCGTCTCGGGTTTAAGTTCACCGCCGAGCACCAAGGTTTTGAATCCACGCATCATGAGACGCTGAGCATGAGCGAGCGAATCGGTCACATACGTCACGCCTTTACGTGACGGCAAATGCTCGATGAGCCGAAGCGTGGTCGAGCCGGAATCGATGTAGACGTACGAATCAGGATCGACAAACGATGCAGCTTTGGCGCAGATGCGGGCCTTCTCATCGTTGTGCAGGTCGCTCCGCTCACTCAACGTGAGGTCACGGATAACATGTGCACGTTCGAGGCTCGTGGCACCGCCGTGTACCTTCGCTATGCGATGCGCCCGATCAAGCGTCTGAAGATCTCTGCGAATCGTCGAGGGAGTAACACCGAGGGCCTCGGCGAGCTCGGGCACCGTCGCCGACCCCGCCTTCTGCACCATGGCGACGATCTTGCTCAGCCGGTCCTCAGCGAGCATGCCCTACTCCTCCTCGGGGTAGACAACGCCCCAATCGGCACGGAGCCTGGTCATAAGTTCCATGACGTCCGCGGCATAGTCGAGGAGTTCGCACTTAGATTCATCGCCGGCGACGGCCTTCTCGAGGTCGGCCATCTCATAGCAGAGCGCATAAGCCTCGGTCCCCGCATGAACTTCTTCGCGATGACCGTCCGCCGTCCAGGTAATAGTTGCGTGGTCGGCACGAGAATAGGCCATGACCTCGATATAGGCGTCATCAAAGCAAAGTGTTGCACGTTTGGGTTGTTTGGCATGGAGGGTCAGGGAAAACACCCCGAGCTGGCCTTCAGCATTGCGCGTCACGAATCCGCTCTCCTCATCGATCCCCGTCGTGGAGTTATTTTCGAGCGAAACCATCTCATGAGGCTGGCTCGCCATAAAGATGCGAGCAATCGAAAGCGCATAGACACCGATATCGAGCATCGCGCCTCCGGCGAGGCTGCGATTCCAAAAACGGTTGGTAAGGTCATCGTAAGAGTGATAGCTGCCAAAGTTGACCTGGGCAAGACGGAGCTTACCAAAATCGCCTGCATCTGCTCGTTGTTTGAGCTCCGTATAGAGCGGCATATGGAGCACCGTCGTCGCATCCATGAGCACGACGTTGTGCTCATGGGCGATGGTGCGGGCCTCATCGAGCTCGGCCGAATTCAAGGTGATCGCCTTTTCACAGAGCACGTGCTTTCCAGCAGCCAGGGCCGCACGCAGATACGTGATATGCGTGTTATGCGGTGTAGTGATATAAATGGCATCGATATCAGGATCAGCATAGAGATCGTCAACGGAGTCGTACACTTTCTCGACCCCATACGTCTCGGCAAATGCGACCGCTTTGGCATGCGTACGGTTTGCAACACCGGCAAGTTTTCGTCCGGCGAGTGCAAGCGATTGAGCCATCTGGTTGGCGATCACGCCGCAACCGATAACGGCCCAACGAAGCTCGGGAGCGGTGAATATATCTTCAGGGAACGGTTTGCCTTCAACAGCCGCAAATGCTGCCTTAGCAGCCGCGGCAGCATCGAGCGGAGCGTTTTGAGAATCAGCCATAATCTCCTCCAAACTCAAGAGTAATCACTAGAGCCGAATTATTGCACACTTCTGCGTACTTGTGCGTGATTTTGCTCAATTGATCCCAAAGTGCCAGGGGCAGAGGGACCAGTGGTCCCTTTGCCCCTGGCACTTTGGGATCAATTAAAAAAGCCCGGATGCCATGATGACATCCGGGCTTAGCAAACAGTCTAGACAGACAGCTTAGAACTTGTGGCCGCACTTCTTGCAGACGCGCAGCTTGTTCTTTCCGTCCTTCTCGTGACCGACGCGAGTAACCTTACCGCACTCGGGGCACACGAGATTGACGTTGGAGGCGTCGATGGCGGCCTCCTGCGACACAATGCCGCCCTGCTGGTTGGCAGCGTTGGGCTTAACGGCCTTCTTGACGACCGAAACGCCCTCGACAACGACCTTGTTCTCGGAAGGAAGAGCACGCAGGACAACACCCTGCTTGCCACGATCCTTACCAGAGAGAACCTGGACCTTATCGCCCTTCTTGATATACATATATCTCCCCTAACTACAGGGTCTCGGGAGCGAGCGAGACGATCTTCATGTACTTCTTGTCACGAAGCTCGCGAGCGACAGGCCCGAAGATACGGGTGCCGACCGGCGAACCATCGTTGTTGATGACGACGCAGGCGTTGTCATCGAAACGGATATAGGAGCCGTCCTTGCGGCGGATCTCCTTGACGGTGCGAACGACGACGCAACGGACAACGTCCTTCTTCTTGACGTTGGCGCCAGGAGTAGCCTCCTGGACAGCACCGATGAACACATCGCCGATGCCTGCATAACGACGCTTGGAACCGCCAAGCACCTTGATGCAGCGAATCTTGCGAGCGCCGGAGTTGTCGGCGACGTTCAGCATGGTTTGCATCTGAATCATGGTTGATGTTCCTCCGAACTAAGAACCGAAGAGAGGTGCGCAGCCTTTATAAGGCAAGTGGTGTACAAGCCGGGCATACGCACATCTCCGGAAACGTACAAGTCGTAAGAGCGACTGCTTATTTAGCGCGCTCGACGACCTCGATGAGGCGCCAACGCTTCATCTTGGACATAGGACGGGTCTCCATGACGCGAACGGTGTCGCCCACGCCAGCCGTGCACTCCTCGTCATGAGCGTGCAGCTTCTTGGAGCTGGTCATCATCTTGCCGTACTTGGGGTGACGCTTGCGCTCGGTGATGGTGACAACAATGGTCTTGGCACCGGAGACAGAGGTAACGACACCCGTACGGACCTTACGCGAGTTACGCGAATCAGTCATGTTCTCTCCTTAGGTCCTACTCGGCGACAGCGGACTTCTCCGCTGCGATCTCGCGGGCGCGCTGCTCCGTGAGGACGCGAGCGATGTCCTTCTTCACGGTCTTGACGCGAGCGGTGTTGTCCAGCTGGCTCGTGGCCATCTGGAAACGAAGGTTAAAGAGCTCGGCGCGCATTTCCTTCAGCTTCTCAACGAGCTGAGCATCCGAGAGCTCACGAATCTCTGCGGGCTTCATTAGTTCTCCTCCTTGGCAGCGGCGGCGTCCTCAGCAGCCCACTTGGCCTCGAGAGCGGCCTCCTCGGCCATCTCTTTCTCGATACGCTCCTCGGCGTTCTTGGCCTCGACGATCTTGGTCTTGATGGGGAGCTTGTGCTGGGCAAGACGCAGGGCCTCGCGGGCAACGTCCTCAGGAACACCCTTGATCTCGAACATGATGCGGCCGGGCTTGACGACGGCCACCCACTCCTCGGGGTTACCCTTACCGGAACCCATGCGAGTCTCGGCGGGCTTCTTGGTGATGGGCTTATCAGGGAAGATCGTGATGTAGACACGACCGCCACGCTTCATGTAACGGGTCATGGCAACACGAGCGGCCTCGATCTGGCGGTTGGTGATCCAGTGGGCCTCAAGAGCCTTGATACCAAACTCGCCAAAATGCAGCTCGGTATTACCCTTAGCCTGACCCTTCATGGAGCCACGCTGCACCTTACGGTGAAGAATACGCTTAGGGGCAAGCACTACTGACCCCTCCTCTCGGAGTTACGACGACGAGGACGCGAAGAGCCCTCGAGTGCAGGGTTGGGAACGGGCTGGCCCGGGAGCTTCTCGCCCAGGTAGATCCAGACCTTCACGCCGCAAGCGCCCATGGTGGTGCTGGCGACAGCCGTGCCGTAATCGATCTTGGCACGCAGGGTGTGCAGAGGCACGCGACCCTCGCGGTACCACTCGCGACGGCCCATCTCGGCACCGCCAAGACGACCGGAGCACTGGATACGGATACCCTTGGCGCCAGCCTTGCGGGCGGACTGAACGGCCTTGCGCATGGCGCGACGGAAGGCAACGCGGCCCTCGAGCTGCTCAGCGATGGACTGAGCGACGAGCGTGGCGTCAAGCTCGGGACGCTTGATCTCGACGACGTCGACGGAGAGCTGACCCTTGGAGACGCCAGCGACCTTCTCGAGCTCGTTGCGGAGGGTGTCGATCTCGGCACCCTTCTTGCCGATCACAACGCCCGGACGAGCGGTGAGGATGATGATCTTCACCTTGTCGCCGGCACGCTCGATCTCAACGCGGGAGACGGCTGCGCGGGAAAGACGCTTCTCGAGGTACTTGCGGATCTCGAGATCGTTACCGAGCGTCTTAGCGTAATCCTTCTCTGCGAACCAGCGGGAGCGCCAGTTCTCGGTGATGCCAAGACGGAAGCCGGTGGGGTAGACTTTCTGACCCATACAGCTTTACGCCTCCTTTCGAGGAGCAACGACGACGGTGATGTGAGAGGTGCGCTTCAGAATGCGAGAAGCGGAACCCTTGGCGCGGGGACGGATGCGCTTAAGCGTCGGACCCTCGTCAACATAGGCAGCGGCGACGACCAGGTTGTCGGCACGCATACCGTTATTGTTCTCGGCGTTCGCAACAGCGGAACGGAGAACCTTCTCGACATCCACGGCGACGGCGCGGTCGCAGAAGTGAAGGATGTCGAAGGCCTGAGCGACAGGCTTGCGGCGGATCAGATCGACCACCAGGCGGGCCTTGCTGGGGGAAACACGCACGTACTTAGCGACGGCGCGAACCTCGGTGGCCTCAGTTTCAATAGACTTAGTTGCCATTTACGGTTAACCCCCTATTTGGCCTTGTGGCCACGGAACGTACGAGTCGGCGCGAACTCGCCGAGCTTGTGTCCGACCATGGACTCGGTAACATACACGGGCACATGCTTGCGGCCGTCGTGGACGGCGATGGTGTGACCGACCATCTCGGGGAAGATCGTGGACGCGCGGGACCAGGTCTTCACGACGTCCTTCTTGCCAGCCTCGTTCATCGCGGTGATACGCGAGAGAAGGCGAGTCTCCACGAACGGGCCCTTTTTGAGACTTCTGCTCATAAGTGCTTTCTCCTAAAACTCGGTATCCGAAACTACTTCTTACGGCGACGAATGATGTACTGGTTCGAGACCTTCTTCTTCTTGCGCGTACGAAGGCCCTTCGTCGGCTTGCCCCAGGGGGTAACGGAGGGACGACCAGAGGTGTGGTTCTTGCCCTCGCCACCGCCGTGCGGGTGGTCGACAGGGTTCATGACGGTACCGCGGACGGTCGGGCGCACGTTCATGTGGCGCTTGCGGCCAGCCTTGCCGATAACGATGTTGGCGTGATCGGCGTTGCCGACCTCACCGACGGTGGCACGGCAGGTCACGAGGATGCGGCGCATCTCGGAGGAAGGCATACGGACGATAGCGTACTTGCCCTCCTTGCCCATGAGCTGGCAGGAGTTGCCGGCAGAACGGGCGATAGCGGCGCCCTTGCCCGGCTGGAACTCGACGGCATGGATCAGCGTACCGACGGGGATATCAGCCAGCGGAAGAGCGTTGCCGGGCTTGATGTCGGCATCGGAGCCGGACATGACGATCTGGCCAACCTCAAGGCCCTTGGGGGCCAGGATGTAGCGCTTCTCACCGTCGGCGTAGTGCAGCAGAGCGATGCGAGCAGAACGGTTAGGATCGTACTCGATCGTGGCAACCTTGGCGGGCACGCCATCCTTGTTGCGCTTGAAGTCGATGACACGGTAACGACGCTTCACGCCGCCGCCCTGGTGGCGGGTGGTGATGCGGCCGTTATTGTTACGACCGGCCTTCTTGGGCAGGGGCTCGAGAAGAGACTTCTCGGGCTTGGTGCAGGTGATCTCGGAGAAATCGGAGATCGTCTGCCAACGCCTACCAGCGGAGGTCGGCTTAAGGTGCTTTACAGCCATTACAATCCCTTTCAAAAATCAATCCGCTAGCCATCACAGACAGGGATACGAGGCTCTTGCCTCGGGTGTGATGACACCGGATATATACACGGTTCCGGGCGTGTCCATAGTTTGAGCCCAAAACCTTTAAGTCCGCCTCCCTTTCGGGAGGCTAGAGACTTAACGACAAACGACGCGAGACTTAGGCCTGGTTGCCAAAGACCTCGATGGTGTCGCCCTCGGCCAGCGTGACGATGGCCTTCTTCCAAGAACGAGTCTTGCCGGCGACATAGCGCACGCGCTTGGTCTTGGGCTTGACGGTGAGGGTGTTCACGCGAACAACCTTGACACCGAAGATCTCCTCGACAGCGTCCTTGATCTGATACTTGTTAGCATCCTTAGCGACCTCGAACGTGTACTTGTTCATCTCCATGCCGGAGAAAGAACGCTCGGACACGATCGGGCGAATGATGATCTCGTGGGCGGTCATTTAAGCAAGCACCTCCCCAAAGTGAGCGGCGATGTCGGCGGGCATCAGCACGGCGTTGTTGTTGACGAGGTCGTAGCAGTTGGCCTCATCAGCAGTGATGATGAACGTCCTGGGGATGTTACGGAACGACAGGTAGGCGTTGACGTCCTCATCGCGAACGATGATGGTCAGACGCTTGCCCTCAAGGCCGAGAGCCTTGAGCATGGCAACGGCAGCCTTGGTGGAAGGCTTCTCGAAGCCGTAGTCGTCGACGAGCACGAGCTCGCCATCGGCCAGCTTGGCGGACAGCGCGGAGCGCATAGCCAGCTTGACCTCCTTGTTGTTCATACGCTTAGCGTAAGAACGGGGCTTGGGGGCGAAGACGACGCCACCGTGACGCCACTGGGCAGCACGGATGGAGCCCTGACGGGCACGGCCGGTGCCCTTCTGACGCCAAGGCTTCTTGCCGCCACCGGAAACCTCAGAGCGGCCCTTAGCAGACTGGGTGCCCTGACGCCAAGAGGCCATCTGGCACTTGACGATGTGGTGCATGACGTGGATGTTCGGCTCGATGCCGTACACCTCAGCGGCGAGCTCGGCCTCGGCGACCTTCTTGCCCTCGCTGTTCTTTACTTCAAACTTTGCCATTTAAGTGTTCTCCTTGGTATGACGCTGGGCTAAATGGGCTGGGCCCTTAGGCCATACGGATGGCGACGAGACCGTTCTTGGCACCCGGGACAGCGCCCTTGACCAAGATGAGGTTCTGCTCGGCATCGATGCGGACAACGGAAAGGTTCTTCACGGTAACGCGCTCGTTACCCATGTGACCGGCCATCTTAACGCCCTTGAGGACGCGCGCAGGGTAGGCGCACTGACCGATAGAACCGGGGTGACGCTGGAAGTGGGAACCATGCGTCATAGGACCGCGGCGCTGACCCCAGCGCTTGATGCGACCCTGGAAGCCCTTACCCTTGGAGGTACCGATGACGTCGACCTTCTCGATATCAGCGAAATCAGCGACGGTGACGACCTCGCCGACCTTGTGCTCCTCGCCGTTCTCGACGCGGACCTCACGAAGGAAGCGGACAGGCTCGACGCCGGCCTTGGCAAAGTGACCAGCCATGGGCTTGTTCACATTCTTGGCCTTGATGTCGCCGAAACCGATCTGGACGGCATCATAGCCGTCGGTTGCCTGAGTTTTAACCTGCGAGACAGCGCAGGGGCCAGCCTGGATGACCGTGACGGGGACGACGTTGTCGTTCTCGTCCCAAACCTGGGTCATGCCGATCTTGCGGCCGAGAATCATGCTGATCAAGATATGATCCCAACTCTCGCGTGGTCTTGGGACAATGCACACGCCACCGAGCGTGCGCCCCTAGAGGACCACTACTTACACGACGTGCGAACGAGGCCTTGTATAGCCGTCTTAACTACCTGACAACCCTCTTAAGCAGGCATTTTGTTAAGCCAGAATACTCCCCTGGTTACACACAGCTGTTTAGTATACACGGGCACGGGCGTATCCATCGAGATTCATATTTCACTCACATTGTTTACGCAGGTAAAGTGCGTAACGGTTCCGTGCGGGGCAGAGGGGCGAGGGGTAATAGCAAGGTTGCTGCTCGGACAGTCCTGCTCACGACGGAGAGCACATTAAGTGCTCTCCTGTTCGTGCGGAACTCGCGACAACCTTGCTATTACCCCTCGCCCCTCTGCCCCGCAAGGCAATTGCCAGCCCCTTTACCTGCTCAACATTGCTCGTTCCGGTTAAAGATTTTGTTGCGGATCTATGATTTGTTGCAGGATGAACTTTTGTCGGAGATCCTCTTCTTCTGCTCCAGGGGTTGAATCGTCGAAATCGAAGATCATGATGGCGCAGTTGGGCAGCTTTGTTGGTAACACAAAGTTGTCCGGTGCGGTCGCTTTGATAAATTGACGGCTGGCACTGCCGTGGCTTACTGCTAGAAGCGTGCGCAAACCATCGGTTTCCATAAACGTGCCAAGTGTTCGGACCATACGGCTTTGCAACGCGCGGCTTCCCTCTCCCCCAAAGGGAACCAAATCCTCGCCCGGATCCCAAACATCGGTGGGAAGACTGTCATGAGGACCTTCTTCAAACGTTCCATAACAGCGCTCGATAATTCCTTCGCAGGGTTCGACTGAAACGCCTTGACCAAGAAGTTCGTTCGCTACAAGAGTTGCCGTACCCATGGCTCGTCCCAAAGGCGAAGAGATCACCTTGTCGGGAACGACGTTATGAGTCTTAAGCCAAGCGGCGGCCATCCCCGCTTGCTGACGGCCCAGATCGGTAAGCGGAGAATCGCAGCGTCCTTGAACAAGCTTATTTACGTTGAATTCCGTCTGACCATGACGGAGCAAATAAAGACGTTTCATCATTCTGTCCCATCGATTGCATTATCGATTCGAATAGAGCTACAAACAAAAAGACCTCGCCACCTAACATGGCGAGGTCTTTGATGCTATCGACCGATCAGCTTAGAGCTTGATGTCGATATCAACGCCTGCGGGAAGGTCGAGACGCATAAGCGAATCAACGGTGCCGCTGGTGGGATCGAGAATGTCGATGAGACGCTTGTGGGTGCGCATCTCGAACTGCTCACGGGAGTCCTTGTTCACGTGCGGCGAGCGGATGACCGTGTA
>DJRP01000022.1 GCA_002437815.1 Collinsella sp. UBA6357 | reverse complement strand
CTCGAGAACAAGTACGCCATTTGGCAGGAGATCGAGGTTTTGGCTTGTGAGGCCCAGGCGGAGCTCGGCAAGATCGGCATCACCAAAGAGGAAGCTCAGTGGATTCGCGACCATGCGAACTTCGAGAAGTCGAAGGTCGACGAGATTGAGGAGGTCACGCGCCACGACGTGATTGCCTTCCTCACCAACATGAAGGAATACATCGATGCCGATGTTCCCGAGGGCGACCCCAAACCAAGCCGTTGGGTCCACTACGGCATGACGAGCTCCGATCTGGGCGATACCGCCCTGTGCTACCAGCTCACGCAGGCCTGCGACCTCATTATCGAGGACGTCAAGAAGCTCGGCGAGATCTGCAAGCGCCGCGCCTTCGAGGAGCGCAACACCCTGTGCGCCGGGCGCACCCATGGTATTCACGCTGAGCCCATGACGTTTGGCATGAAGTTCGGTTCTTGGGCCTGGGAGCTCAAGCGTGACCTCGACCGTCTTGAGGATGCTCGCAAGAACGTCGCCTTTGGCGCGATCTCGGGCGCCGTGGGTACCTACAGCTCCATCGATCCGTTTATCGAGGAGTACGTGTGCAAGCATCTGGGCCTGGTGCACGATCCGCTGTCCACTCAGGTCATCAGCCGCGACCATCACGCCTATCTTGCCGGCGTGCTTGCCACGACGGCCGCGACCTGCGAGCGCATTGCGACCGAGGTCCGCAATCTCCAGAAGACCGACACCCTGGAGGCCGAGGAACCGTTCCGCAAGGGCCAGAAGGGCAGCTCGGCCATGCCGCACAAGCGCAATCCCATCACCATGGAGAAGGTCTGCGGCCTTTCGCGCGTGGTGAAGGCCAACGCCCAGGTCGCCTTTGACAATGTGGCCCTTTGGCACGAGCGCGATATCTCACACTCGTCTGCCGAGCGTGTTGCCCAGGCTGACAGCTTCATCGCCCTCGACCACATGTTCCAGTGCCTCATTCGCGTGATCGACGGTCTGCAGCTCTATCCGGCGCGCATGATGGCCAATCTCAATAAGACGCGTGGTCTTATCTTCTCGTCCAAGGTGCTGCTTGCCCTCGTTGACACCGGCATCACGCGCGAGGATGCTTACGCTATCGTTCAGGAGAACGCTATGGCGACTTGGCACGAGGTGCAGGATTGCGTTGCCGGCCCCACGTTTAAGGAGCGCCTTGAGGCCGATCCGCGCTGCACGGTGAGTCAGGAGAAGCTCGATGAGATCTTCGATCCCTGGGACTTCCTCACCCGCATCGATACGGTCTTTGACCGCCTGGAGCAGCTGAGCTTCGACTAGGGACTCATCCTCCTCGTTCAAGTTCGACTTTCCAATCACAAACCCGCTGGTAACACGTTTTACCAGCGGGTTTTCTTATGACGAGCATTGGAAACTCGCACTTCAACGGGGCGCGGGTGCCGCCGCCCACACCCGCAGAGCCTCCGATGGCCCGTTCTGCGTGACGAACAACGTCTGGCGGGGATAAAATGAATATTCCTGTACACCGACAAGGGGCGGCTGATGGCCAAGAAGAAACTGATAGCGATCATGTTCGCCTGCGCGGCGGTGTTGCTCGTTGTCACGGCACCCTGCCTTTTCCAAAGGGCCGACCTTTCTGTCAAGCCAGAGACTTCCACGAGCCAGACCACGACGGACGATGACCTACCGGTGATCAAGATCGGCATCGATATCAAGACGCCCTTCGTCTATGTCGGTACCGATGGTGACTACACCGGTATCGATGCCGATATCGCTCGCGAGGCGTGCAAGCGCGCCGGGTTGAGACCGGAGTTCGTACGTATCGACTGGAATGAGCGTGATGATCTGCTGGCTAAGGGTGAGATCGACTGCATCTGGTGCGGCTATTCGTGGAACTCGCGTGCCGATCGGTACCGCTGGACCCATACCTATCTCACCACGGATATATCGGTGCTCATCAAAAAAGATGCGCCGGCGAAAAGCCTTACGGACCTCACAACGGAGACCGTGGCGGTGCGCGCCGGTTCGGTGAGCGAGCGCAAGCTGCTCACGGGTGCTCTGGGTACTTCGGATTCGCTAACGGTTCGGGCGTACGGATCGGTCGATCTGTCTATTGCGGCCTTCGTCAAGGGCTATACCGATTGCTGGATGGGCTACGACTACCTGGCCCAGCGCATTCTTGCCCAGAACCCTGATAAGTATCGCTATTTGAGCCAAGGGGCGCTTACGATCGATCTTGGCGTTGCTTTTGATACCGATTACCAAGGCGATTATCTCGATAAGCTCAATGTTGCTATCGATGCCATGAAGGACGAGGGCGTCACCAAAAAGATCCAGAAGCAATATGTCGAGCAGCTCGTCGACGCTCAGCGAGACGAGGTGAGTGATGAAGACTAGGTTGTCCGATCTGCTTAGGTCAAAGGAGGGGTCCGCAAAGCGTATAGCGGCTATCGGCGTGGCCTTCATGCTGCTCAATGCCCTCGTGATTGGCGGGCTCTTTGTTGTCGCGACGCAGCGCTCCCTTGCCAAAACACTCGATTTTGCCAACGAGACGGTCGCGTTTTTGCAGAACAGCTGCGAAAAATACGATAACTATCAGATGGGCAAAACCTCTGATGAGATTGAAAAGCTGCTCGGTATCGCCAACTCGTTCGCACACTATATGCCCTCGGATCAGGTTGAGATCGATGATTCCCTGATCGAGGAGTACGTGTATTCCGAGCGCCTTTCGGGCATGGTGGTGTTCGACGCCGAGGAGACCCCCATCGCACATCACGATGCGGACGGTCGGGATCCTTTGGTGCTTTGGGGCGATGTGCTGCAGAGCTCTTCGGTTCAATCGGTCTTTCGGCAGCATCGTTCGAGCTATGCGGATATGACCTCGCAGCGGGGTATCGACTTTTCTGTTGCCGTGGCACCCTATGAGGACGGCGCCGTGCTCGTCTACCGGATGGAAGACGAGGCGACGGCGACTGGTTACGGCTACGAGATTTCCGACCTGCTTGCGAACAATACGTTCCATGAGAACCCGATGGTTATGATCGCCTCAAAGGGCTCGGTCGTTTCGTCCAATGATGAGCGCGCCAACGAGTCGCTGCTCAGGTCCCTCGACGATCGCAAGGTCGATTGGAGTCGTGACCAGCTCACCAAAATCGAACGAGAGGGAACCACGTGGTATGCCGTTCGCTCGGCTTACAAGGACTACATGTTCTACGTGCTCTACCCCACGTCTGAGGTCATGTCGGGGCGCGCGGGCTTTGTCGGGCTGGGCTGCGTGGCCTATCTGGGCATTGCGCTGGCGATTCTTGCGGTAAGGGCTGTCTATGACCGTCGCAGCCTCAAAGAGACGCAAAAACAGCTTGATATCATCAATGCCATCAGCACCACTTACAAGACAACCTTCTTGGTTCATCTCGACACGATGAAGATGGAGGGTATCAACCTGTCGAAAGACGTGGAGCGGGTGTTTGATGAGAGCCCGGCGCCGTTGGACTTTTTGGATCAGGTTTGCCGAGACGTCGTGCTGCCCGAGTGCCGCGATACGTTGAAGGAATTTATGGATCCCGCCACGCTTGAGGAACGACTGCGCGATGTGCCGTTTTTGGGCCTCGATATCCAAAACAGTCATGGTGTCTGGTACTCGGTCCAGGTGATTCCGCAGCGCCGTGATGAGGAAGGTCGGCTTTTGGCGGTGCTTGTGGCTACCCGTGATATCACGACCGTCAAGCGCGCCGAGGAGCTCTCGTTTATCGATAAGCTCACGGGACTCTACAACCGCAACTATCTTGAATCGCATGAAGGGGAGCTTCTTTCGTACGACAACCTGCCGGTGAGCGTCGTTATGGCTGACTGCAACTATCTCAAGCGCACCAACGATACGTTGGGTCACGAGTGGGGCGACCGTTTACTGCAACGCATGGCGGCTGTGCTGCGCGAGGTGGCGGGAGACGATTGCCTGCCTATGCGCGTGGGCGGCGACGAGTTTTTGCTGGTCTGTCCTCACATGGACGCGCAGCAGGCTGAGTCGCTCGTGGTGATGATGCGAGATGGACTCGATATGGTGAGCGACGAGGTGCTCCAGGTAAGCGCATCGTTTGGTGTCTGCACCGTCGAAGATGCCTATACCACGATGAGCGAGGCATTTAAGAAGGCGGACGAGAAGATGTATGTCGAGAAGCGGGCGGTCCATGCTGCTCGGGATGCCAAAGAATAATTGAGCAACAGCGCGATCGGTAATCCCGCCGCCGAGATGTGAAATTGATGCCTAGGGCTCATAGATGCCGGGGGATGGGGATAATGGACGATCGATGACAAGGGATCTGTTAGGGGAGATTATGATCAGCGTAGATTACAAACCGAGTGGCGTATGCGCCCGCAATATCCATCTTGATCTGTCCGATGACGGCAAGACTGTGCTCGGCGTGGAATTCACGGGAGGCTGCGATGGCAACCTCAAGGCGATCTCCAGGCTCGTCGAGGGTGCTCCGGCCGATCGCGTGGTCGAGGTGCTTGCCGGCAACACGTGCGGCATGAAGAAGACCTCTTGCGCCGATCAGCTCACACGTGCCATCGAGCAGGCTCGGGCCAACCGATAACATGGGGCTGTTCGACCGATCAGGCATAACGCGCCGCGGGTTTTTGCTGGGCGGACTGACCGCCGGCGCCGTCAGCACGACGGCGCTTGCCGGTTGCTCATCCAAAGCAGGCTCGAGCGATGATGCGGCGGGCGAGCCGCAGGTGGTCAAAGACGATTCCAAAATCGTTTCGGTCATCGATGAGTACAAGGCGGTCGACGTTGACATGGAGGCCGCCGGTACCTGGACGCTGCCCATCGGAACGACCCTCTCCTACTGCGAGGGTGATTACGCTGCGGCCATGATGGCTCCCGCCTCTGCTCGTCACGCCAACACGCTCGGTGTGCTCGGCTTGGCCGACGGTACGCTTACCACCCTTATCGAAGAGCCGGTAAACGGTACTGCCAGCGGTTTTTACGATATGCGTTGCACCGACAGTCTATTTGCCTGGATCGAGATGGACTATGCCAAATCGAGTTGGTCGCTGTATGCCCAGGCGCTTTCTGGGACTGCTCTGAGCGGAGACGCGGTCGAGCTCGATCATGGCGGTGCAAATTATGATCCGCCGCTGTTTAGCGCTACGGGCTCTTCGGTCATCTGGTACAAGATGCCGTCCACCTCGGGCAAGAAGAGCTCAAGCGATTCGTTTTGCTACCTGCAGTCGCTGGATGACAGCAAGCCGCAGACCATTTGGAAATCGGCGGGCCGTTTTGCCAGCGCGCCGCGGGTGAGCGATGGCATCCTGACCATTACACCGCGCGTTCGCAACGACGAAGGCGTCTACTACGGCATGACGGCGATCGACCTCACTGACGGCAACAACACACGACGTGCGCAGCTGGTGCTGCCTACGAGCGTTTCTCCCTTCGAGGCCGTCTATATGGGCGACACGTTCGTCTTCAGCATCGAGGCTTCCTATGACGGCGTGGGCAGCTTGGGCAATATGGGTACCTATATCGGAAACGAAGGGGGCCCGTATATCTATCTCTCGCGCGAGCCGTTGGCGTGTGCGGCCGGCAAGGGCAGCAAATATCTTGTCAAAGCGCAGGCGTCGCATTTTTTGATCGATACCAAGGCCAAGACGTATGGCACGCTGCTCTCCCCCGATCGAGCGCTCGATTATGGCGACTACCCTGCCAGTGCCGGCGAGGTCGACAGTTTTGTGACCTATGCCACGGTGCGCAACAGCCAAGGTGTTCCCGAAGCCGTTACCGCCCGCCTCTTCTCGCTCTAGCTTCCCTCCTGCCCTCTCCCTTAAGCCAACTCTAAGGAAGAGGGTTAAAACGAGGTAAAACGGGGAATAACTCCCCCATACTCCGCCCGTTTGTCGGCGCGGCGCCGCCGCATGGCCCGCGCTGCCGCAACGTGCGCTAAAATGGAGCATGTTCTTAGTTAAGTGAGACAGGGAGGCCGTGTTATGGCTTCAGATGCAAAGAAGATTCTGCTGGTTGAGGACGAGAAGGCCATTCGCGACGCCGTCGCCGCCTATCTCGAGCGCGAGGGTTATTGGGTTGTGGGCGTCGGTGACGGCCAGTCCGCGATCGAGGAGTTCGAGAAGCATCAGTTCGACCTGGTGGTGCTCGACCTTATGCTGCCCAAGGTCCCCGGCGAGCGTGTCTGCCGCTCCATCCGCGATACCTCCGATGTGCCCATCATCATGCTGACCGCCAAGGGCGAGATCGAAGACCGCATTATCGGCCTCGAGCTCGGCGCTGACGATTACCTTATCAAGCCGTTCAGCCCGCGCGAGCTCGTTGCCCGCGTGCGAGCCCTGTTCCGTCGCGCGCATCAGGCTGACGAGCCGGCGGTCGAGGTGCTCGACTTCGGCGATCTGGTTATCGATATCTCGGGCCACAAGATTTTGGTCGAGGGCAAGGAAGTCGACCTCACGGCTTCCGAGTTCAAGCTGCTCACCACGCTCGCCCGTCATCCGGGTCGCGTCTACAACCGCATGGAGCTGGTCGAGAAAGTGCTCGGCTACGACTTTGAGGGCTACGAGCGCACCATCGACAGCCATGTCAAGAACCTGCGCGCCAAGCTGGGCGACGATCCCAAGAAACCCAAGTGGCTCTACACGGTCCATGGTGTCGGCTACCGCTTTGAGGCTCCGGCCAAGACGGACAAGAACGACTAACGGCAATCAAAGGAAAACTCAGATATGACCCCTGCACGCTTTGAGATCGGACAAAAGCACAAGCAGGAGAGCGAGGCGGGTTCCAAGGCAAGTTGGAACACGCCTCGTTCTGATTCGCGACCTGCTTTGAGCTATGCCTCGCGCATGGCCCTGTGGTTTGCACTTACCTCGCTTATGACCGTGGTGGTGCTGGTGGGTGTGGTAAGCGTGGTGTGGGGCACTGCGTTTTCGGACTACACGCGCGCCAACATCGTGGAGATCGCCAACGTGGCGGCCGAGAAGCTGGCCGATAGCTATAGCAAGAGCGGAAACTGGACGGCTGAGGAGCTGCGCTCGGTGGCAAAGTCGAGCTTGGTCTCCGACGATCTGGGCATGCAGGTGAGCAACAGCCGCGGCGTGGTGGTCTATGACGATTCGTGGCCGAGCGCCTCGGCCACGGCCGATGTGCGCGACAGCGGCTCGTCCTCAGAGAAAACCTCCGATAAAAAGGCCTCGCACAGCCCGGTTTCCTCGGCGCCAACTAACTCGGACAGCGTGGTCAATGTGGAGATCGTGACCACGGATGGCGAGCATGTGGGCCAGGTCAAGCTGTGGGCCATCGGCTCGGATGCGCTGCTCACCAAAGCCGATACCGCTTTTAGGGAGAAGACCTTTAATGCCATGGCGCTCGCTGCGGTGGTGGCCGTGTGCATCTCGGTGGTGATCGGCTACTTTGTGTCGCGCATGCTCACCAACCCCATCCGCCGCATCACCGGCACAGCCAAGCAGATCCGCGACGGCGATCTTTCGGCGCGCACGGGCCTGCGCGGCGACGACGAGATCGATCAGCTGGGCGAGACGTTCGACGAGATGGCAACATCGCTCGAGAAGGACATGAAGCACGAGAAACGCCTGACGAGCGATGTGGCTCACGAGCTGCGCACGCCGCTCATGGCCATGCTCGCCACGGTCGAGGCCATGCAGGACGGCGTCTATCCCACCGACGAGGAGCATCTTGAGACGGTGGCGTCCGAGACCCGCCGCCTGGCGCGCCTGGTGCAGCAGATGCTCGATCTTTCGCGCATGGAAAACAGCACCGCGCCGCTCAACTTGGAACCGGTCGACATGGTTCCCTTTGTGCAGGGGATCGTCAACGGCCAGGAGCGCCTGTTTGCCGATCGCGACCTGCGCCTGCGTTTTGCCGACGAAACGCAGGGCAAAAACGACATCATCGAGGCCGACCCCGACATGATCACCCAGTGCGTGATCAACCTGCTGAGCAACGCCATGCGCTATACGCCCGAGGGCGGTTGGGTCGTGGTGTCGGTCATGGCCGGCCGCAAACATGTGGACGTGGCGGTCTCGGATACGGGCATCGGTATTGCCAAAGAGGACTTGTCGCGTATCTTCGGGCGCTTTTGGCGTGCCGACGCCAGCCGTGCGCGCGAGGCGGGCGGTCTGGGCGTGGGCCTTGCCGTGACCAAGCAGATCGTCGAGCGCCACCACGGCTACATCTCGGTGGAGTCCGAGCTTGGAAAGGGTACGACTTTTACGATTCATCTGCCCCGCGAGCACACGGCGGACGCGCCTTCCACTACAATGGAGCACTAGCTTTTTGCTATCCGGTAAAGGAGGGTGCGCCCTGCCGCTCCAGATTGCAAAGAGCGTGCGGGCCGCGTGCCCGCATTCCTGTCGTACTTAGGTAAGGAGTGACTCACGTGACAACGATGGAGCGCCGTCCGGATTCTCGAGGCAAGGTTCGCGACATTTACGATGCAGGCGACAACCTGCTCATGGTGGCGACCGACCGTATCTCGGCTTTCGATTACATTCTTCCGGACGAGATCCCCTTCAAGGGAGAGGTGCTCAACCGCATCTCGGCTTTTTGGTTTGATAAATTTGCCGATATCGTGCCCAACCACCTGGTTTCCATCGATCCGGCTGACTTCCCCGCGGAGTTTGCCGAGTACCGTGACTATCTCGCCGGCCGTGCCATGCTGGTCAAGAAAGCCCAGACGATCCCCATCGAGTGCATCGTGCGCGGTTATCTGACCGGTTCGGGCAAAAAGACCTACGATCAGGACGGCACCGTCTGCGGCATCAAGCTTCCCGAGGGGCTGACCGAGGCCTCCAAGCTTCCCGAGCCGCTGTTCACCCCGTCCACCAAGGCTGCCCTGGGCGATCATGACGAGAACATCTCGTATGAGCGCTGCTGCGAGATCGTGGGCGAGCAGATCGCCTCGCAGATCCGCGACCTGTCGCTCAAGATCTACAAGGCCGCTGCCGAGTATGCGGCGACCCGCGGCATCATCATCGCCGACACCAAGTTTGAGTTCGGCGTGATCGATGGCAAGGTGACGCTCATCGACGAGTGCCTTACCCCCGACTCGAGCCGTTTTTGGCCCGCTGCCTCCTATGAGGAGGGCAAGGTTCAGCCGAGCTACGACAAGCAGTTTGTTCGCAACTGGCTCAAAGCCAACTGGGATATGACGGGCGAGACCCCGCATCTGCCCGCCGACGTGATCGAGGGAACCTCCGAGCGCTATCGCGAGGCCTTCCAGATCATCACGGGCTCCCAGTTCGAAAGCATGAAGGAGAACGCGTAAGTGAGTACCCGCAGCGCCACCAACAAGCGCACGCAAAACCATGAGGTAACCGGCGTCGCCCGCAAGTCCGCCGCCTCTGCCAAGCCGGCCCGTTCGGCCGCAAGCTCCGTCCGCGTGGTGCCCGCCACCGCCAAGGCGCGCCGCAAGGAGATCGAGAAGGGCGAGGACCTCAGCAACCTCTCCAAAGAGGAGAAGCGTGCGCGCAAGGCCAAGCAGCGCGCGCAGGAGGACCGCATCTACACGGTGAGCAACATCCTGCTCAAGCAGGACGAGGATTACCTCAAGCGCCGCAAGATCTGGTGGGGCCTGCTCGCCGCGGGCATGGTGCTCGTCGTTGTTATCTGGATCTCGTTGTTCGCGCTGGGCAGCAACGGCTCAACTGCTACCGGTCCTGTTCAGATGGTGGGCATCGTGCTTGCCTACGTGGTGATCCTGGGCGACTTTATCTATGACTTCGTTCGCATCCGTCCCCTGCGCAACCTGTATCGCACGCAGGCCGAGGGCATGTCCGAGAACAAGCTCAACGCGCTGATCGAACGCTCCGCCGCCGAGGAGGACCGCCGCCGCGCCGAGAAGGAAGCCGCCAAGGCCGCCAAGAAAAAATAAGCGCTGCGTACCCATAGGGTATCCTGTAAGGCGCGTCGCGCAGGCGGCGCGCCTTTTGTGTGCCGCGACCGCATGTCGTCGGTGCTCGATTTCAAGGAGAAGATGTTCATGATCCGTGCAGCTTTGACTGTCGATGAAGCCCGTGAGGGCATGAGGGCGCTCGAGCCCAAACTTAAAAACTATGCTCGCCTGATCGTGCGCAAGGGCGTTAACGTTGCCGCTGGTCAGGAGGTTGTGGTGCAGGCTCCCGTGGGGTGCGCCGCTTTTGCTCGTCTGGTGGTAGCCGAGGCTTATGCCGCCGGGGCGGGCCACGTAACGGTTTTGTGGGCTGACGATGCCGTGACGCGCCTGACGTATGAAAACGTGGACAAGGCCTATTTTGAACAGACGCCCGCCTGGAAGCGTGCGCAGCTCGATGATCTTGCCGCTGCCGGTGCGTGTTTTATCTTTATCGAGGGCTCCGATCCCGAGGCTCTCAAGGGCATCGATCCTGCCAAGCCCGCCGCCGCCTCCAAGGCGCGTAACACCCAGTGCAAGGTGTTTCGTCATGGGCTCGACTACAACATCAACCCTTGGTGCATCGCCGGCGCACCGGTCGCCGCTTGGGCGCGCCATGTGTTTCCCCATGTGGAGGACGAGGTTGCCATCTACAAGTTGTGGCTTGCGATTTTGCACACGGCCCGTGCCGATGGCGAGGATCCGCAAAGCGACTGGGAGTTGCATGATGCGGCGTTCGAGAAAAACCTGCGCTTTTTGAACGACTGCCATTTCGACCGTTTGCACTATACGGCCTCTAATGGCACCGACCTTACGGTTGGCATGACGGCCGGGCATCTGTGGGGTGGCGGCAAGGGCCAGACGCCCGAAGGGCATCCGTTCTTTCCCAATATTCCTACCGAGGAAGTCTTTACCTCGCCGGACCGCATGCGGGTGGACGGTGTGGTGCACTCCGCGATGCCGCTGGTCCATCACGGCAACAAGGTCGACCGCTTTTGGCTCAAGTTCGAAGCTGGCAAGGTTGTGGACTTTGATGCCGAGGTGGGCAAGGCCACCCTCGAGAGCATTCTTGAGACCGACGAGGGCGCGCGCCGTTTGGGCGAGGTTGCGCTGATCAGCAAGAACACGCCGATCCGCGAGAGCGGCATCTTGTTCTATGACACGTTGTATGACGAGAACGCGAGCTGTCACTTGGCGCTGGGCGTCGGTTTTCCCGAGTGCCTGGAGGGCGGTTATGACATGGACAACGACGAGCTTGTGGCCGTTGGCGTCAACGTGTCGAGCACGCATGTCGACTTTATGATCGGTACCGATGACATCAATATCACGGGCATCGCCGCCGATGGGCAAGAGACGGTGATCTTCCAGAACGGCCAATGGAGTTGGGAATAACCGGCCGCTCGTGCTACAATGCCACCTGCGGGCCGTTAGCTCAGTTGGCAGAGCAGGGGACTTTTAATCCCAAGGTCCAGGGTTCGAACCCCTGACGGCCCACCCTTTGAATGAAAGCGACTGGAGCGATCCGGTCGCTTTTTTGCTAACCGCGCATGGGTTCGAACCCGAAAGGGTGCGGAGCTGGGGAAACGCGCAAGCGTTTTCCAGCGCAGCACGCAAGGCGCGATTGACTCTAATAAGCCGGCTTTCCCGTTGCTAGAAGGCTGTCAATGTCCGCATAAGCGTTTTCGATTGCTTCGGTGTGATAGATCCAGTAGTTGTCATAGATAAAATCGGTGATGTCCTTATCGTTCCATTCGCTAAGTACTTTCGGAGTCGGTTTGTTTTTGTATTGCGCATAGGCTTCGAGCAGGTAAATGAAAAAACTCATTTCTTTAGACATGATTATCCCTTCCGATATAAAGGGAATTTCGAGGATCTCCTGTGACGCGTTCGTTTTCCCACATATCAAAAATACCGATAGGCGGGATGCTGAGCATTTCGAGCTGCGGGTCACAAAACATGGCATAGGTTTCCGAGGAAAGATATGCCATCAGGGCGTCCTTTTGAGTCATGTTGTATTTTTCGGAAATCATGATGACAACCTGCTCATCATAAAAGGCATTTATGTCTGCCTGCATTTCTTTCACAGTTTAACTCCTTCGATAAAGACAAGCTCATCAAGAGCACGCTGCGTCCTGAATGCAAACTGGTCATGGAGCTTTTGCGGCAATAGCCTCGTTATTGTTTCCTCTTCCGTGTAAATGCCGCCAAAGTAGAGCCTGAGGGTCGGCATCGTGTTGTCGTTCGCAACGGGTCCGACAACCAGGTCGTGGTTATCGGTCTCGGTGCCGCTACGATTGGCTCCTACAAAACGTAACCAGTCGATCGTTGGGGCCTCAAAGGCGAGGATATCAAGATTCTCGGGATAAGGTGAAGGAAACTCAAACACAGATATGGTCGGCACTCCGTCACGGCGACGACGTGTTACCACCCTGGCCCATTTGCTTGCTTGTTCTTCACTGCTTGTGAGATAGAAGCCGGGTCCAAAATCGACACGCCGATCCGTCTTAAATAGGCGGGGAGTGTCGACAACCATATTGCTACCGTGATACAGCCTCATGGACACCTTCTTTCCATTAGCTTCTAAGTAACAGAGTACCATGCCCCTCGATTTGGAACCTCCTTGCCATATTCCTTCGTTACGGTGACGGGTTCTTAAGCCAAGGTTAAGGCATGGAATGTGGCTGTGACCTGCGGCTTGATGGTATTCTTGTAGCGTCTATATGGTGTCGTATTCTGCCGGAATATGTGCCTTTGGACGCTGGAGATCAAACCACGAGCACGCGAGGGGAAGGACGCCCGCAGCCAGGGCGAACACGACCGATGAGCAGCATGGACGGACATAGCGACCAGATGCAGCCGAGCGACGTCACGGCGCAGCTCGATGCCGCGGTGTCGTCCCAGGCGGCGGTCGAGTATCGCCAGGTTGCCGACGAGCACGTCAAGACGCTCAAGGACTTTTGGAAAGACTTTTTGGTCAGTGGCATCTTTATCCTCGCCGCCATCGTGATCATCTTCGCCTGCCTGGCGTGGTTTGCCGCAAACAACCGGGTGGGGGCGACGGGGAGCGGAATTTCGGCAAAGGGACCGCGTTTTACGCTCGAATCGTACGTTGGGACGGGTGAGACGGGAAGCGCCGGCGCCTACGAAAATGACATTGTGCCCAACCCTGAAACCGAGGCTACGGCTTCCGATTCGACTGAGACCACGGCCGACGGAACATCGCTTCTGGTGACGCCGAGCTCAAACCTGAATAACACCGATGGCACGGACTCGCTTCATCCCGGAGCGCGCGGGCAGATCAGCTTTACGGTGACGCCGCTCGTGACAAACCTTGGAAAGATTGAGATCGATATCTCGCGCGTCATCAAAACCGCTCGAGGCGCCGACGGGGAAACGCTGCTTAATCTGTTGTCCGGTCATTTGCTCATGTTTCAGAGCTGCGACAACGGCTACTACGCGCAGCGTATCAAAAATGGGCAGTTCGAGATTGCGAGCAAAGAGTTCGAAGATATGAAGCCTGTCACCAAGACTATCTATTGGGTATGGCCCGAGTACTTTCAAAACTACGTGCTCACGGGAAACGTCGGGTATTACAAGAATCTGTTTGCGAGCGTTGGAGACGATTACAATCAGTTGATTGCGGATATGAACAAAACGCCCACGACAGAGGATCCTTCGCATTACTATTTCGGAACCGTTGATGGGCAAAGTTTCGTCAAGGTCAGCTCCCAAATGTCATCGAATGAAATCGAAACCGCTGCAGAGCTCTATAACAACGCCGATGAGTACCTCGGTAATAACGTGAAATACCTGCAACTTAAGATATCCGCAAATGAGGCCTAAAGATGGAAGATCAGCAGATGCGTTTGGACAAGGTAAAGGCGTGGGCGAGCGATAACCGGTATCGCTTGCTGGCCATCTTTGCCTTGATTGCCGTCATCGTTCTGATCATCGGACTCTCGCTCATGTGGTTCGTAAACAATCAGAGTCTGTCGACAGTCGGTAAGATACAGGTGCCGGCCCAGCTCAAGATCTTAGGGCCGGGCGAGACGGCGATCGAGCGCATCGATTTGGTATATGACAAAGATCAAAAGGACTCGATCGCAATCGATGATGCGGGTACGGCGACGATCAGTCGTGGGTTCTGCGTTAGGAGCGGCGGTCAGGAATTTGAGTTGATGATCGCCAACACGACCAACATCAGCGGCCTCCAGGTCCATGTTTATAAGGTTGCCGATACTAAGGCACCTGCCAGCGTCGCGACGATTGCCGGTCAGGTGGGGCTTACAACCTACTCGTGGGAGATAGGCGACGAAGTGACGGAGTTCGCGACCGTCAATCCTAATTCCAGTGACCCGTCGTTGGGTGGGGTGCTTGCCGAGAACGATCCGTTTGAGGGCCATGAGGATAAGGTTCAAAAGAACGCGCGCCCGTTGTATCGCTACAAGAAGATTGACGAGAGTCTGCTCGATAAGTCTTCTGACGGCAATCCCGCTGACGTGACCAATTTCATCATCGAATGCACGTGGAAGACCAAACCAAACGTCAAGGAAACCGACGTCTTGTATCTCATCGCACGAAACGGCTAGTAACGAGGGGAGGGGCCCTATGGAAAAGAAAACAAGTAAACGCCTATGGGTGGCTGCCATCTTGCTGTGTACCGTTGCACTGGTGACGGGAATCTATCTGACGTATTCCGCATATACGGGCAGCTCGTTTCTCAAGGCGGTCGCCGCAACTGGCACGTCCCAGGCTCTCTTTGCGTCCGACCTGCTCGAACCGTCTCAAACGGTGGGCGGAGCGATTGCTTCAAAGCCGGTTGTCGTGGATTCGACCGGGGACGCGACCGAGGGCACCTGCTCGTTTACCTTCAAGATTTATAACTGTTTGCTCGATGACCAAAACGTTGTAAACAATAAAGATGTCAAGGTTCGTTTGAGCGTCACGGCGACGGGAGCCGGCACTAAAGGGGCGCAAGATGGTTGGACCATCAGTCCCGACGACACCATTGAATCTGGTGCGCAAGAGGCTGTCTCCTTCCCGGGTTACACGCCGACGGTAAAGATCTACACGATTGCCTTTGCCGGGAAATATCTCAACAGCCAAGATCTCGCTTTTACGATTAGGGCGGATGTTGTTGACGGCGAAAGCCCAGGCACCAACCTTGCCTTTTTGGCTGCGAAAGTCGTGCCGGGTAAACGCGCGACCGTGACCAGTGCGCAGGTCACGGGGGAGTGGGTCAACAAAGCCTCTTCTGCCAGTTCCTTTGATGCATACGATTATCGCGTGACCGTGACCGGCAAGGGTTCGCTGGTCACGCTTACGTGGGGTTCCGGAGTGGAAATCGACCCCTATTTTTACCGCAACCACATCAAGGCAGCCGATTCGACGGAGCATCCTCAGAAAACGACGGACAGTGGCAAGAGCTCCGTAACGTTTTACATGGAGCCGGGCTCGGAGATTGTCAATTTCTTTCGCGCGGACGGTTCGACAAAGCCGAGCAGGTGGGGCGACATAGATGTGACGTGCACGGGCGCCAACTAGAATACGCGGCCCCGACAGTAGGGGCATGGAGATAGAACGAGGTACGAGTAGATGAGAACGGCGAAGCGCATTATAGTCGCGAGCTTGACCGCCATAATGATGTTCCAAGGGTTGGCTCCGTCGACGGAGGTGTTTGCCCAGGAGCTTGACGCGCTTGAGGATGGAGCTGTTGCCGCCGCCTGTGTCTCGAAGGATATCGCGCACTCCGTGCAGAAGGCAGCCAAGAACTTCTCTCTGCAAAGCCTTGAACAGACTGAGACCGTTGAGGGGGAAAATAACTCGACGGATAATGACGAGACAGGTGTCGGGGGCGGCACATCTGACGATGCGGGCGACAACGCGGCGTCTGGCAGTGCTGAGACTGATGACACGGCAAACAGTGATACCGCCAGTGACGATGACAGCAGCAATGGCGCAGAAGCCTCTGATGATCAGGCTGACTCGTCCACCGATGACGCGACGGCAGATGAGGCAGAAAGCCAAGATGCGGATGCGGCAACGGCGGCCGAGGTTATTCAATACAAGACGGCCAAGGAGCTGGGGGATGCCCTGAGCGCTGGTGGAGACGGTAGCAGCACTACATATGCAGAGGAATCATCCAGGGCGACAACGGTCACGCTCGGAGGAGAGAAGGGCTTGGCGATTTTGAGCCATGCCGATCCAGCCGTATATCAAGATGCCTCGATCTCAGTGAACTCCACGGGCAAAAGCACGTGGGATACGACCGCAGCCGATCTTGGCGTTTCATTTGAAGGTCTTGGCAGTGCGGATGTTCCGTTTAAGGGGACTGCGAAGTTTGCAAATAATACGGGGGAAGTCGAATTCAAAACGTCCCATACGTTCTATAACGGCATCGAGCTCAATAAGAATAACGGCAAGCTGAAAATCGTTTGGGCTGGGACGGATAACGAACCGATCGCGGCCTCGAAGGTTGTTGGCAGAGAGGGAACGTTCGACGTTGAGGTTGGAGTTGCCGCAGCGGGCGCCAAGCTGACCTCACCGCTGCTTGGCGAGGTAGAGGGTGATATGACGCTCGCTGCGGCGTACGACGGCACCGGCAACAATGAGATAGCGGTGGCTATCAGCTCGAACGCAAACGACGCGGGCCTGCTTGCCAATACGGTGCACGGCGGTACGTTGACGGTCGAGGCATTCAAGGGCCTGTCAGATGGTAGCCCGACGATTAAGGCAACGGGTCCCCAGTTCAGCGCGGGTGGCTTGATCGGCTCGGCGACGAACGAGACGATCATCCTGAAAACATCGATCGATTTGTCAGCCTTTGACGTCCAGGGTGCCTATGCAAGCGGCGGCTTTATCGGCAAGGCAGCGGATTTGAATTTGGCGTTTGGAGACGATGCGAAAGTCAAACCCGCGCTTAAAGTGGGATCGGCAAATTCCACCTATTCGGGCGGCGTGATCGGCGACGTATCTTTTGCGGGCCCCTTTACCGTCGAATCTGGAACGTTTGACTTTGAGGCATCGCCCGTCGAGCTTGGCGCCACCAAGCGCGCCGGCGGGCTGTTCGGTCGGCTCGATGTGACCAACGGCGACGTTACCATCAAGGGCGGCACATATAAGAGCAAACTCACTGCGGGCAATGACGGAAACAGCACAGCTGATACGCGTGGCAGTTACGGTGGCATCGCAGGCAACGTATTCGCTACGAGCAAAGGTGAGGACGGGTCTCTTCATGCGCTGACTGTCCAAAAGGCTTCCGACGGAACAAAAACTGCAATCGAATTCGAGCACGCGAGCGGCTTGTGCTATGCGGGCGGCATTGTGGGCTACGTGGGAGATAAAACTGTTTCGGTCGTCCAACCGGTAGCCGTTGTGCTCAACGGAGTTTCCGTTGCGTGCAAAGGCGATGTATCGGCGAGCCAAAGCAACGGCCGTTTCGGCGGTGCCGTGGGCGTTATCGATATGAACGATGTGCTCGATGTGCGCGATTTTACTTTGAGCAGCGATAGCGCTATTGGCGGGGCTTCGCAAAACCGCTCTGCCGGCATCGCGGGCTCGACATGGATTGCAACTATCAAATTCAGCGGTGTCACCGATCTTTCGGGGGCGCAATTCGCCGATAACGATACGACCGGCCAGCTTGTCAACGAGAATTACAACTCGCTTATCTTTGCCAGCGGTAGCGGCAGTAACGGCTCTGTATCCAGCGATGGCTCTGCGACCGGTTGGACACTCAAACGCTCGAACGCGGCGTCTAAGACCGATGACATTGCAACATATGGTGAAGTGGTCCGCTTGGGGAACGGTTTGTCGGGCGGCCTGTTGACGCTCGATTCCACGACGCACGTCTTGACCAAAGCGGATTCGCTTGCGTTCACCAATAATTCGATTTCTCTTTCGAATGCGGATGACTTCGCCAAGCTCGCTATTACCTGGCAGACCAATGGATTCTACTCGATGGTTACTGGCGTTGAACATATTGCCGACGATGCGGGAAACGGTCTTGGAAGCCTTCCCTCATCGACGATCAGCGTTACTTCTACGATCAATCTTTCGGGTACAGGCCTTACGGGAATCTCGAAGGATCGCGTTCCGCCAACCAACCTATGGGAAGGCAGTATCGAGTCGTCGCAGCTGTTCTCTGGGACGTTAACAGGTGGCGGCGCCATTAACCTCGCGGTCGGCGAGCCGTACGGCATGCGCGGCGATAGCGCAATCGAGAACGGTGACACGAGCGATGGCGATGGCAAAATCTACCGTCATGGACGTTTGGGCCTGTTCAATGGCGTTACGTCTGACATGAAGACGGCTGGCAACGTGACAATCGGCGGCACCATGCGCTTTGAGAACGGCACCGATATCGATGCCGGCCCGCTTGCTGCGCAGGTTGCGGGGACAGGTGCCGTGACGGTTTCCAAGGTGACGTGTTCCACCAAAATTAATTTCGATAGCGCAGCGACCGGCAAGATCCTCAACGTGGGCGGCATCTTTGGCTCGGTGGCAGATGCTTGCACGCTTACGCTTGGCGACGATGTCAAGGCTCAGGCTGCAATTGCGAATACGTCCAACGCCGCCGACATTCGCGTGGGCGAGCTGGCTGGTTACGTCACTGGTGACAAGGCATCGAACATCAATGTCTCCGGTTTGGAAGTTGGCGCCGACTCGCAGCACAGTGATATCGAAATAGGAAACTCCAATAACGCCAAGGCCCTTGTGGGCGGCTTGATCGGCTTTATCCAGCAAGGTTCCGCCAAGAAAAACGTGAGCATCACGGGTCTGTCTTATAAAGATTTCTCCATGTCGGTTGGCACGAATGGCGATCCAAGGAATGGTGCCGGCGGCCTTTTGGGCTACAGCTGGGGAAACGCTATTGTGACCATTGGCGGTGACTCGAACAGTAGCGATAACAACTACGCCATCAAGACCGATAATGCGACCGTCACGGCCAACAGCGCCACAGAGTTTGGCGGCCTGCTTTATGTTATGAGCGGTCACCTTATTATTCAAAATTACGCTCTCGACTTTTCTGGTGCCAGCTTGAGCGCTGCCAGCGCTACTTCTTTCGGGGTGTTGCTCGCGCGCGGCGCGAAAGAGGAGAAGGCTGGAACCTTTGGTGGCGAGGGATCCAAGACGTATGCGGGGCTCTATCTTGAAGACAAAACCCCGTGGGATGAAGCCTATAGGGTGAAGAAAAATGAAAACCAAAAGCTGCAAATTTCCGCGAAAAGTGATGTCAAATACTTTGACGAATGGATTGCCAACGTAACCAAGGCAAGCCAGGAAAAAGACGGCACTCCTAACGACAACGACTGGAACACAGTCGTCTCGCTTCACACGCAGACAGATGCGCTCGATATGAGCGGGAACACGGATGCCGATAACAGCTACAAGAATCGCACCGAGTTCGGCGGGCGGCATCCGACGAACTCCATGACGCGTTATTACTACAACCTAGATAGGTGCTGGGAGGCGTCGAAATCTGTTTTCGAGGGCTCGCCCTATAACCTTTCCACGCCTGAAGCTTTGATGATTTGGAATGTGTGCTGCTATGCTCCCGACGAAATAAAGGCTTATATCGCGCCTTCAAAGCAAAAATTCAGCCGAGATCGAGCTGTGGTAATCGGAGGCACTGACAAAACTTCGAACGAGATCGACCTTACGGGCTACAGTTATTATCCCACGAACAATACATGCAAGATAACAATCCAAAACACGAAGGTAACCTTTGCGTACAGCAAGATTAAAGACGAGCAGGCCAGCAACAAAAGCAACACGGAAGCAACGCAGCACGCGAACATGCATGCGGCGCTCATTCGCGCCTTCGCGGGTGATGCCGGCAAGACGCTCAGCGTCTCGGACGTAACGCTTGCCGGCTCGACGGGAATCATGGTCAACGATAACTCGAGCGGCTCGGGTACGAGCGTCTCGGGCGCGCTCGTGTGCCGCTCTGCATACGGCACGAATAATAAGACGGCCAGCGTTGCCACGATTTCAATCGATGGGCTCACGCTCGAAGGGCTCGTGGTTGATGGGGCCAACGGGGTGGACGACAAAAAAAACCCCAAGGTTGCTCCTCTGCTGATCAACGACCTATCGCTGGCCGTCACGCTGAACGTTAAGAATCTTTCTGTGAAAGAGGGATCTTATATCAAGGAGGATGGTTCGACCGCTACGGCGGCAAGCAGCCTGTTTGGCAATTTGGGCGGAAGCAAGACAACGAATACGCTCGTGAATGCAACGCTGAGCAACAACGTCTCGGTTCCGAGCGCGAAGGGCGCGACGATTTTTACCCGTGCCTCGTTCTTCGAATCGTTTGGGTACGGTACGAACCAATCGGGTTCGGCCAGTTATACCTTCAATGAGGGCGAGCAAGTTACTTATGGCGCGGAGATTGACTCTAACGGGGAGTACGACAACAAGCAGCTTTGGTACTACAATGCCGGCGGCTATGGCGTGCCGACAGGTCCAGGCCTCGTGAGCGACGGAGATATTGAGGCAAATCCTACCAACCCCCAATACCCAACGAAATATCTGCCCTATGTAAAGGTGGGCAAAAGCGGTACGTGCTATCACGAGATGAAAGTTAACCAGCGACCTGCGAATCTTCTTGAGGGCTGCGGCACCTACAGCGACCCGTATGCCGTGAAAACCGAATACGAGCTCGTCACGCTCACGAATTATATTAACGACGAGAATATTTCCGATATCGATGAATGGCAAGTGACCATTACCAGCAATCAAGACTCAGTATGTGAAAGACGTCAGGATGCTAGCGATAAGAGTACGGAAGTTACGTATCAATACGATTTGAAAAGTAAGACTTGGAAGAAAGTCGATGACGCTAGTGTCACGTTGAGCAATGAGGTGATGCATCGCTATCTGCAGAGTGCGTACTACAGTATCGAGCCGGCAGATGACAGCAATGAGATCGACGTTGATGCTAACACCTTTAACGGCTTTGGCAGCTTGGCGAACCCCTTTAGGGGCGTCATCGTGGGCAACCTTAAGAAGGGTGCTGATAAAGTGTCGACAATTAACATCAAGCTTGCCGACGACGGCTCTCAGAACAAGAAGGCTTCGTATGGTCTTATTCGCTATAGCTACGGCAGCGTCGTTCGCCAGCTGAAAGTGACGTACGGTGGCGGCACAAACCAGATTGCCTATGCGAACAAAGACACCAACAGCGGCACACCCGGTGCGTTCTTTGGCGGCGTAATCGGTTGCATCATGGGCGGCGACAACATCATCGACGGTGTGCCTGTTTCTGGCGGAACGGTCAGTAGTTCGGGCGACAAGGCCCATCTTGTGCCCATTGGCGGTTATGTGGGTGCCATCTGTGGTGGCGGCGTGATTTTCCGCAACTTTGGTGGGTCAAACAATTGGCGCAGCGCCACAAAAGATATCGGAAGTCTCTATAACAACCCCTACGTTGGGCGTGTGGTTGACGGCTATGCCTTCAGCGAGGACTGCGAGGTCGACAACGGCGACGCGAACTACAAGATCATGAAGCTTGACGATTCGTATCGTGGACAAATAACGACAAGTGGCACCGAAATGGCTTACAGCTGGCCTGTTGACGACAACCAGCACGATGGCGCAGCGACGGTTGAGGTCAAAAGCGCGATGGGCCTGCTCATCCTCTCCGCGATTATCAATAGCGGCGCTGCCGCAGGCGCTGCGCATACTGATGCGGCGAACGACAACGGTACGTATCGCGGTTCGAGGGCGTATGAGGGCTGCTCCTTCAAGCCGGACGTCTTGGGTAGCAAGACGTATCTGTTTGGAAACGAGCAGTTCGGCAAAGTGCGCAATGCGACCTATGAGGACGTTGGAAAGACGGGAAGTGAGGACGCGAAGACCGCAAAGAACGATGACGAGAAGGCTCCTGGCAATCAGAAATATCAAGGACCGCTCGACGGGACCGATGAACAAGCCAACGATGGACAGGTGAACTCGCCGTATCTGGTGAAAAAGTACGCCGATTGGGCTACGGGTTACATCTGCGCGACGGGCATTACGGGCATCCAGCTTAAGCTGACGGGCGATAGCTACGACATGTCGAGCTTTGGGCCAGCCTATCAGGGGTTGTCGGGCCGCTACTACTCGAACGCATGCGTTACATCGAATGGCGTCAAAGAGAGGAAATACATTACTCCCTCTATCGCGTGCATTGATGGAACGACGGCATCGGGCAGCAGCGCATCGATTACCGTTGCGAACAATTACAAGGAATACACCGACGACGATTATCGTGCCTCGGGGGTTGGTGCGCTGTTCAACAACATCGCGTTCACCTCGGCAGATTATGTGGGAAGCACTATTAAGGAAAATGACGAAGCCCAGGTTCGCAACCTGACGTTTAAGAGCTGCAGCCTATCGATCAGCTATATCGGTAAGGATGGAGAACTCCAAACGAAGCAAGATGGCGACACAGTACAGGTGGGCATCGGCTGCCTATCTGGGGTCACGTCGAATCTCAACAGGCAGGAAAGCCAAGGCGTATACAAGAATGTCGTTATCGATAACTGCACTGTTACGGGCGGCGCGAGCGCTGGCGGCCTAATCGGCAGCGTTGGATATATGGGCTTGGCATCGGATAAATCTTCGCGCATGGTTGCGGCCGTGGGCGGAGACGCCGATGCCGCGCAAGCCCCAGTCAAACTCATCGATTGTCTGTACAAGGATTCGACTATTTCGGCCGAAGCCAATGCGGGCGGTTTTGTTGGCAAGCTGCAGAGGACGACATTTTCGGTTGATGTGAATACGGAAAATCAAAGCAACGCACAGCGCGCGTCGGGCGAGAGCGTCAATCTTGTGGGCGAAAACTCCACGGTTCGAGGCACGTCGGTTTGGGCGGCCAACAAAGAAGCCTGCGCGGTCGGCGGTCTGTTGGGCCTCACGGCTGCAGAAGTGAAAATCGGGGAAAGTACGAATACCGATAACCCGGTAACTCTGCATGATGTGGTCGTTACGACCGACTTGACTGACGGCAGCAACTTTGCGAATACACGCGGTCTCGGTGGCATCGTTGGCAGGGCCGAGAACTCCGCTTCAATAAAACACGTGGCCTTTGAATCATCGAAGAATGCGAGCGCAGAGTCGCCAATATATGTCGGATCCATAAGGGCAGCGGGGCAGACCGCGACTCGATACAGGTACGTTGGCGGAATGGTCGGCTATGGATCCGAGAATTTGACGTTTGATGATTGCAATGTTTCAAAAGTCAGGATTGCAGCATACGAGTGTTCGGGTGGCATTGCGGGCATGATTGCCAGCGGCAAAACATTTACTGCAAATGGAGTTAAGGTCGGCGCAATTCAAGTTGATGGCGCGTATTCCGGTGGCATTCTTGGCCAATCGGGTGAAAACAGCAGCACTGTTGTCTCCATCAGCAACTCTACGGTGAGCAACAGCTCGTTTAAAACGAAGCAGTGCTATTGGGCCGATCATCCCGATGGACGCCATACCTATTCCGGCGGCATTCTCGGCGACACCAAAGGAACCATTAAGCTGTCCAATATTCTTGTCAGTAAAAATGAATTCACCGATCAGGGAACAAACTACTTTTATCAAGGCCAGCTATTTGGCGATGTGGCGCCTGGGGATATTGAGGGCATTTATGTATCGGGGCTCAATGTTCAACTAGAACAAGATAAGACGAACAGTAATGTACCGGGGTTGATGCATTATCGGATTCCGGCCTCTGTGACCGATGTAAATAAGAAGTGCTACTTTGCGTTTGCGGACTATAACGACGTCTCCATTAAGAACGATAAGGCCGGTCACTATAGTGGCGATGGCTCGGATCTTTATAACGATGATGACGCGAGCGTGGCCGTCGCTTCAGCTAACCCATACATCACGACCAATCCGGTGAGTGGAATGGAGGTCAAAGCATCGTCGAGCTCTGATGCTAAGAAGCTTTTTGGCGATGGCATGGCAATCGATACGGCCGCAACGATTCAAGACGATGTCGAAAAGGCGAAGAAGTCCGAATTGACTACCGGCGGCTATGCCTATACCAACATCGGCGGCTGCGATGGCAGCGGAAATTACCAGAGCACCAACAGTTACGATTCAAGCTCGAAGAGCACGTTCAATGATTCGAACGCCGAAAATTCGAAGAAAGTAGCAAAGGATAAGAACTTCAACGTCCTTGTTGTTCCCGGTAATGATACCGCGGCGGCGACCAAGACGGTGACAAACTATCTCAACCTGGTTACAAACGGCGGCTTCTCTGATGCTCGAAAGCTTAACCCTAAGTCGAGCGGTTCGTCGTTTGTGACCGCTAGGGCTGAGGTGTTCAAGCTGATTGACAGTCGGGAATTTGTTAAGGATGAAGAGGCGTCAAAAAATTCTGCATTTTCCGTAGTAAACAACGGAACAGATTCGATGTCGTTCCACACATCGAGCGATTGGGATAACGGCAAGGGCCGCTTCACGTTGCTCACGGTGACGTTCCATGATGGTGCAGGCCATACCTATAAGGTTCAGGTGCCCATCGTGGTCAAGCGCATGCTCGAGATCAACTTCTCGGCTACCTATACCTATGGCAGCTCGTTCAATGCTTCAAAGTTCAAGGACGATTCTAAAAAATTCAACGATCAGGACTATGCAGGATACAAGGACCATGTGCTTGTGAGCTCGGGCGAGGCTATGACCGGCTACCTTACGTGGACGTATAACAAAGCCAACGACAAAAAGACAGAGTACGGCTGGAATACGCATCTGGCGAATGGCGGCTCCATGGGCCCGCTCAATAAAACAATTCAATTTGAGGGCACTGCCGGCGGGATGCCCGCTGGGACGCAGCTGACGCTGGTCGATGTTGCGCACGATAACCGGTACTACACCTATACTGTTAAGAACGGCGCCGCCAGTTCGGTAAGACTGTCGGATTTCACGCACGGCAAAGATGATTCCTATGAGGAGCTTTGGCTGAGCGAGATTATGGGCGTCGCTGCGAGCGACTCCAATACCACGGGCGCGTGGATACAGATGACAGACGATGAGGTTGACGCGCATCGGAAAAGCGGTGACCTTGCCACGTATGCTGGCGCCAAGATCGGTTCAAAATACTATTGCACGGCCGATAAAAAGCCGAATGAAAAGAACAGGTACACGCTGACCGTTCCCAATGAGGATCCTAAGAGCGAGAGCTTCTATTTGATCGTGCGCACGCCGAGTGTCTCGAATGCCGTGAACGGTACGACGACAACGTCTGTAAGTGCGGGCGTGAACACGCATATCAATAAGGTTTGGCCCGATAAGGATTGCACCTATGACACGGGCACAAATACCGCATCGACCTACTCCATCAACTCGAGCTACACCCAAGCGCTGGGCGACAACAATTCTGTTGGCTCGAAGCAAATGGCCGCGAATGCCTTGCCATCCGAGGTGCTTCTCGACGTGACCGATACGATTACGTTCGATAAGAACCAGCAGTACAACGACAAAGACTCTCTGTATTTCCAGTTTGAATCCTCGCTGGTCAACTATGGTGAGGGCAACACCGGCGCAACAGGCTATCCGAGCGGCACGACCGGTACGGTCAACTTCTATGTCAAAGTGGACGATAAGCCCTATAAGTGGGAAGAGGGCGAGTGGAAACCCGCAGCCGAAAAGGAGGCTGCCGTGCCGGCCATAACGCTTCCCGACGACGGTAAGGACCTAGCGATACCGCTCGCGACGAAGCTTGGCAGCACATATGTGCCCGTCGACCTTAAGGATCTGCGCAAGCTGGCTTCTGACGCCGCTGTAGACGGGGCTACGCCTACGATTTGCATCACAGTTAAGTCCGATGATATGAAGATGTCCTACAACGCATGTCAGATGGGCATCTCGGCAAACCCGAGCTCAGCGGAGGCCGGAAAGCTGGCAAAGTGGACCCAGACGAGCTATAGGGGTTGCCTCTCCACGAATGCGGATACGCTTGCTGTGAGTAACATGACGGCGACACATTCTGGCAATATGCAGTATTACCGTCTAGGCAACGATGGCAGATCGACGATTTCCCTCGAGGCGTACTCCAAGGCGCAGCTTGGCATCAATGTCGACGACCTTGATCCGGAGGAATCAAAGAGCAAGACGAGTTCGATCAACCTGACGGCAAAGTATGACTTTACGGGTCTGCACGATGGCGGCGCCAAGCTTGCAAAGGGTACGACGGTGACGTATACGTTTAGCCTGGAGCAGCGCCAAGACGACGGAACCTACGCGCCTGTTACGGATGATCTGTCCAAGTACATCAGCTCGATCAGCTCGGACAAACTTGGCACCATAATCCCCAGCGGCAACGCCGTTGTATTCACCGATGCCAAGCAGAGCAGTACGGACAAATTTAAGACCCAGTCGAAATTTGAGCCTGAGCTGCTGACCGATCAATTTACGGTAAAGGTGAACAATGATATCGAGGAACGAGGATTGACGTATGCCAACTACCGCATCGTGCTCACGACCTGCCTTTCTGGCAACGGTGCTGAAGACTATCCCGATAATGCGCAGCTGCTAACGGGGTACAACGAGAAGCATTCCGATTACGTGACCTACACGATCACGAAGATCAAGACATCGGGCATCGATCACAAATAGAGCGCCAAAAGAAGCGGCGAACCGCCCAACCGAACGGCCTCGGACCAACCTCCGGGGCCGTCTGGCGTTTCAACTCGCCATTCACGATCTCGGCCATGTATTCCACCTAACTTTCCATCTTTCCATCTCGCAAGAGAGAAAGATGGAAAGTTAGGTGGAAAGTTGGGAAGTGAGCGAGAAAAGAGGCCAAGTCGTCGCTCCCAAAGAGCATGGTCGAAACCCTTTCGGTAGTGTCGAGAAAGTT
>DJRP01000003.1 GCA_002437815.1 Collinsella sp. UBA6357 | reverse complement strand
GAGCGCCTCCCCCTCCCTTTTTTCGTTCAGGGGGCGGCCCTATAGGTCTTATGGTGTCTAACGGTTAATTGCCTTTGAGCTAATTCTTGTTCTTGAATTGCGCGAGAATTATCAAACTTGTTAGGAGGCAGCATGTATTCGGTTTTTGTTATCGGTAATATCGCTTCTGGTAAATCTGCTGCTTGTCGCTATCTTGCTTCTCAGGGCGGTATGTATCTTGATCTCGATCGCCTTGCAAAGTCGCTTTACGTTCCCGGTTCAGAACTTGTTGGTTCTATAGCCGAGGAGTTCGGCTGGGACGTATTGGATGCTCAGGGTGGAATCCGTACTGATGTTCTTGCATCTCGTGCCTTTGTGACACCCGATGAAACCGAAAAACTTAACGCATTGGTTCATCCTGTTCTCGTCGAACAGCTATCTTCTCGTCTGCTTGACCCGGTTTGCTGTACCGTTTCTGCCGTCTCTTATCCCTTTGCAGTAGTTGAGGTTTCAGCTCCACGAGATTTTAGCGATGGTTTTGGTTTGGCTGATGAGGTTATCGCCATTACCGCTCCTGTTAACATAAGAAGACAGCGGGCTATCCGTCGTGGTATGTCAGCTGGTGATTTCGATAGGCGCGCAGATATTCAGCCCTCTGAGAGCGAGCTTTGTTCCATGGCTTCTTTGGTTATTGATAATTCTCTTGATGATGATGCGCTATTTTTGAGGCTCCATGATTGGCTTGTCGATCGTAAATTTGTAACGGATGATGCTTCCCATGAGTAAGGATCGTTTTTTCTCATGGTATCGATTGCTGCCGCTTCTGATCGTTGTTGTTTTCGCTGCGATTTCTTATGTTTATACCTATGCGCCCGCCGTGGTATTTAAACCTTTCTATCCACTTGACTATGAATCGTCTATTTCCGCGTCGGCTTCTAAGCGCAATCTTGACCCTTACCTGGTTTGTGCCGTCATCAAGGCGGAATCTAATTGGGATCCTTCTGCTCAATCAAATCAATCTGCCGTGGGTTTGATGCAGCTTCTACCTCAAACCGCTCAGGATATGATCGATCTTGGCTTGGTGGACGGTGATCAATATTCAGCAGATCAGCTTTCTGATCCTGCTCAAAATATCGAGTTCGGTTGCGCTTATCTTTCATATCTTCTTGATTATTTTAATGGGTCCTCGGATAGGGCCATTGCCGCTTATAACGCTGGCTTGGGTAACGTTGATGGTTGGGCGCAGGAAAATACTGCTTTACATAATGCCATTACGTTTCCCGAAACGCAGGCGTATTTGATTCGCGTCAACAATGCATGGGGTCGTTATAAATCACTTTATCCCGATCGTTTTGCATCTCATTAAATCATCCACTTATGCTTTGGGTAAAAGAGGTCAAGGGGCTTGGTTATGTCTGAATTCGAAGTCGAGCGCGTGGGCGGTGAGCTCAAAAGGTTTGGTGTTCAGGGTGAAGGAAATCCCTTTGAAGTTGTTTCTCCCTATGAACCTGCTGGCGATCAACCTCAGGCCATCGAGTCTTTAGTAAAGGGCATTAAGGCGGGGGATCGCTATCAGGTCTTATTGGGCGTTACGGGTTCAGGCAAGACCTTTACGATGGCCAAAACCATCGAGGCGCTTAACAAGCCGACGCTCGTTATGGCTCCCAATAAAACACTTGCTGCTCAGCTGGCCAGCGAGCTCAAAGAATTTTTCCCTCATAATGCCGTTGTCTATTTTGTCTCCTATTATGATTACTATCAGCCTGAGGCATATGTGCCGCAGAGCGATACCTATATCGAGAAAGACTCCTCAATCAACGAAGAGGTCGAGAAGTTAAGGCACCAAGCGACGGCATCGCTGTTGTCTCGGCGAGATGTAATCGTTGTCGCTTCTGTTTCATGCATTTACGGCATCGGTTCTCCAGAAGATTATGCCGGTCTTGCTCCCAATGTCGATAAGAAAGTCCCACTCGAACGCGACGACTTTATCCATGCTTTGATCGACATTCAGTACGATCGCAATGATTACGATCTGGCTCGCGGTACGTTTCGTGTTCATGGCGACGTGGTGGACGTGTTTCCGCCTTATGCGGAGCATCCGCTACGTTTTGAGTTCTTCGGAGACGAAGTGGAGCTGATTGCCGAGATCGATGAGGTGACCGGTGAGATGCTTCGGGAATACGAAGCGATTCCCGTATGGCCGGCATCGCACTATGTGACCGAGAAGCCCAAGGTCAAAGCGGCTCTAAAATCCATCAGCGATGAGTGTGAGAAGCGCGTTGCGGAACTTAAGGCCACCGATAAGCTTCTTGAGGCGCAGCGTCTGCAGCAACGCACGGATTATGATCTCGAGATGCTCGAGACGATGGGCTTTTGCAACGGCATCGAGAACTACTCTCGACATCTCGATGGTAGAAAACCTGGCGAGCCCCCGTATACACTCATCGATTATTTTCCCAAAGACATGCTGTGCATCATCGATGAGAGCCATGTTACGGTTCCTCAGATTCGTGGCATGCATGAAGGTGACCGTTCACGTAAGGTGACGCTTGTCGAGCATGGGTTTCGCCTGCCTTCAGCACTTGATAACCGGCCGCTGCGTTTCGATGAGTTTGAGGCTCGCATTCCACAATTTATTTACGTCTCGGCGACTCCTGGCGATTATGAGCTTCGCGTAAGCCAGAATAACGTGGAACAGATTATTCGTCCTACGGGTCTGCTTGATCCCAAGATTGACGTGCGCCCCGTACGCGGACAAATCGATGATCTGGAGGATGAGATTCGCGAGCGGGTGGCTCGCAAAGAGCGTGTGCTCGTAACGACACTTACCAAACGCATGGCTGAGGATCTGACCGATCATCTGCTCGATGCCGGCATCAAGGTCAACTATATGCATTCCGATACGGCCACGATGGACCGTGTTGAAATACTGCGCACGTTGCGTGAGGGAAAAATCGATGTTCTGGTGGGCATCAATCTTCTGCGTGAAGGTCTGGACCTGCCTGAGGTATCGCTCGTTGCCATCTTAGACGCCGACAAAGAGGGCTTCTTGCGCAATCGCAGGTCACTTATTCAGACGATCGGGCGTGCCGCTCGCAATGCTGAGGGCGAGGTGATCATGTACGCCGACACCGTTACCGATTCGATGCATGAGGCAATCGAGGAGACACAGCGCCGCCGTAAGATCCAGATGCAGTTCAACCAGGACCATGGAATCGTACCGCGTACGGTGCATAAGGCTATCAACGACATCTCGAGCTTTATAGCAGAAGCGGACGAGACGGTGGGCAGCAAAGAGCGATCGCGAGGAGATTCTTTGGGTCATGGGGCGTTTTATACGCCTTCTGACGGCGGTGCTGAGCGGCATGGCGGTGCGGGTGCGGAAAACCTTTCCGAGGGCCTTGCGGAAGAGCTGAGGGGGCTTCCTCGGTCTGAACTCGAACGTCTGGTGCAAACGATGGAACAAGACATGCGCGCGGCGTCCGCGGCTATGGACTTTGAGGAGGCGGCTCGTTTGAGGGATGCGCTTGTCCAAATCAAGTCGATCCTAGAAGGCACGAGCGAGGACGAGGCGATTAAACGCTTGCGCGCTCAGGCACGTAAAGGGTCTACGTTTGCCGCAGGGCGTAAGCGTTCCGGTTCCCGTTTCAAGAAATGATACGCTAAGAACGCGAATTGCGATCGGGCGCCCCCGGATTACAGATCGGCTAAAAGAGCCTGAGCGCATCGGATGCCGTCGGCTGCCGCACTCATGATGCCGCCGGCGTAACCAGCGCCTTCGCCACACGGGTAGAGTCCTTTGTTCGCCTGTGCGTGACAGGTTTTGTCGCGAACGATGGTGACCGGAGAGCTTGAGCGAGTCTCGACACCGGTAAGCACGGCGTCGGGGCAATCGTATCCGCGCAATTTGCGCCCCAGCAGGGGAATACCATTGCGTAGGCTTGTGATGATGTGTTCGGGCAGCGTGCTGTCGAGTTCTGTCCAGGTCACCCCGAGCGGATAGCTCGGTGTGATGCGACCCGGTCCCGTACTGGGGCGTCGTTCGAGAAAATCGCCAACAAGCTGACTGGGCGCGCGCCAATTGCCGCCTCCCAGACGATAGGCCTTTTGTTCGCAGGAACGCTGCAGTTCGATGCCGGCAAGTGGATCGGTCCCTGGAAGATCGTCGGGTGTCACGTTTACCAGAAGCGCAGCGTTGGCGTTGACGCCGGCACGGGCATGAAGACTTGCCCCGTTGACACATAGGGCGCCCGGTTCGGAAGAGGCAGCAACGACTTCACCTCCGGGGCACATACAGAACGAGAAAACGGATCGACCGGACGGAAGATGCGCAACCAACTTGTAGGGAGCTGCCCCCAGCGATGGATGTCCAGCCGCTTTGCCGTATTGCACGCGGTCGATATCGCGCTGCATATGCTCAATGCGGACTCCCATGGCAAAGGTTTTACGAGCAAGTGCAACGTGGTGGTTTCTGAGCATCGAGAATACATCGCGCGCCGAGTGGCCGCAGGCCAGTATCAGCCAGTTGCAGCGGATTTGTTCAGCTTCGGCGCACTTGCCGAGAGCCGTTGAGACGACATCGATCCCGGCAACGGATCCGCAATCGTCAAACTGGATGTCATGTAATTTGGTGTGGTATCTGACTTCGCCGCCAAGCGAAACGATCTGTGCGGCGAGACGTTCGACGACGAGCGGGAGGATGTCGGAGCCGATATGCGGTTTGGCGTCCCACAGAATGTCGCGAGGTGCACCGGCCTCCACAAACGCTTCGAGAATAAGACGATGCGTGGGGTTTTTAGTACCGGTGTTCAGTTTTCCATCAGAGAAGGTGCCGGCGCCACCGAGCCCGAACTGGATATTGCTTTCGGGATCGAGTTGGCGATCGCGAAGAAATACCTCGATATCGTCGGTACGCCTCTTTGCGTCGGCACCTCGCTCGATCAAAAGGGGCTTGAGACCTGCTTTGGCAAGTGTGAGTGCGGCGAACAATCCCGCACACCCGGCGCCGACAACCACGGGACGAAGGGGTGCAGGCCTATTGAGAGGTGTCGGCCATGCGGGATCTTCACTCTCAATGAGTCGAAGGTGTTTGCGTGCACGTGGCGAGGCTGATTCGTATAGGGATATCTCGTTGGACGCATCTCCGATGGACGCGCGAAAACTCAAAATGAAGTGAACATCGTTCTTTTTGCGGGCGTCGATTGATTTTCGGTGAAGAATTAACTGTTCGATGATCTTCGGGTCGCAATGGAGCACATTCGAGATCGCCCGGCGACCGACGGCCAGACATGTCTGCTCGGTCGCCCCTTCATCGAGGGTGGCGTGGATCTCGCTGATCTCGATCATATGCTGCTCCTTTTGAGATGGCTTTCGTTACGACTAAAGGGATTGTGCCGCACGCATTCCTGAAAGCCAAGCCCATGCAAGGTTGAAGCCTCCGCAATCGGCATCGACATCAAGTGCCTCCCCACAGACGTGAAGATGTGGAAGAGTGGAATCGATGCAGGCGAGCGTACCGGCGTGGACGCAGTCCGTGGGAATGCCGCCACGGGCCACCTGAGCCGACTGATCGCTGGCGAGAGAGGGATCGCTAAGCTTGAATTTCTTGGTGATGCTGACAAGGTGTGTAACGTCGGGGTCGCCAGGGTGGCAGTGCTCGCAGATGTCGCAGACGACGTTGCCGAGTGCTGGTGCGATCAATCCGTCAAACCATGAGGGGCTATCGGTCGCAAAGGGACCGATGAGGGCCTCGCGTTGTCTGAAGAGGGCGAGGAGCTGGTTCTTGTCGAGTTCTGGGAAAAAATCGATAAGGATCATATCGCCTTGTTTTATGCGCCGAGATAAATTGAATATGACGACGCCCGAGACGCCGTATGAACGAAAGAGTATCTCTCCTTGTTCGCTCCACAGACTCTTTTCGCCGCGACGAAGCGTGACGTTTACGCGTGCGCGCAGACCATCTAGGGCCGCAAGAGCGTTAGGAGCGCTCGGAATCGTTGTCTTGATCGGGCATAGGACGCCTTTGGGCTCGATGACGGGTAGATGGAATAAAGATGCAAGCTGGGAAGGAGCGCCACCGCAAGCGATGATGACATCAGCAGCCTCGATGGGCGTATCGACGGTTTTGATGGATGCCAGCGCTCGGCGTTGGGCCCTCAGCTCGTTTTTTGGACCGCGGTGGACGTCTTTGATGAGTTGCCTTGTCGGGTGTCTGACCATGAGCGACCAGATGCCGCGCGCAAGGTGTGCATCGACAACGTTTGCGCCGCAGAGTATTTCGATACCGAGCTGCGCGGCGCGATCGATGAGAGCATCGCGCACGGACTCTGCGCGCATGCTATGGGGATATATGCGATCTTCCTCCCGTGTGGTAAAGATGCCAAGAGAAGAGAAGAAGTCGTCAAGGTCGGCTTCGGGGGTGTCGCCCATGACGTCGGCGACAAACACCGGGTGTCGATAGCGTTGGGGATCGAGATCGATGTTCGAAAGGTTGCAGCGTCCGTTGCCGGTCGCAAGGACTTTAAGGCCGCAGGCAACGTCACGCTCGATGATGACGACGCGTTTGCCATTGCGTGCCGCACAGATGGCAGCGGCGAGACCAGAAGCCCCGCCGCCGATCACCGCTGCGTCATAGGAGGCGCAAAGTTCCACTTAGGCCTCTTTGTCTTCGTGTGCCTTGACGGCTTCGACGGCGGCCACGGCCTGGGCCAGCATGCCGTCGGGAAGAGCCGTCTCAACCTCGCCTTTATCGCAAGCCTGCGCAAGTGTGGGGTCGATGGGAAGACGTCCAAGCACATCAAGGCGATAGCTCTTGGCCACCTCATCGAGCTTACTCTTGCCAAAGACCTCGATTCTCTTGCCGCAATCGGGGCATGCTATATAGCTCATGTTCTCGACGACGCCGAGAATGGGGACGTTCATCTTATCTGCCATCTTGACGGCCTTGGCGACAATCATCGACACCAGATCCTGCGGGCTCGTGACGATCACGATGCCGTCGACGGGTAGGGATTGGAAAACGGTTAGCGCCACGTCGCCTGTGCCAGGAGGCATGTCGACGAGCAGGTAGTCGAGCGGCCCCCAAGACGTCTCGCTCCAAAACTGCCGAATGGCTCCGGCGATGACCGGTCCACGCCAGATCACGGGGTCGGTTTCATTCTCGAGCAGAAGATTGGAGCTCATGACCTTGACGCCGTGCTCGGAGATTTCGGGAAGCAGCAGCTTTCCGAGGGCATGGGCGTGTTTGCCGCTCATGCCGAACATCTTGGGGATGGATGGGCCGGTGACATCGGCATCGAGGATGCCGACCTTGTTGCCACGCCGGGCCAGCTCGGTGGCGATGGCCCCGGTTACGAAGGACTTTCCCACGCCTCCTTTTCCTGAAAGGACGGCGATAACCCGTTTGACCTCGGAGAGATTATTCTCTTCAAACTGCATCGGCGGCGTCTGGCCACCGGCTGCGTCAGCGTGTTCACAACCCATTGATATGCTCCTTGCTTGCATTGAAATGCCCCTGAGGGCGGTGGTGTTGCCGCGCCCATTGTACCCCGCGTCGTCGGCGCGCATGCGCTCGTGTTGCCCTGAGCGAGACGTCTGCGAGCATTTGCCTCACTGGACCTTTGCGGCAAAATTGAGATGCTCGATTCGGCGCAAAGCGTCGATAGTTGATAGGTAGGGACCATCTGTCAACTGCAGATCGTAGCGCAGGCCGTCGGCGCCGAGGTAACCTGCGACGTTGATGGTCGGGACTTCTTCGCGCGTGGACAGGAGCGCCTTTTGATAGTCGGTAAGCGGTGCCCCGATCTTATCGAGCGCGGTCGCGGCTATCTCGTTTGCGCCCATATTGTCGTGGACATTGAGGTCCTGTGTTCCGGCGACCTCGTAGTTCGCCCAGATAAAATAGGTTGATTGATACGTGCGGTAGGCATGCTCCGCAGCATCCTCATCGGGGTAGAGCTGGTCATTGAGGGTGGATGAGACGCTTGGCTGATGGTCGCCGAAGAAGATGAGCACCACGGGCCGTCCGATGTCGCGAAGCTGTGCGATGAAATACTCAAGATCGCGATCGGAGGCGTCGATGCAGGCGAGATAGGTATTGAGTTGGGTGAGAGTCGTCTCATCGACCCCATCGATGACATAGTCCGTCATATCTTCGGCAGGGACCGTGCCCGCATCGTAGCCACCGTGGTTTTGCATCGTCACATCGAATAGAAACTGTGGTGACGCATCGGAGCGCAAGAGATCGAGAATCTTATCGTAGGTGGCGCGGTCGGTGACGCCGGCATGGTAGGAGGGCGCGCCCTCGAAGTCGTTAATGGAAAGGAATTCGTCGAAACCAAGCTGTCGGTAGACCTGATCTCTGCGGTAGTTGACGGGATTTTGCGGATGCATGGCATAGGTGGCGTATCCAAGCTCGCCGAGATCCTTTGCAAGGCTGTCGACGCCTGCCAGCTGATACATTTGATAGGCGATCTTTCCGACGCCGACAAACGCCATCGAATTGCCCGTGAGAAACTCGAACTCGGAATTGGCCGTGCCGCCTCCCGTGACCGATGAGAGCATCGTGCCGCGCACGAGCGTATCGGGTAGGGAATTGTAAAAGGCAGGACCCGTATAACCTGCTGCCTGGAGAGACTCGAAGCACGACAAATCGCTGAAACTTTCGTTCATGATGGTGACAACGGCTGGCTTGAGCTCGTTGAACTGCGCAACAGCGGCGGCGCGCCGCTCGGTTGATCCGGCCGCTTCGTCATACGAACGGGCAAGTTCTGTCTGCAGCTTCTCGGCATTGTCCGTCGTGTATCCGTCGGGCTTTTCGATGGGGAGCTTGTTTACCATGGTCGCAAACGAGGTGATGAATCCTTCGTTGATATATGTGTTGATCGGCATCCACTGGTCCATGGAAAAACCGAGGGCCTCATCGATATCCATGCTGCCGAACCCGGCAAACGCGACGGCAGCCGCGAGTATTGCGATGCCGAGGTTGGCGCCGACGCCAACAAGAAGGTGGCTTCGGTCGATTTTGTAGGGACGAATAAGGGATAGGAGCAGAAAGCTCACTTCGAGAAGCGTGAGGGACGTCACGATCTGCTGGGGGAAGACGAATGTGTAGCCCTCGCTGACTTCCATGGCAGTTCCCAGGGCAAGAATATCGCTGGGGAGAATAGCCTCGCCCTTGAAGCTGGTAACGAAATACTCGGCGATGCCGAAAATGCAGCATGTAAGAGGGACGATGATCATGGGACCGCCATGTCGCTGCCCTATGAAGTAGATGATGAGGAGCAAGACGGCGACAAATCCGATAGAGAACGCCAGGGAATTCGACGGGATGTTGGGGAGGTTATTGTTGCAGGCGATCTCGAGGGATACGACAGATAGGACCGCAACAGCCGCAATGAGAATGAAATCGCGGATCGAGGCGATGATGTTGCCGGAGACGACATCGCGCCCATCGATCCACAGGAACACGAAGCGTCTGAGGAGCAGACAGACAAGACCGCCGATAAGCGTCGTATCGACTAGCGCGTTTACCGTGGTGTTGTCGCACGAAAGCATTCCCATGCTGGCCCATGCCGCGACGACGGCGAGGGGCGCCGCAAAGGTCACGGCCCACAGTGCGGCGGGGATATCGAGCGATCTGTCGCGGCGCCAATGCACATATATGACCGCGGCGGCGCCTGCGCAGAGCAGCGCGATGACGAACAGGGGGCCGTATGCGGTTGTGGTGGGTGATAACGTAAGGGTCTCGTCGGCCATGGGGACAGGTTTCTCCTGAAAAGTTTGTTTTGCGGTGTTAACTGTACCTGAGATTACGGTTTTGCCCAAAATGTCGAGACGGGGAGTTTGCTAATTATGGAGCGCACGAACACATGTCCGTGTAAAATGCGTTAAACTCCTAGGCGCAGTATTTAATACACGACGGACAAGGACCTTCCATGTCTGATTCTTCCATTGTGATTCGCGGCGCACGCGAGCACAACTTGCGCGATATCGATGTTGAGATTCCGCGCGATAAACTCGTGGTGATCACCGGTTTATCCGGTTCGGGCAAGAGCTCGCTGGCTTTCGATACGATCTATGCCGAGGGTCAGCGCCGTTACGTTGAGAGTCTCTCGAGCTACGCGCGGCAATTTTTGGGGCAGATGGACAAGCCGGATCTCGATTCGATCGACGGTCTGTCCCCTGCGGTCTCCATCGATCAAAAAACGACATCTAAAAATCCCCGCTCGACCGTTGGTACCGTAACCGAGATATACGACTATCTGCGTCTGCTCTTCGCCCGCGTGGGAACGCCGCACTGTCCCGAGTGCGGCCGCGTTATCGAGCGACAGACGACCGACCAGGTGGCCGACAAGATTCTTGCAGCCGGCAGCGGACGACGCGCTTTTGTGCTGGCGCCGGTGGTCCGAGGACGGAAGGGCGAATACGCCAGGCTGTTCGAGGAGCTACGGGCCGAGGGGTTCAGCCGTGTACGTGTCGACGGTGAGGTGCGCTCGCTTGACGATCCGATCGAACTGGATAAGAAGTTCAAGCATGATATCGAGGTCGTCGTCGATCGCATCGTGATCAAGGATGCCTCCCTCGGGCGTATTTCAGAGGCGGTCGAGCAGGCGACGACGCTCGCTCACGGCAACGTCAACGTATATCTGCTTCCCGATCGTGACGCCCCCGAGGGTACCGAGGGCGACCTGCTGGAGTATTCTTTGGCTCTCGCCTGCCCAGAACATGGGCATTCGATCGATGATCTGCAACCGCGTGATTTTTCTTTCAATGCCCCCTACGGCGCTTGTCCCGAGTGCGACGGTTTGGGCTTCAAGAAGGTCGTGGATGCCGAGGCATTGATCGAAGATCCGACCAAATCCATTGCCGACGGTGTTTTTGGCAGCCTGTTTGGAAATTCAAACTATTTTCCCCAGATATTTGCTGCGGTCTGCAAGCATTTCAAAGTCAGCGTCGATACACCCTGGTGTGAGTTGCCCGCGCGCGTGCGTCGTGCCTTTTTGGACGGTATGGGTGACAAGAAGATCTCTGTTGACTACCAAAAGCTCGATGGACGTCGTTCTCAATGGGACACCAAGTTCTCTGGCGTGCGCAATATTCTCTACGAACGCTATATCGAGACAACCAATGAAAATACCAAGGCCCGGCTTGAGAAATATATTCGTGAGGAACCGTGCTCTTCATGCCATGGCGCTCGTCTGAGGCCCGAGATGCTGGCGGTCACTGTGGGTGGAAAATCCATCTACGATGTGTGCTGCCTGTCGTGTCGAGATTCACTTGAGTTCTTTGAACACCTGGAATTGACCGAGCGTCAAGAGTTTATCGGCGGCCGTATCGTCAAGGAGATTCTTGAGCGGCTCCGTTTTCTCGTGGATGTGGGACTTGACTACCTCACCCTCGATCGTGCCTCGGCGACGCTTTCGGGTGGCGAGGCTCAGCGTATCCGCTTGGCCACCCAGATCGGCGCCGGTCTCATGGGGGTGCTCTATATCCTCGACGAGCCCTCGATCGGCCTGCACCAACGGGATAACGAACGCCTGATCAAGACGCTTGAGCGTTTGCGCGATATCGGCAACACCGTTATCGTCGTCGAGCACGACGAGGATACGATCCGGGCGGCCGACTATGTGATCGATATGGGTCCGGGCGCGGGTGTCAACGGCGGCAACGTGGTTGCCGCGGGGACTCCGCAACAGATCATGGCTTCTTCCGACTCGCTTACGGGTGCCTATCTTACGGGCAAACGCATCATCCGCGTTCCCGATGAGCGACGCAAACCCGGTCGCGGCTGCCTAACAATCACCGGGGCGCGCGCTAACAATCTTAAAAACGTTACCGCCAAGATTGAATTCGGCACATTGACGGTGGTTACAGGGGTGTCTGGGTCAGGCAAAAGCTCGTTGGTTACGGACACACTTGCTCCGGCATTGACGAATGCCATTCATCATTCGACGCGCCCGGTCGGGCCGTATAAAAAGCTCGAGGGTATCGAGCAGATCGATAAGGTGATCGATATCGATCAGTCGCCGATCGGGCGGACCCCTCGCTCCAATCCGGCTACCTATATCGGTCTTTGGGATGACCTGAGGGCATTGTTTGCCAGCACGCCCGAATCCAAGGCACGCGGCTATTCGCCTGGACGTTTCTCGTTCAACGTGAGCGGAGGGCGCTGCGAGGCCTGCAAGGGCGATGGCCAGATCAAGATCGAAATGCATTTTCTGCCGGACATCTACGTTCCCTGCGAGGCGTGCGGAGGCAAGCGCTACAACCGCGAGACGCTCGAGGTCACGTATCGCGGCAAAACGATAGCGGATGTGCTCGACATGAGCGTGACCGAAGCGCTGGCGTTCTTTGGAAACATCCCTCAGATCAAGCGCAAGCTTCAGACGCTTTATGATGTGGGATTGGGCTATGTGAGCTTGGGCCAGCCGGCAACCACGCTTTCGGGAGGAGAGGCCCAGCGCGTCAAGCTCGCAAAAGAGCTGCACCGTCGTCAGACCGGTAAGACGTTCTACATCTTGGATGAACCGACGACTGGCCTGCACTTCGAGGATGTTCGCCAGCTACTTGACGTGCTTCAGCGCTTGGTGGACGCGGGCAATACCGTCTTGGTGATCGAGCATAATCTCGATGTCATCAAGGTTGCCGATCGCTTGATCGATATGGGGCCCGAGGGCGGAAGCGGCGGCGGTACCGTTGTGGTCTCGGGAACACCTGAGCAGGTTGCGGCTTGTCCCGAAAGCTATACCGGCAAGTTCTTGGGGCCGCTTCTCGAGCGCGATCGCGCCCGCCAGCGGATACTCGATGCATAGCCGATAGAGATAATATCTAGAAGAGGGCGCCATCGGTCTTTTGGTCGGTGGCGCTCTCTTTGTCAAGATGAGGTCGATTGTGGCCATCCGCCTTATACTATTCAGATTGTTCAGACATTTGTACCTTTACCGTTAGGGGGACATGCCTTGGCACGAGCCGAGAAAGTCCAGAAGACCAATGCCATGCGCGAGCTTGAACGCGCGCATATCGGTTATGTGCTTCATACCTATGAGGACGATGGTGATGAAGCCAGTGGGCTCGGCGTCGCGATTGCAGAACAGCTGGGCGAGGATCCTGGACAGGGATTCAAGACGTTGGTATGCGACACTCCCTCCAAAGACCACGTGGTCTGTTGTATTCCCGCCGCCGAAGAGCTTGACCTCAAGGCCGCCGCTCGTGCCGCTGGGGAGAAATCCCTCTCGATGATGCACGTCAAGGATCTGCTCGCTGCTACGGGCTATGTGCGTGGCGGGTGCAGTCCCATCGGCATGAAGAAGCGCTACAGGACTTTGATCGATGAGACCTGCGTTTTGTGGGACACCATTTTTATATCGGGAGGAAAGCGCGGCTACCAGCTAGAGCTCGCGCCCGATGATCTGATTTCATTTTGCGGGGCGACGGTCGCCCCGATCATAAGGGGGCTTTAACCCATGTCATTGGATACCGAGCGGCTCGGAGCCCACTTTGCACCTTCTGCCCCTGGCGACGAGTGCCTGCGTAAGCGTGATACGTCCGTGGATGGACTTGCAGCAACCGAACACGAGAGTGGCGACCCCGATGAAACGTCTGTATTTCTAAGGGCTGCCGGCGTTATCGATAAAACCGATCTGCCTGAGCGGTTCTCGTCCCGTGTTTCTCCCGATGAAACCGCTGTTTTTTTGGCTGCCGCCCGAGGGGAGCGAGTGCATTCTCTTTCCGATTGCGAGAAAAGTGCTGTCGAGATGACCGATAACGTTTGGGACGAAGCCGTCGATGACGATACGCAGGATGATTGGACTCTGATGGACGATACCGCTTTTGATTGCACCGAAGGTGTCGATACGGTGTTTGGCGATTTTGAATCCGCCGTCGACGATTCCCCGCTGCCGGTTGTCGAAACTACCGACGACCGTGCCGTCGACGATATGGGGTCTTCCGATTACTCATCGGTCGGTAAATCTGCCGGGCTTATGACTGCGCTTACGATCGTATCGCGCGTTACGGGCTTTATTCGCACCTGGGCCATGGCGGCCGCGATTGGTATGTCGCTGTTGTCATCCTCCTATCAGGTTGCCAACAATCTGCCCAATATGCTCTATGAGCTTGTGATGGGCGGCATGCTGGTCACGGCGTTTCTGCCCGTCTATATGGGTGTGCGACGCGAGCAGGGGCGCGAGGCGTCTAACGAGTACGTGGGCAACCTTCTCGGTATCCTGCTTTTGGTTCTTGGTGGCGTCTCGGTTCTTGGTACGGTTTTTGCTCCGGGCTTTATCTGGACCCAGTCGTTCCTCTCGGGCGACTCCGGTGGCATGGACACGGCGGTGTTCCTGTTCCGTTTCTTCGCCATCCAGATTCTGTTCTATGGCTTGGGGTCGGTGTTCAGCGGTGTCCTTAATGCTCATCGCGATTATTTTTGGTCGACGTTCGCCCCGGTGCTCAACAACGTTATCGTTATTGCCAGCTTTATGGGCTTTGGTCCGGTGTCTGCGGTCAACGAGACCGCTGGCGTGGTGCTGATCGCTGCGGGCACTACGCTGGGCGTCTTTGTCCAGATGGCATGCCAGATTCCCGCGCTTGCCAGACATGGGGTCCATCCTCGTATCCATATCGATTTGCATGACCCGGCTCTACGTCAGACGATTGCCCTTGGCGTGCCCACGTTGCTTGCCACCGTCTGCATGTTTGTTTCGACTTCCATCACCAACGCCGCGGCACTTGTGGTGCAGCCCGAGACTGGTCCGTCGGTCATCGCCTATGCCCGTCTGTGGTACACGCTGCCCTATGCACTGATTGCGGCATCGCTGTCGACGGCGCTGTATACCGAGCTGTCCCATGATGCTCAGGAGCAGGACTTCGATAGCGTGCGAACCGGCATTTCGAACGGCATCTCCCAAATGCTGTTCTTCCTGATTCCCTTCGCGCTTTATCTCATGGTGTTCTCGCGTCCCCTCAATATGATCTACTGCACGGGAAAATTCGATGAATCGGGCGTTGAGCTTGTTTCGGAGTTTCTTGTGTACCTGTCGGTGTCGCTACCGCTTTATGGCGTCGTGGTACTTTTGCAGAAGAGCTTTTCGGCACTGCTTGATATGAAGCCCTACAGCCGTTACTGCCTGTATTCTGCCATCGGCCAAGCGGGCTCCGTCCTGTTGTTTGGCGTGGTGCTCGGCTTCGGTATGCCCGCCATCGCGCTTTCCTATGTGGTCGATTATGTGATCCTGTCGGGGTGCAGCCTGTGGTGGCTGCGTCGGTATCTACATGGCCTACGCGTCAAGACGATTCTTCACGGTCTTGTTTTCGGACTCCTGCTGGGAGGCTTGGGTGCCGCTGTCGGGTTTGGCGTCATGTGGGCGCTCGAGACGTATGTGGGGGCGCTGAGCGGATCGATCGCTATTACCCTTGGCTATGTGTGCGTTGCCGGTGTGATCTCGCTCGCCGTCACCTTTGGCCTTGCCGTCGTGCTCAAGATCCCCGAGGTCTCGGCCCTTTTGCGTAGCCGTCGGTAGGGTTTCGATGACGGTCCACGACAATATCCCTACGCTGGCCGAACAGGTCTCGCGGGTTCCCACGCAACCCGGTTGTTACCTTTGGAAAGACGCAAAGGGCGAGGTCATCTATGTGGGAAAAGCCAAGAACCTGCGCTCCCGCATGCGTCAATACGTGACGCTTCAGGACGAGCGGCAGAAGATCCCGCTCATGATGCAGCTTGTCGCGAGCTTTGACTACATCGTTGTTGATACCGAGCACGAAGCACTTGTGCTCGAACGCAACTTGATAGGCCAGTATCATCCATATTTCAACGTCGATCTCAAAGACGATAAAAGCTATCCGTTTATCGCGATCACCAAAAGCGATCTGTATCCTGCCATCAAGTACACGCGCGAGCGCCATCGTCCGGGAACGCGCTACTTTGGCCCCTATACCGACAGCCGTGCAGCGCGCGAGACGATCGATACGCTTCGCAAGGTTATTCCCATCTGCTCGGCATCGTGTGCCGAATGGCGCCGCTGCCGCCGCGTGGTCGAGGCCCACAGGGGCGATGAGGACATTGTCAACATGCTGTGCGCCCAGAACGGGCGGCCTTGTTTTGACTATCATGTGGGGCGCGGCCCCGGTGCATGTGTGGGTGCCATTACACCTGCCGATTACGCCAAAAACGTCAAGCGAGTCGAGCGCTTCCTCGCGGGTCATCGTAAGGATGTGGTTGATGAGCTTAAGGAGGAGATGGCTGCCGCCGCGTCCGACCTTGATTTTGAACGTGCTGCGCGCGTCAAGCGGCGTCTCGAGGTGATTCAGGGGCTCGATGATCGACAGCAGGTCGTTTTTCCCTCAAGCGTGGATATCGATGTCATCGGTTTCTATCGCGAGGAGACGATATCTGCTGCCTGCGTCTTCGTGGTGCGCGAGGGCAGGACCGTGCGCACCTGTGAATTCATTTTGGATAAAGGCCTCGATGTGGACGAGGAGGAGCTTCAGGCGGGTTTTCTCAAGCGGTATTACGACGAGACGGCCGATATCCCCTCCGAGGTCGATTTGTCGATAACGCTGGAGGATGCCGAGGCGCTCGGGGAGTGGCTGACCGGTAAACGTGAGCGCGTCTGCCGTTTGCACCATCCTCAACGTGGGGAGAAACATCATCTGCTCGAGACGGCATCGCGCAATGCCCGCCACGCGCTGATGCGCTACATGATGCGCACCGGCTATGCCGACGATCGGACTAATCAGGCATTGCTGCAGCTCGAGAGCGCACTGGCCTTGCCGGCGCCTCCCCTGCGCATCGAGTGTTTCGATATTTCCACTCTACACGGCAAGTTTACGGTCGCATCGATGGTTGTCTTCACGAACGGACACGCCGATAAAAGCCAATACCGTCGTTTTAAGATCCAGGCCGAGCTCGATGAGGCGAACGACTTTGTCTCGATGTCTGAGGTTCTAGGTCGCCGCTATGCTCCTGAACGCATGGCTGACGAACGTTTTGGCTCGCGGCCGGATTTGCTGGTGGTCGACGGCGGCAAGCCGCAGCTGACGGCCGCCATCAATCAGCTGAATGCCCTAGGGCTCGATATACCGGTTTGCGGTTTGGCCAAGGCTGACGAGGAAGTCTTTGTCCCTTGGGATGAGACCCCTGTGGTCCTTCCGACGGGATCGGCCTCTTTGTACCTGATAAAGCAGGTGCGTGACGAGTCCCACCGTTTCGCCATCACATTCCATCGTGAGCTGCGCGATAAAGCCATGACGGTATCCGTTCTCGATGATGTACCGGGTATCGGTTCGGTTCGCAAACGCGCAATCATGCGTCATTTTGGCTCCATGAAACGCCTCCGCGCCGCCCGTGAGGACGAGATCGCGTCGATCAAGGGGGTTCCCGCCGATGTCGCCCATGCAGTTTTCGAGACGCTGCGTGTTTGGGAAGCGGAACGCACCGAGACGGCTGTTCAGACGCTAGAGGATGGGCAATCCCAGACGTTGGCAAACTAGTATATATTGACGGGGCGTTTCTCGATTATTTCTGCCTGATTGCCCGTTTGTTACTGGCCTTTTTTGAAATAAAACGTTTGACCATCTATGGGAAAAGTGCTGATAAGGTACGGAGACAGACGCACTGGTATCTCACTGGTTTGCTGGATAACACCACGGATTTTGTTTGTCAACAAAATCCGTGAACGGTTGGTTTTACCGCGCATGCGGATTGAACGTCCGGTCGCCGACCGCGCGTGGCCGGGAAGCACCGTTGCTAGGTAAGGTATAAGTCGTCCGCAAGTTGCACGGGCAGCGCATAGCGTCCGTGTGTAATTCTCTATGTGATAGGAGAAAGACATGGCCATCATCAACAAGGGTATGTCAAGGCGTTCCTTCCTCGGCCTCACCGGCAGCGTTGCGGCTGTCGCTGGTCTCGGTCTCACCGGCTGCGGCGGTAGCGGTTCCGATTCCGGTTCCTCTGCCGGTTCCAGCTCCAGCTCCGATTCCGCCAACCGCGGTGGCGGCGTGATCACGGCCGGTTCCGCCTACGCTCCTTCCAGCTTTGACCCCGCATCCACCGGTTCCGCCGTGGGTCTGGGCGCTAACTGGCATGTCGTCGAGGGCCTGTATGGCATCGACTACCATGACTACAGCACGTTCAACGAGCTTGCCACCGATGATCCCAAGTCGATTGACGATACGACGTTCGAGGTCTCCATTCGCAAGGGCGCTAAGTTCTCCGACGGTACTGAAGTCACCGCTGACGATGTTGTCGCCTCTTACCAGGCTTGTGCGGCTTCTGCGACCTATGCGCCGTTCTTCCAGCCCTTCGAGTCCATCGAGGCCAAGGATTCCTCCACGGTGACCGTTAAGACCAAGGTCGCCAACTTCTCGCTGCTCAAGGATCGTCTCGCCATCATCCGCGTCACCCCGGCCTCTCAGTCCGAGGAGGATCGCGCCAAGCAGCCCATCGGCTCCGGTCCCTGGATGTATGACTCCATCTCCGATACCGAGATCGACCTTGTTCCCAACCCCGAGTACAACGGTGACTACGCCGCCGAGGACAAGAAGCTCCAGTACAACATCCTTACCGATGCCACCGCTCGTGTTACCGCCCAGCAGGAGGGCTCCACGCTCGTCATGGAGATGGTCACTGCCGACGCCGTCGATCAGCTCGAGAGCGCTGGCTGCAAGATCGATAACGTCCAGGGCTTCGGTACCCGCTTCATCATGTTCAACGTGGCCAAGGAGCCGTGGAACAACGTCAAGGTCCGTCAGGCCGTCATGTATGCCCTCGACACCGACAAGATGATCAACAACGCATTCGCCGGGCTCGCTTCTGCCGCTAAGTCCTACCTGCCCAAGAGCTTCACCAACTACCATGAGGCCAAGACCGTCTACAAGACCGACACCAAGAAGGCCAAGAAGCTCATCGAGGAGGCCGGTATCACCCCCGGCGCCATCACCCTGCGCACCACCGATAACGAGCAGGTCAAGGCTATGGCCACTCAGGTCAAGAACGACCTTGACGCCCTCGGCTTCGAGGTCACCATCCAGACCGACACCTCTGCTGCCACCTATGCGGCCATCGACGGTGGCGAGGCCTATGACCTGCTGCTGGCTCCGGGCGATCCGTCTTGCTTCGGCGCCGACCCCGACCTGCTGCTCAACTGGTGGTTCGGTGACAATGTCTGGATGCAGACCCGCTGCCCCTGGAAGGATTCCGAGGAGTGGACCAAGCTGCACAAGCTTATGGACGAGGCTCTTGCCGCCGAGGGTGACAAGCAGCAGGAGAAGTGGAACGAGTGCTTCGACATCATCGCCGAGAACGTTGTTCTTTACCCGGTCGTCCACGTCAAGACCGTCTCCGCTTTCTGGAACGATCCGAGCACCGCTCCCAACGGCGAGGCGCTCGACGGCTTCAAGGGCATCGGCACGACGAGCATGTCCTTCAAGGGCGTCGCGACCGTCAAGGCCTAAAGTTCGCTTTTTGAGCCGATGGGGACACAAGCTCGAGACAGCCGTGTCCTAACATAGCTATTAAGGCCCGGGTGACGGTAACGTCGCTCGGGCCTTGTAATGAGTATCCGTACTCGTATACCAGTTGGCCTTTATAGTCCAAGAGAAAGGGGAGAGAACGTGAGTAATCTTCTTCGTTTGATCGGAAGGCGCCTTATCGCGCTGCCGATCATGGCATTCGGAGTCACCATTCTGGTGTTCTTCCTCATGTCATTCTCCAAGACCGACCCTGCCTACACGGCGCTCGGTGACGGCGCCTCGCCCGAGGCGGTCGCCGAATACCATCAGAAGTACGGTCTGGATGACCCCTGGCCCGTACGCTACGTTCGCTATATGGGCGATCTTATCCATGGCGATATGGGCACCTATGGCGCTGCCCGCAACTCCGTTGCCAAGCGCATCTCCACGGCCCTGCCCGTCACGATGCAGCTTACCTTTATCGGCTTGGCTATCGGAGCGGTCGTATCGTTCCTACTCGGTGTGATCGCGGCCCTTTATCGCGATAAATGGCCCGACCAGCTGATCCGCGTCTTCTCGATCGCGGGTCTGGCGACGCCGTCTTTCTGGCTTGCCGTTCTGCTGATCCTCCTTTTCTCGTCCTACCTTAAGGTCCTGCCCGCCTCCGGCGCGCTTCCGAACTTCTTCGTGAATCCGGCAGGTTATCTCGGTCGTATGATCATGCCGGCCATCGCCTTGGCGTTCCCGCTTACCGGCCAGATGACCCGTATCGTCCGTACCGCCATGGTCGAGGAACTCGATAAGGACTACGTCCGCATGGCCCGCGGTGCCGGTGTGCCCGAGAAGGTCGTCGTCGGTATCAACGTTCTGCGCAACGCCCTTATCACCCCGGTCACCACGCTCGGTCTCAAGATCGGCTACCTCATGGGCGGCGCCGTTGTCATCGAGGTCATCTTCAACCTTCCCGGCATGGGCACCGCGATCCTTCAGGGCGTCCAGGGCAATGAGGCCAACCTGGTTCAGGGTGTTGTTATCGTTGTCGCACTCGCCTTCATCATCATCAACATCGTGGTTGACATGCTCTATCTGCTCATCAACCCGCGCATCAGGACGGTGTAGGTCATGGTAAAGATTCGAGAGAAACAAACGGAGAAGCTTGAGAAAGCTGCCTCCAAAGGTTTGAAGCTCGGGGGATGGTCCAAGATGTCCACCTCCTCCAAGATCGCCGCCGTCGTGCTTGTGCTCGTCGCGCTTACCGCGGTGTTGGCTCCTGTTATCGCGCCCTATAGCCCGGTTGACATCTTCAACGCACGCCAGGCCCCCGGCAACGGGTTCATCTTCGGTACCGACGACAAGGGCCGCGACATTCTGTCCCGTATGCTCTATGGTGGTCGCTATTCTCTGATTATCGGCTTCGGCGCCACCGCATTCGCGCTTGTGTTCGGCTCGATCATCGGCGCGGTCGCCGCGGTTTCGCGCAAGGCCGTCTCCGAGGTCATCATGCGTATCCTGGACATCATCATGTCCGTGCCCGGTATCGCCCTGGCCGCTGTGTTCGTTTCCATCCTCGGTAACTCCGTGCCGTCGATCATCTTCTCGATCGGCTTTATGTACACGCCGCAGATCGCTCGTATCGTGCGCGCCAATATCGTGTCCGAGTATGGTGAGGATTACGTTCGCGCGGTCATCGTCTCCGGCGCCAAGGCGCCGTGGATCCTTGTCAAGCACGTGCTGCGCAACTGCATCGCCCCGATCATGGTCTTCACCGTCACGCTCGTTGCCGACGCCATCATCTTCGAGGCCTCGCTGACCTTCATCGGTGCCGGCATCCAGGAGCCCACGGCTACCTGGGGCAACATCCTTGCCGATGCTCGTGGCGGCGTTCTGGCCGGGCGTTGGTGGCAGGCGCTGTTCCCGGGCCTGGCCATCATGATCACCTGCCTGGCGCTCAACATCCTGTCCGAGGGCATCACCGATGCCATGGCCGCCGCTCCCTCCGCGGCCCTCGACCCGACCGACTCCTCCAAGCGCCGCGAGGCCGACCTTCTGGTCTCCGACCCCGTTCGTGCCTATAAGGAGCAGGCTCAGTCCCTCAACGCTCGCCTCGGTGCCCTGCGCGATGTCGAGCTCAAGCGCAACGACCGTCATGTGCCCGACGAGTCCGTCAAGCCGATTCTCTCGGTCCGCGACTTCTGCATCCAGTTCGAGCATCATGGTGACATCAACGTCGTCGACCACGTCAACTTCGACGTGCGTCCGGGCCAGACCATGGGTCTGGTGGGTGAGTCCGGCTGCGGCAAGTCCATTACCACCCTTGCTATCATGGGTCTTACCGATGATGATGAGCACCTCTCCGGCCAGGTGCTTTGGGAGGGCAAGGACCTGCTCAAGATGAGCAAGAAGGAGTGGTTCGGCCTTCGCGGTACCGATATCGCCATGGTCTATCAGGACGCCCTGTCCTCGCTCAACCCCTCGATGCTCATCTCGGCCCAGATGAAACAGCTCACCAAGCGCGGCGGTACCCGTAGCGCCGAGGAACTTCTCGAGCTCGTGGGCCTCGATCCCAAGCGTACCCTCGAGAGCTATCCGCACGAGCTCTCCGGTGGTCAGCGCCAGCGCGTGCTTATCGCCATGGCCCTGACGCGCGATCCTAAGCTCGTCATCTGCGACGAGCCCACCACGGCACTTGACGTGACCGTTCAGAAGCAGGTCATCAAGCTTTTGAACGACCTTCAGGCCAAGCTCGGCTTTGCCATGATCTTCGTGTCGCACGACCTGGCTCTCGTCGCCGAGGTCGCCCACAACATCACGGTCATGTACGCCGGCCAGGTTATCGAGCAGGCGCCCACCAAGGAGCTGCTCACCAACCCGATCCATGAGTACACCCGCGGTCTTCTGGGCTCCGTGCTCTCCATCGAAAGCGGTTCGGGCCGCCTGCATCAGGTACCCGGCGCCGTGCCGAGCCCGCGCGACTTCCCCAAGGGCGATCGCTTCGCCCCGCGTTCGAGCCATCCTACGGTCGGCCTCGACGTACGCCCGGTCTTCAAACGCGTTCCCGGTACCGAGCATTTCTATTCCGAGCTCCCCGATGAGGTGCTCAAGGCAAATGGTATGACCCCTCATGCGGAGGTGAAGTAGATGAGCGAGACGGCAGTCAACGGTGTCGAGCCGATCATCTTCCTCGATGATGTGCACGTCACCTTCAGGACCCGTACGGGTTCGCTCCTGCATCCCAACCTGGTGCATGCCGTCCAGGGCGTGACCATCAAGCTCATGCCCGGGCAGACGATCGGTATTGTCGGTGAGTCTGGCTGCGGCAAGTCCACGACAGCCAACGTCATGTGCGGTCTGCAGGCCCCCACGAGCGGTAAGGTCTACTTCAAGGGCAAGGACGTTACTAAGCGCACCGCTGAGGATCGCCGCCATATGGGCCGGGTGATCTCGGTCGTGTTCCAGAATCCGGCGACGGCACTCAACCCGCGCATGGTCGTGCGCGAGCAGCTGCTCGATCCGCTCCGTGTGCACCATCTGGGCTCTGAGGCCGAGCAGGAGAAGCGTGTCAAGGAGCTGTTGGAGCTCACCGGCCTGCCGAGCTCGGCGGCCGAGGTGCTGCCCGGTCAGCTCTCCGGTGGTCAGCGCCAGCGTGTCGCTATCGCGCGCGCCCTGTCGCTCAACCCCGACGCCATCATCGCCGACGAGCCGACCTCGGCCCTCGACGTGTCCGTCCGCGCGCAGATTCTGAACCTGCTCACGGACCTCAAGAAGGAGTTGGGCTTGGCGATGGTCTTTATCAGCCATGACATTCAGACCGTGCGTTACATCTCTGATGACATCGTGGTCATGAACGGCGGCAAGATCGTCGAGAAGGGCGAGGCCAAACAGGTCTTCCAGCATCCCCAGGATCCCTATACCAAGATGCTGCTCGGCGCGGCCCCATCGCTGCTCCATCCCAAGATCGGCGAATAGCGCCCCTTATCCCATTCCGTGCGCCCGGCTTTGCCGGGCGCACATCCGTTGCAATCATGAAAGGCCGAGGTCTCTAAAGATGCCTACAGCTCATGAGCTTCAGGATCTGTATGGTTCCTATGTCGGTGCCATGCCGTGTCCCGATGATTTCGATGCTTTCTGGCGCGATCGTATGGATGAGGCTGATGATGTCGAACTTGCTTACACGCTGGAGCCGGCTTCGATCGCCAACAGCGCGACGTGCGAGTTCTTCGATCTGTGGTTTACCGGTATGTGCGGCGCGCGCTTGCACGCTAAATATCTGCGCCCGGTTTCTGATGAACCTGTTCCATTGGTTCTTCAGTTTCACGGTTATCCCGGTGCGAGCCGCAGCTGGTTTGAACAGGCTTCGTTTGCGGGGATGGGCATGGCCCTCATAGCTCTCGATTGCCCGGGCCAGGGAGGCCCCTCCGAGGACGCCGGTGGTTTTTTGGGAACCACCGTTGCTGGTCACATCGTGGCTGGTATCGACGGCGAGGCCCGCGACCAGTATTATGTGCGCCTGCATCAGGACATTCGCATCCTTTGCCGGATCGTTCGCGAGCTCGAGGGGATCGACCTTGATCGCGTCTTTGTGAACGGCGCTTCGCAGGGCGGCGGTCTTGGAATCGGGTGCTGCGCGCTCAATGCCGATTTAGTGTCACGGGCGGCGATACTCTATCCTTTCCTGTCCGATTTTCGCCTGGTATGGGATCTGGATGCTGACGATATCGCCTACGAGGGCCTGCGCTATTGGTCGCGTTGGTTTGACGAGGATTCTTCTCGTATCGATGGGGCTTACAGCAAGCTTGCCTACTTCGATTCCAAAAACTTCGCTCATCTGGTTCAATGCCCTGTCCTGTTTGGCACGGGCACGGCAGATATCGTCTGCCCCCCGCCCACGCAGTTCGCGGTGTACAACAACCTGCATGCTCCTAAGCGTCACGAGTTTTTCGAGGGCTTTGGACACGAGGAGATCCAGGCGTTCGACGATATGATCATTTCGTTTTTCTGCGGGGAGGTCGATTTCGATGAGTAGACACGAGAGCAACGTCGATGACATCATCGTTGACGGCCTTGTGGGCGTTCCCGGCACGCTCTCTTCGCGTCTATCTGTCTGGCGAGACGAGATCGGTCATACCGCTTGCGACGTCGATTGGAATTCGGTCGTGAACGCCGCCGATGTCAGCGATGTTTCCATCACGGCTGTCGAGACGGGAAACCCCTGTGCGGAATACTCAGAAGTCGTCTGCAGCGTGGCGGGATCGACCGTCCATGCCCGACTTATCGTCCCGACGGGTGCATGTCGCGTGTCTGATGCAGTTCCTCTGTGTCTGATGTTTCACGATATCGACCGACCGGTGCGTGGCTGGCATCATATGACCCGTTTTGCGGCCATGGGCTATGCCGTCCTTGCGCTCGACGACGTTGCGGTATCCATCGGGGACCTCGATGGGGGAGTGGCTTGCCCTGCGTTTACCGAACGGCTTCGTGACGGACTCGCGCTTGCGGAGGTCGCACGCACGCTCGACGGTATCGACGCCGACCGCCTTTTCGCATGGGGCGAGGGCCTGGGCGCAGGTATCGCCTTGGGCGTCGCCGCCCTCGATGAACAGGGGCTTGTCTGCTTGGCAATCGATAATCCGCTGCCTTCTGGCCTCGAGGCACTTGCTCCCCGGGTTCGCGGATCGGTCCTGCTGGGTACCTCGCTGATGGATACGGTGAGCGACCCTGCTGGCCAGTTTGCCGTATGGAACGGTTTGCGGTGTGACCGTCGGCATGTCCTCTATGCCAAATACGCCCATGAACGCATCAATGCGTTCGAGAACGAGGTCCTGGACTTCTTCAACCAAACGTTTTATCCGTGCCCGTCTGCCTAAACGGCTAACATGGCACTGCCAACAAGGAGCGCACGGCAGACGGCCGTGCGCGCGAGTAAAAAGGAGACTCTTGTGGCAACTCAGAAATTCACCGGCGTTATCCCTCCCGTTGTCGTTCCCGATACCGAGGATCACCAGCTTGACGTTCCTTCCTTCGAGCGCAGCATCAACCGCATGATCGATGCTGGCGTCGACGGCCTGTTCTTCCTCGGGTCCTCGGGCGAGGTCGTCTTCTCGACCGATGAACGCCGCCGCCAGATCATCGCGGAGGCCGTCCGTATCGTCGACCATCGCGTCCCCGTTCTCGTGGGTATCATCGACACCGAGACCGAGCGCATGATCGAGCACGGTAAGGTCGCCCAGGAGCTTGGCGCCGACGCCCTTGTCGCTACCTGCCCGTTCTACGCGCTGCAGGGCATGACCGAGGTCGAGGAGCACTTCCGCATTCTTCACGAGGAGCTCGATCTGCCGATCTTCGCCTATGACATCCCCGTCTGCGTCCACACCAAGCTTCCTTGGAAGCTCCTTGCCAAGCTTGGTGCCGAGGGCGTGCTCGCCGGCGTCAAGGATTCCTCCGGTGATGACGTCTCCTTCCGTTACCTCGTCCAGGAGAACGAGAAGAACGGCCATCCGATGAGCATCCTCACCGGTCACGAGGTCGTCGTCGACGGCGCCTACCTCGGCGGTGCCGACGGTTCCGTTCCGGGTCTCGCCAACGTCGAGCCCGAGGGCTATGTGCGCATGTGGAAAGCTGCCCAGGCCGGTGACTGGGCGACCGTTAAGGCCGAGCAGGATCGCCTCAACGAGATCAGCCATATCTGGGATGTCACCTCGGGCGTTCAGGGCTATGCCGGCGGCGTCGGCGCGTTCAAGACGGCCATGAACCTCATGGGCATCTTCGACAGCCCGACCATGCCGCGCCCGGTCAAGGCCATGACCGGCGAGAACGTCGAGGCCATTCGCAAGGTCCTGACCGACAACGGTCTGCTCTAATTTCATCTGCCTTCGATAGAGGGAGTAGCTATGTCCGAGAACAAGTACGTGTGCTCCGTCGATATCGGCGGAACCAAGATCGCCACGGCCATCATGGAATATCCGGCTGACGGTAGCATGCCTCATCCGATCTTCGAGGCTGAGGTCCCTACGTGCGCCCAAGAGGGCGGCGAGGCCGTCTTCCAGCGTATCGAGGCCGCCATCAAGGCCGCTATCGAGGCCAATCCCGATGTGGAGATCCTCGGTGTCGGTCTGGGTGCCGCCGGTGTGGTCGATCCCAAGACCGGTGCCATCGCCTATGCCAACGAGATCATGCCCGGCTGGTCGGGCACGCAGCTCGGTCCGCGCCTGCGCGAGGATCTTGGGCTTCCCGTCGAGGTTGTCGGCGATGTCCAGGCCCATGCGCTCGGTGAGGCCCATTGGGGTGTCGGCAAGGGCAAGTTCTCGGTTCTTTGTCTGGGTATCGGCACCGGTATCGGTGGAGCCTATGTCGAAAACGGCCACGTGATGCGCGGATTCCACGGTGCCGCCGGACATATGGGCCATATCGAGAGCTCCGCAGCGGCGGGGATCTCGTGCGCCTGTGGCCGCTCCGGCCATCTTGAGTCCGTCGCCTCCGGCACTTCAATCGGGCGCATGTTCGACGAGCGCTTCGGTCGCGTCGATCCGAGCCGCCCCTCGGTCGGTCGCGACGTCAACGACCTGTGCCGCGCCGGTGACGAGCGCGCCATCGAGGTTATCCATGATGCCGGTTTCGCGCTCGGCGCAAGCTTGGGTTCGCTTGCCAATATCCTCGATCCCGAGGTCATCGTCCTTTCGGGCGGCGTGATCCATCAGGGTCCCGATTGGCGCTCCCAGACCTGGAAGGACTCGGTGCACGAGGGCTATGCCAGCCAGGCTCTCGATCCGCTGCAGGATACTCCGATCCTCATTGGCTCTCTTGAGGGTGACGCGCCGTTGATTGGCGCTGCCGAGAATCTTCTCGCTTCATTAGCGTAAACGTATCTATTTCGTGAGCCTTCTGAGGTATGGCAGATTGACGTGAAAGTGGACTGAAGCGTACTGCGATGCGCAATCTATGGTTTCACGTCAAGATGCGATGCCTCGGGAGGCCCTTTTTAGAAAGGTTGAGATGGTTATGGCTGTTGATCCTTTGATTCAATCGCTCAAGGGCAAGCTGATCGTGAGCGTTCAGGCTTATATGGGCGAACCTTTGCGCAATCCCGAGACCATGGCCCAGATGTCTCGCGCCTGCGAGCTCGGTGGTGCCGCCGCCATCCGCTGCCAGGGGTTGTCGGATATTTCGGCTATCAAGGGCCGTTGCGAGGTTCCTGTGATAGGCCTGTGGAAAGAAGGGCACGAGGGTGTCTACATCACTCCGACGTTGCGCCATGCGCGTGCCTGCGTGGCCGCGGGTGCCGATATCGTCGCCATCGATGCTACTGATCGCCCCCGTCCCGACGGCAAGACGCTCGAGGACACGTTCCGTCCGCTACATGAGGAGGGCGTGCTGCTCATGGCGGACTGCGCGACCATCGAGGACATCCGCCGCGCCGCCGCCATGGGTTTTGATATCGTCTCGACCACGCTGAGCCATGGAACGGCCGCCATCGACTGCACCATGGCCGACGGTCCCGATCTTCCGCTGCTGCGTCAGGCTGCCGAGGAGTTCCCCGAGCTTCCTGTGATCTGCGAAGGGCGCGTCCATACTCCCGAAGAGGCCCGTTCAGCTATCGATGCCGGGGCATGGGCTGTCGTGGTCGGCACGGCCATCACGCATCCGACAAGCATCACGAGCTGGTTCAAGGCCGCACTCGAGGCTTAAGGGTCGCTTGCCCGAAAAGGGCGTTATACTCGAAGACGGCTTTTGTTCGCGCGGGGTCCGCATGCCGGGCCCCGCGCTTGTATAAGGAGGCGACAAGCGATGTCCAACGGAGAGGCCATGGACGCCGCCGAGCGCTCGGAGCGCATTCCCGATATCGTCATCATCACCGGTATGTCCGGTTCGGGCCGGACCCAGGCCATGCATGTTTTCGAAGACATGGGTTATTTCTGCATCGATAATCTTCCGCCTCGTCTGATCGCACAGCTCGCCGAGCTCGTCGGTATCAATACCGGTGTGGGCAGGCATCTGGCCGTCACCTGCGATCTTCGAAGCCAGGGGCTGTTCGATGAGCTCCTCGATGCCGTCGCTGCTCTCGAGGAGCATGAGATGAGCTGCGATATCGTCTTCCTGGAAGCGTCGGACGAGGTGCTTATCCGCCGCTACAGCGAGAACCGTCGCCGTCATCCCATCGCAAAGCCGGGCGAGACCACGGCCGATGCCATCCAGCGCGAGCGCATCCAGCTGCAGGGTGTGCGCGATCGCGCGGATATGATCATCGACACGAGCAGGCTTCGCACCTCGGCACTTCGCAATAAGTTGCGTATGGCATTCTCCGAGCTTTCCGATCAGCAGCTTATGGATGTCCACGTATTCTCTTTTGGATTCAAACACGGCATGCCCGTGGAGGCGGATATCATGATCGACGTTCGTTTTCTGCCCAACCCGTTCTACGATCCCGAGATGCGCACCATGACCGGCCTCGACAAGAAGGTTTCAGATTTTGTGCTCGAGCATCCCAAGACGCAGGAGTTCTGGCGGGCTTGGACGCAACTGCTCGATACCGTCATGCCCGGCTATATCGCCGAGGGCAAGCCGCAGCTCTCCATTGCCATCGGCTGCACCGGCGGTCAACACCGCAGCGTCGCCATCGCCGAGGCCACGGCGCGCTATCTTGAAGGTCAGCAGTATCACGTGAGTATCTCGCACCGCGATCTCTCGCGTGCCAATACGAAGGCGTAAAGCCTCATGTCGTTTACAGCGGAGGTGCGCGACGAGCTCGCGCGCTGTGAGCCCGCGTGCGAATACTGCGACCTGGCGACGCTTGCCGCGCTCTCGCGCGTGAGCGGAACGCTCTCGTTTGCCGGACCCGGTCGTTATCGATTGACGGTGGCGACGGAGACGGGTGCCGTCGCGCGTACCATGATCACGCTCACGCATCGCATCCTTAAGCTCAAGACCGAGTTCACGGTTCGTAAGTCGGTGCTCCACAAGGTGCGAAACTATCTGATCGCCCTTCCCGACCAAAAGGATCTGGAGAAGGCACTCGTGCTTTTGGGTATCCTCGATCGCAAGGGCGGGTTGGTTACGGGCGTGCCAAAACATATCGTGGCGCGGCCGTGCTGTCGGCTGGCCTATATTCGCGGTGCGCTGATCGCGGGCGGTTTTGTCGCTGACCCGCGCGGTGACTTTCATCTTGAGATCGCCGTCCAGGGCGAAGGGTATGCCCAGGCGCTCGCTGACCTGTTGGAACAGGTGGGCGTCAAAGCCCGCGTGAATGCCCGTCGCGGATCGTTTGCCGTCTACGTCAAGAGCGCGGAGGATATCCGCAGGCTTCTCGAGCTGGTGGGGGCAAGACGCTGCGTAGAGGAGATCGATGAGGCCCGTGTGGTCAAGTCGGTTAAAAACGATGTGAACCGTCGAGTGAATGCCGAGCTTGCCAATCAATCGCGCAGTGCGGGTGCCGCCCAGCATCAGATGGAGCTGATCGAAAAGATCGATCGACGCGGTCTGCGTCCGAGCCTTCCGGGGGCTCTGAAGGCGTTTTGCGAACTGCGCGAGCGCTATCCCGATCTATCGCTAAGGGACCTGGGACAGATGGCGGACCCTCCACTTTCCAAGTCGGCTCTCTATCACCGCGTTTTGCGGCTTGAAAAGTTGATCGCTGAGCACGATTAAGAGATTTGAGCTTAGAAATAATCGCTCTGAGCAGGGATTATAAGAATTGAAACGTTTTAACGATAATTAGTTTTTCAATTTCTCCCGTTCACGTGAAATTCAAGACCGAAAAAAGGTATATTAGGCGAGTGGTTAGTTTGTGGGTCTCAACGGCAGGCGCTGTGGCTTGCGGGGACCTTACGAAAGGAGACACAATGGCAGTAAAGGTTGCTATTAACGGCTTCGGTCGCATCGGTCGTCTGGCCTTCCGTCAGATGTTCGGTCATGAGGGCTCCGAGATCGTCGCTATCAACGACCTCACCTCTCCCGATATGCTCGCTTACCTGCTGAAGTACGACTCCACGCAGGGCAACTACAGCCGCGATCACGAGGTTGTCGCTGGCGAGGACTCCATCACCGTTGACGGCAAGGAGATCAAGATCT
>DJRP01000021.1 GCA_002437815.1 Collinsella sp. UBA6357 | reverse complement strand
AGAAGTACTTCTCCGTCGCTTCTGGTGGCGGCACCGGTCGTACCCTGCACCCGGACAACATGGGCGCCGGCCCCGCCTCTTACGGCATGACCGACACCATGGGCCGTATGCACTCCGACGCCCAGTTCGCCGGTTCCTCCTCGGTCCCGGCGCACGTCGACATGATGGGTCTCATCGGCATGGGTAACAACCCCATGGTCGGTGCCACCGTCGCCTGCGCTGTCGCCGTCGAGGAGGCCCTTCAGGCCTAATCGCGCCCGCGCGATGCTCATATAGTTGAGCGTACGAGCCGCTATCCACCCGGGTAGCGGCTCTTTTTACACCGAGGGTGGCTAATTTGGGACGGGGCTTTTTAGCTACCCTCGGCTGATAGCGAGCCTGCTAAGCCGATAGACTGCCGAGGCAGTTAAAAAGGCCTGGTCCAAATAAGCTACCCCGCCCCTGCAAGACATCTAATGCCGATATATCAGCTACGGCGGATTATGAGATGTAATGAGACAGAGCCTTAAAGTACCCATAACATCCACCTGCCATATCGTCCCTTTACCGAATAGGACGCCCTTCACAGAGCCTTTTCCAACCTCTCGTGCGACAATGCGCCGGGCGAGAAAGGAATCTGATGGAATCGACTGATGTACTGGTAATTGGATCGGGAATCGCGGGCCTCTGCGCGAGTATCGAGGCTGCCCGTGCAGGCGCAACCGTCACCCTAGCGAGCGCCGGCAAGACCATGAGCGGATCGAGCTTCTTCCCCGGCACCTGGGGCCTGGGCCTCGTCGGCCCCACCGATGCGAACGACGAGCAAGACCTCGTCGACACCATCCTGGCCGTGGGCGGCGGTGTTGCCGACCCCGAGCTCGTTCAGACCTTCGTCCACGGCATTCCTCAAGCAATTGAATGGCTCGAGCACGATCTGGGCGTTGAGCTCCGGCGTCCGCAAAGCGCCGAGAGCGCCCAGCAAAAGCAGTTTATCCCCTGCTTCGACCACAAGACGCGTATGTGGCGCGGCCTGACGCGCAAGCCTCTCGAGGACGCTCTGACGGCTCAGATTGAGGAGCTCGGCATTCACTTACTCCCCCACCATGAGCTTATCGACCTTGTTGAGGACCCGGGCGGCAGGATTGCCGGCGCCGTACTGTACAACCATGCGAACGAGCGTCTCGTGTCCATTGCCTCCAAGGCGACCATCATCGCCGCCGGCGGTACGGGCGGCCTGTTCGAGCGCAGTCTCACGTCGGCAGATGTCCTGAGCTCCTCACAGGCCATCGCACTGGCACACGGCGCAGCCCTTACTAATATAGAGTTCATGCAGATGATGCCCGGCCTCATCGAACCCAAGCGCAATCTGGTCTTTAACGAGAAGACGTGGCGCTACGCGATATTCGACCAGCCGGTCGATATCGCTGTCGACAAGCTGCCCGACCTGCTCGAACAGCGCTCCGGCTACGGCCCCTTCACTTCGCGCTTGGATTCGCGCGCCATCGATCTTGCCATCGATCAAGCGGGTGCCGAAGGCCTACCGCTACACTACGACTTCCCCAGCGAGGATGTTCCTGAGTTCGTACAGACCTTCGCCACGTGGCTGCAAGACAAGCACGGCATTGCCCCGACCGCCGAGATGCGCGTGGCCATGTACGCCCACGCCTCCAACGGCGGCATCAAGATCGATAAGACGGCCTTCACCGGTGCTGAGGGCCTCTATGCCTGCGGAGAGGCGACAGGCGGCATGCACGGCGCCGACCGCATCGGTGGCCTGTCGAGCGCCAACGGCATCGTCTTCGGCCGCATCGCGGGCGCCTCGGCGGCTCAGGCGGCGCAGGGAGCCCCAGAGGTGACCCCGAATGCGGATGCCGCTCTCCCCCAGCATGGCATTGCCGCAACAGATGCCGAACGTCTGACCCGCAGCCTCAAACACGCAATGAGCACCTACTGCATGATCAACAGAACCGAATCAGGACTTTCCAGAGCGCTGCAAGAGCTTGAAAGTCTCCAAGACGAAGCAACGGCGCCGGGCAAGCCGAACGACAAGGACAGCGAAATCGCCTCCCTCGCCCGCCTTCAATCGCAGATTCAGCTCGCAACGCAGATGGTCAAAACCATGCGCAAGCGGACGAAAAGCCTCGGATCGCACTATCAAGCGGACTAGGCCGAGTTCCCGCGCATACAAAACACATCTTCTCGATATTCAGGGACTCCTTGAGCTCAAAGCCGCACTGGGTCAATTCGTGTCCGCGCAGCCGTGTATCCTCTATAAGCACGTAGCAACCGGATGATGAAAGCAAAAAACGCGTAACCCACCGAACGGAAAGGAAGAGATATGGAAGACCCCATTCAGGCCAATATCATTCTGTACCAGTCCGAGGGAGCAAACGTACCGGTTCAGGTCTACTACAAGGATGAGACCCTTTGGGTCACGCAGGCGGCAATGGCCGAGCTGTTCGACGTCTCCGTCTCGACGATTTCCGAGCACCTCGTCAACATCTTCGCCAGCGGGGAGCTACAAAAGGCCAGCTCAACTAGTTTTTCCGGTTTTTCCGGAAAAACCTCCTCAAAGGGCGGCAGACCGAAAACCTACTACAATCTCGATGCCGTTATCGCCGTCGGGTACCGCGTCAACTCGATGCGAGCGACCCGCTTCCGCCAGTGGGCGACGGCGACCCTCAAGGAGTACATCACCAAGGGCTTCGTCCTCAACGACGACATGCTCAAGAACGGTCGGCCCTTCGGCAAGGACTATTTCGACGAGCTGCTCGCCCGCATCCGCGACATCCGCGCGAGCGAGCGGCGCGTGTGGCTCAAGATAACCGACATCTTCCAGGAGTGCAGCTTCGACTACGACAAGGACTCGACCCTGGCCAAGAACTTCTACGCAGCGGTCCAGAACAAGATGCACTACGCCGTCACCGGGCATACCGCGGCCGAGATCGTCCAAGGGCGCTCCGACCCCTCCAAACCTAACATGGGGCTCACGTCATGGAAGGGAGGTCCCGAGGGCCGCATCCACTCCTCGGACATCACCGTGGCCAAGAACTACCTGTCCGAGGACGAGATCAGGCAGCTGAACCGCCTCGTCACAATGCTGCTTGACACACTCGAAGACAGGGCCGAAAGGCACGTCCTGACGAGCATGGAGGACTGCGAGCGCCTGCTCGACGGCTTCCTGACATTCAGCGGGCGCGAGGTGCTCAAGGGGCTCGGCAACCGCAACAAGAAGACGGCGGACAAGATCGCCAAGGAGCGCTTCCACGAGTTCCAGAAGGTGCAGGACAAAATCTATGAGAACGACTTCGAGAAGATGGCAAAGAAGCTGAACGGCGACGCATAACGTCCGTGAAAACAAAAGAGCCCCGCCGCGCCTCGACGACGGTTGGGTCGCGGAGGAGCCGTTCCGCCGCCGCGTGATCGCGCCAAGGCGAAGAAGCCTCCCGGGGAGCCGTGGAGCATCCCCGAGGCCGCCGAGGCCCTGCGCCGCCTAGCCGCGAACGAGGACCGAGCGGACCTCGCCATGAACGCCTACCTGATTCTGGGGCTCTCGGGCCTGCGCAAGGAGGAGGCACTCGCCGTGCGCCCGTGCGACCTCAAGGTCAGCAAGACCTACGACTTCGCCACGGGCAGACGAACCGTCTCGGAGGACATCGAGGTCCGCCGGGCCTATACCGACGAGGACGGAATAAAAGAGACCAAGACGGAGGGCTCGCGCCGCACCGTGCCGGTTTTATTGGCAGGGAGGTAGCACCTGCACGAGATCCTCAACGAGCTGCGCGCGTCCATGACCGAACCCGGCGGGACATCGGTCATGGACCAGGTGGAGGACTGGAGCCGACAGCGGATCGTCAACATGCGAGGGGGACAACCTCGTGAGGGCGTGGCGCCGCATGTGCGAGCGGCATCACCTGAGGTACATCCCACCCAAAGCCCTGCGCCACACATCGGAGACGATCATGGCGGCCACCGACGAGGACCCGCTCTCGATCATGGACCTGCACGGCCACACGGACCTGGGGACGGATTACCGCCATTACATCAAGCCGGGGCTCGCGGAGCGCGAGAAGGTGACCCGTCAGGTGGGCCAAGCGCTCGAGATCGTCGCGGGCGGCGGGTTTGATGGCACCGGGGAGGGTGCCGCCTTATAGCCGCGGGCGTCCCATGGTCCACCGCGACCGCCTTGACCTGTGAAATGTAAAATAACGCCCCCTGCCGCGCATAAACGGCAGGGGGTGTCTCGTGTACTTGGCAAAGAACGGTAAAAACCGATGGCTCGGCGCAAAAGAAAAAGGCCACCGCAAAAGCGATGACCTACTCAATTAATGGGTGGGCCGTCAGGGGGTCGAA
>DJRP01000026.1:32642-156866 GCA_002437815.1 Collinsella sp. UBA6357 | reverse complement strand
CACCAACTTTTTCGACGCCATCACGAGCCCGAGGGCGAGGGCGGTGACGTCGCTGCCGCTGCCACCGAGGCACGCGTCGCGGAGCTGGAGCGCCGTCTGGCGGAACAGGACGTGACGTTCAAGTTGACGCTCGCCGGTGCCCGCAACGTGAAGGCCGCGCAGGCGCTGCTTGATGACCACGGCGGTGACGTGGAGGCGCTCAAGGCCGCGGAACCGTGGCTGTTTGAGACTTCACAACCGACTTCACAGGAATCGAAACCCAAGGGAAAGACGGGGCTGCCGAACGCCGGTGCCGCTGTGGACACCGCGAAACAGCTGAAGCACTGGCGCGAGATCGCCGGGTTGGACGACTAACGGGGTTGTGAGGGTGACAGGCGGGATTTCCTGGGACGGGTCCGAAAAACTCACCCTCGGCCTGCGGCCGGCGGGCGCGTTTTTTGGACACCGTCCCGATAAATCCCTGATGGGAGAAGGAGCATAGATGCCGAATACGATTGCCGCTATTAAGAATTACACGACAGTGCTCGACGAGGTCTACAAGCGCGAGGCGCTCTCGACCTGTCTGAACTCGCCGCGCCGCATGGCCCGCGCGGGGCGTAACGCCAAGGAGATCATGATTCCGAAGATCTCCGTGACGGGGCTGGGCGACTACACACGCAACGTGGGCTACAAGACCGGCAACATCACCTATGAGTACGAGACCAAGACATTCAACTACGACCGCGGTATCAAGCTGCTCGCGGACGTGATGGATGTCGAGGAGGCAGGCGTGCTCGACTGCTTTGTGGCGGCCGGTGCCGAGCTGCAGCGTACGCAGGTGGCACCTGAGGCCGACGCCTTCACCTTTGCGGAGATCGCAGGGCACGATGGTGTGACGAGAGCCGCGAAGGACTATGCGGACGCCGAGGCTCCGGATATTCTGGGGGACCTGCGCGAGGTCACGAACACGATGGACGAGAAGGAAGTCACGCGCGAGAGCCGTTACCTGTTTATCACGCCGACGCTTAAGGGCCTGATTGATGATTACTCGGCGCTGAATCCGAACCTCTCCAAGAACGTGCTGACCCGCTTCTCGAAGATCGTCGAGGTGCCGCAGGGACGCTTCTACTCCAAGATCAAGCTTCAGAGTGGCGACGCCGACCAGTTTGGCTATGTGAAGGATCCGACTGACGGCAAGGCGCTGAACTTTCTGATCGTGGAGAAATCCGCTGTGATCAAGTTCGACAAGCACGTGGCCTCGCGCGTGTTCAGTCCGAACGAGCTGGAGAACCTGGACTCGTATATGCGCAAGTACCGCAAGTACGGAATCGTGGAGCTGCTCGATAACAAGCTCGACGGCGTGTACTGCTCGAAGGCGGTTTAAATGGCCGGGCGTTGTAGTGGGCCGAGTTTCTGCACGCCCGCCCCTTCGGGCTCGTGCTGCATCGGTAGCGTCGACTACCTGTTCTACCAGGATGAGTTTGGCGGCGAGATGGGAGCGGAAGAGTTCGCACGTATCCTGCCCCGTGCCGTACGCCACGTGAAGTGGCTGTGCGGCAACCCCGACCTGGTGGGGGCGAGTGCGGAGAGCGTCCTTTGCTGGAAGCGTGCCATTTGCGCGGCGGCTGAGGCCTTTTATGAATGGGACGAGGACCGCAAGGGAGCTGTGTCGCTTGGCGACTACAAGGTAACCCGCTACCTAGAGGACCGCGAGACGACAGCTCGTGACGAAGCGACGGCGGCGGCGACGCGCGAGCTCTTCGGCACCGGGGCACTCTTTGGAGGTTTGGGCTGATGGCGTTCATGGGTTTGAGCCCGATTCCGCGCTCGATGCTGCGCGATTGCTGCGTGGTGCGTGTGCCTGACGGCAAGGGCGGCTTTAAGGGCGGACGCCCACTTGGCTGTGTGCGCGTGCAGACGGTGGACGTTATCTCCGAGGACGGGCATCGTTCGAGCACTGGTAGCGGCGTGATGTACGTAGACGCGCAGAACTCGGTGGGGGCTTTTGAGATTCCCGTAGGGTCTCGCGTCGAGGTGCGCGGAATGGACTACCTGGTGCGCCAGGTGGAGTGCCTGAAGGATGCGGACGGGACGATCCACCATTGGGAGTTGACGCTGTCATGAGCGTGATGGACGTGGTGGCCGGCATGCTGACGGCGGCGGGGATCGCGGATGTGTACACCGCGCCCCCGGCGCGCCGGGCGTGCGCCGAGCCGGTGGTGGTGGAGCCCGCCGTCTGGGAGCTTATCGCCGAGGGCAAGCACGCTGGGCGCTGGGCGGCCACGGTGGGTGTTCTGATCGCGTCCGAGACGGCGGCGGCTGGCTATGAGCGGGCGCGGACCTGCGAGGATGCGCTGAACGGCGGCGACTGGGCGGCCTTTGGGGCCATCGACGTGGAGGTGTTGGCCGTGCGTGCCGGGATGCCGCGATTTAAGCGGAACGACGGCGGCGGTTACTTTATCTGGTCTGTCGATGTACGGCTGACCTGCGAGGTGGACGGCCCGAAATGATGTGAGGTGGCTTGTGAAGTCGATTACCTTTCGCGGGCATGATTTGAGCCCGTACTGCACGGCCGAGACGACGTTGAAGCCGCTCGCCGTGTCAGAACCGAAGACCCGTACCGTCCCTGGGCGCCCTGGCGCCCTTCTTGTTGGCGGGTCGATGCCGCCCGTTGAGATCAAGGTGAAGCTGATGATGCGGGCGGACCGTCGAATGGATGCGTCGGAGCTTGCGGGCGTGCGGCACACGCTGGCGGGATGGCTCGGCGGGACGGTGGGCGGCGAGCTCGTGCTGCCGGAGGAGCCGGGGTTGAGTTACCGCGACTGCGTGGTCACCAAGGTGCGCGCATGGGATGCGCTCTTTGAGGATGGTTGCTGCGAGGTGACGTTTACGGCGCATGACCCGGTGGCGTATGGGGAGTTACGACATGTTACGAGCTCAACCTTCGACGTCGGTGGTACATGGGTCACGAAACCCGTGCTCACCGTGATCACGAAGCCGAGCAACACCTTCTTGGTCACGCTTGATGGTGAGCGCGAGCTGAGACTCCTCACCTCGACGAAAACGGGGGATATCTATGTGTTTGACTGCTCTAACAACCGCCTGACAGTTAACGGCGAGGTGGCTGACGAACGTGTGGCAGTGGGAAGCGATTTCTTCTCGCTTGAGCCGGGATCTCATAGCCTGAGTTTGCGTAACTGCACGTTGGATTCGATTGACTTCCATGAGCGGTGGCTCTGATGGGCGGTCTTTCCTGCCTTTACTGGTTCGATGGAGCGGATACGAGATTGGGCATCCTTCATCCTTTGGGACCTGTTGTCCATAAAGAGGTGTTGCGCGATGACGATACCCTTGAGTTCTGGTGTGCCGAGACGCCGGAGAAGTATGACAGGATACTCTGGCGTGACCCTCAAGACGGACGTTGGCGCGAACATGTGGTGATCAGGACCGAGGAGGTCATGGATAACGCGGGCGTCAAGGTGCTGGCGAGGACATCACTCTGCGATATGACGGCGGTTTACCACGAGGAGACGAGGCTCTCGTACACGCTGCCCGAGACGGCCATGGCCATGGTTCTTGGTTGCATGTATCCCGAACGCTGGAATATCGACTATCCCGAAAGTGTGACTCGTCTCGACGCGCTGCTCTATCACACCGATGGATATAGTGGGCTCCATGAGATCGAACGCGAGGGCAAGGTCGAGTTCGAGCCGGAGATTCTTGCCGACCGCAGCGGCGTCGTCTCAAGAACGTTGCGGATGCGAGGGCAACTGGGTGAGTACCGGGGGCTTCAGCTGACGTATGCTACTGGTCTGACGTGGTGCAGACGCACTGTGCTCGATGCGGACGTCTATACGAAGCTTTATGGCTACGGAATGGGCCTGCCAGCCCAGGACGAGAACGGGAACTTCACAAGAGGGTACATGCGCCGCCTGACGATGGAGAATGCCTATATCGGCCAGCATCACGTTGCTTATGGCAAGAAGTACATCGAAAACGATGAGGCGCGGGAGAAATGGGGTGTGCCCGTCAACGGCGAGCGTGTCCATCGCGTGGGCTCGGTGGTCTTCGTGGATGATGCCACGCCCAACGCGGTTTACTCGCACACCCTGGTTGCCCTTTCCAAGTTGATCGAGCCGCGTGTCATCTACGAGGCGAGCGCAGCGCTTATGGCCGGCGGCATCGAGGCTGAGCTCGGCGACCGCGTCGGCCTTGTCGACGGAACGCGCAAACCGGCCTGGAAGATGAAGACGAGGGTCGTGGGACGAAAACGCACCTTTGGGGCCGATGGATACGAGACGACCTTGCAGATTGGAAACGTCACATCTTCTGAACTCGCCTACATCCAGGCGGCTCTGGAGAATGTGACCCCTTCGGAAAATAGGAGCGCATCGTTCGATCTATGAGGGAGTGGGAGCTTTGATGACGCCTTTGGAGACGGTTGGCCTGCAACATCTTGACTGGGCGCTCGACGAGGCGCTTTTTGGCGGAGACCTGGTCGCAAGCCCCGCCGATTTTCGCGGTCGCGGGATCATCGTCGATATCACCGATCATGGTATTGCGTTTGATCTGACACCGCATCGCACCTACCTGATATGGCGACATCGCCTGACACGTCGGCGTGGTTGCGCAGAGATGGCTCCTGCGGACGGTGTCGCTTCGCGAAGGACCGTTCACTGGCCCCGTGCCATGACGCGTGCCGAGGGCAAGGTCGAGTGCCAGCTCATGATCTCCCTTGCTGATGGCGGCAACTATACGAGCAGGACTTTTTTGGTGACGGTCCTTGAGGACCTAAGTGCCTGCGTTGACGATGGGGACGGCTTCTCGCTTTTCACTGAGTCCATCTTCCGCTATCAGGATGCGGCCGCGGAGCTACTGACACTAGCGGATGACCTGCGGAAGGAGGCCGCCGTGGGCGGGTTTGCCGGGCCTCCTGGGGAGCCGGGTCTCGATGGCAAGGACGGTGCCCGGGGGGAGCCTGGACCCGCTGGTCCGGCTGGCTTCAGCCCTTCGGCTAAGGTGACGACCGACGGCGACGGCGTCTCTACCCTCACTGTCGTTGATGCCGACGGGATGACCACTGCGACCGTCTTGCGCGGTGCCCAAGGTGACAAAGGGGAGCGTGGTGAGCCCGGACCGGAGGGTCCCCAGGGTCCGCGTGGCGAGAAGGGTCCGCGCGGAGAGCGCGGCGCGAACGGCGAGAACGGTTCGAGCGCGAAGATTATCAAGGATACGAGCCTTAAGTTTGGATTCAGTTCGTATACCACGCGTTTGGTCTTTGACACATTGGAGTTCGAAGGCTGCGACCTTGTCGAGGATAGCGAGCACATTCTTGGTCAGGTAATGGGCATCACTGATCGCAATGGTAAATACGAGTACACCTTTGAGCTGCGCGGAAGCATGCGTGGGGTCAATTTCTGTACTTGCAGGGAGCTGAAGCTGGCCGTCGGCGAGACTTTCAAGGGGTCCTATTACGTCGAGGGGGTTTACATAGCTCCTGGCGACTATGCGATCAGCTTCGATACCGGTGTCATCGCACAGGTCATGGAGGTCGTTCAGGAGCTGAGTGCTTTTAGCGCCAACGTTAGGCTCGTGGGTGTTGCCAACTGGGGGACGGTCGAAGGTTCCTCATTTGCCACCAAGGATTACGTCGACGAGAAGATCGCCTCTCTGAACGACTTGAGTAAGATGGAGTTTTAAATGGATATCAAGGAATTCGCTCTTCAGCATATGGATTGGGACCTGTGCGGCGAATGCATGGGCGGCGAGCTCTTGGCATCCCCTGCCGATTACAAGACGCGTGGTATGGCCGTCGAGGTCTCGATGGACGGCGTACCGTTCGATCTTTCCAAACACCACATGTATCTGCAATGGCGTAACCGTCAGGCTCGTCGGCATGGACTCGAGGAGTTGTTCGTCATTGATGCCGCTGGCGGTCGTATGGCCGTTTACTGGCCGCGTTCGATGGTGAACATTGAGAGCGTGGTCGAGTGCAAGCTAATCTTGTCCTATCCCGAGGGCGGGACGCTTTCGAGTCGAAAGTTTCTGGTGCGTTCCGACGAGGCGCTGTTTGGGTCGGTCGATCCGGGTGATGGCTTCTCGCTATTCGTTGACGTTATTAAACGGTATGAAAACGCTTCTGATGAGTTGTTGGAGCTTGCTGAGGACCTTCGGACGAAAGCGGCATCGGGAGAATTCAAGGGGGATCCGGGCAAAGACGGGGCAGATGGTGAGCGCGGCCCCAGGGGCGAAATAGGCCCTGAAGGGCCTGCGGGCTTTAGTCCCATCGTTACCGTGGAAGAGGGAAGCGGGGGCGCATCGCTGCTGAAGGTCGAGACGGCTAGCGGTCAGGTGAGCGCAACACTTCTTCAAGGGCCTAAAGGGGATGTTGGCGAAATGGGCCCGCAAGGGGAAAGGGGTGAAATCGGACCCCGTGGAGAAAAGGGCGAGAGAGGAGAAAAGGGCGATAGGGGTGAGCGTGGCGTTCAAGGAGAAAAGGGCGATGTTGGGCCGCAGGGTCCCCAGGGCGAACAGGGGGATCGCGGTCCACGAGGCGAGAAAGGCGAAGTCGGCCCTAGCGGCCCTAGGGGCGAAAAGGGCGAGAAGGGAGATCCCGCTCTATCTGCTGGCGGCCTCACGCACGCTCCTGCTATTGATATTCCGATTATGGAGTATGGAGAAGCCAAGACACGTGTTGTGAAGGGGGAGTATAGCTCGGATTGCTTCTATCTTGCGAATAGTGCCAGCTGCCTTTGCCACCCGAGTCGCATAGCTCAATCGATTGATGACACGTATGAAGAGAGGACATTTTGCTTTAGCGCTCGGTTGGGCGGCATAAAGTTTGAAGTGATCAATGGGTACGATCTTGCCGTCGGCGAGGCAACGAGTGGCAATGATTATCTTGATGGCTACAGAAACGCGACCGTGGGCGACCTTGTACTTTCAGCAGACACCGGATGTCTTTTAAAAATCGAGAGCATTAAGGATTACTCCTTCTATGGTCCTAAGTGTGTATTGCGTTGCATTGCCCGTTTCGCCATGGCCCCGTCGTCTACCGAGGTTTCTCTGTGAGCTTTGGTACGATATCGACGAAGATCCTGGTCGATATCGGAAACGCCATAAGGATGCAGAGCGGCAGCTCGTTACGATTTAAGCCTGCCGAACTAGCGTCAGCCGTCGATGTCCTTGATGGGAGCAAAACTGGCGAAGCTCTCGCGGTCGAATATCCCGAAATTGCCAGCGGCATTGTCTCGATGGATGTGTTTGCTGATCTTGCCGATGCGATCCGCTCGAAAAACGGCCTGACCGAACGCTATCGCCCTGATGCCATGGCTGCCGCTATTCTCTCCCTTACTTTTTCTGCGGTAGACGAGCCCCGAGCCATCCTTTTTGAAGATGGTCTGTTTTGGATGGGCTACCTGAGTTCGGTACCTTTGGGGCACGGAAAACGTGACGGTGTGTGGGAGATTTCCGCCACCGGATACAACGCGCTGAAAGACCGTCCTTGGTATGCTTCGCGCCTGCGTGTTGGCCGGGCCCAGATCGACACTTCTCTTGCTGCTGCCGACATTAGCAGCTGCCGATACTGGTTTGAGGGAATGTCCGGGCTCGAGGAGGTTCGAGGATTCGAGAACCTTTCCGGTGTCGCCGATTTCTCCTATACGTTCAGCGGGTGCGGCTCGCTTCGTTCCATATTTGCCGAGTCGTTCGACAACAGCGCTATCTCGAACGTTATGGGGGCCTTTTCATCTTGCGCTCGTCTTGTGGGTGAAAGTTTCTATTGCCCCGGTTCTTCTGAGAAGAAGACGGCTTTTGGGTTTGATGAGAAAGGCGTGCTGTGCCATGAGGGGGAACGAGACAAGCGCTTTTGGGTTTGGAGTGCTCTGTTCGATGATGGCTCTGTCGAGATTGGACCGGATTTGCCCGATGACGGTCGAAAGGTTGTGGAGTCGTGCCCAATCTGCGCGCAGGCGCGGTATAAAGCGATCAGGTGCACGGCTTGGGGTTCTTCGTCGAGTGATGTAAAGACCGCTCGCATGCGCTCAATGGAAATGCCCGACGACCTTATATGGAACATGGATTATTGGTTCTATGGCTGCAAATATATGGAAGCGGTGGAAGGTCTGGGGAACTTGCGCCGTGTGGGCGAAATGACCTATGCGTTCAATCAGTGCTGGCAGTTGCCGAATCTCGATTTGAGGGGAATCGATCCGTCTGGGCTGCGTGATCTGTCGGTCGCCTTTGGCGATTGTTCTCAGCTGAGTGTGATTACGGTGGATGCTGGCTGGAAGCTGCCTGTTGGAGTGAACTGGAGCTCTTCGGCGGGCTATCAAACGTTTAAAGGATGCAGGTCGCTGACAGGTGGCGCGGGGACGATCTTTGACGCAAAGAAGGTCACGGGTGCCATGGCTATTGTGGACACCTACGATACCCCGGGGTATTTGACAGCGGGGTGATATGGCATGAAAATGCCCCGTCCTGGTGGGCGGGGCTGCAATCTTGATCGCTTGTATTTGCGGCTTATTCTGCTTCGTAGTAAGTCGGCTCGACCTTAATGGATGCCGGGCTTATGCTGCCGTATGCTTCGAAACGAACTTTCTCGCCTGGGGCCCATGAGTTGGTTTGAGCATATGCCTCGTCTTGTCTTACGCCATCTCCGTCGTAAAGACCGAGCGTGAGATTGACATTTTTATAGTTGTATTGGGTGGTGTTTTCGACAACGGCCGAGTACGTCATATTGCCATAGCCATCGTCTTCAACATCCCAGGTTAGGTTGTTGAAGTTGTTGACGAGCCCTTCTTGTTGGTCGGCTTTTTTCGTTGCTGCCGTGCCGTTTGCGATCAGCTCGTCGAAATCGTCTTTGTACTTATCGGAGACCTTGAGGCTGTACTTGTCGACAAGAACCTTCAGAGCCGAACTGCGCGTATCGTAGGCCTCTTGCCATTCCTGGTAGAAGGTATCGTTTGAGCTGGAGTTATTGTTTACGACATCAAGCTGTCCCTGAAGCGAATTGATGTAGGACAGTACATCCTCCTGCATCTTGCTATCTTTGAATTTGGCATCGGTCAGCTCTTTATCGACATCGAGCTCGGCATTGATCATCTTCTTGAGATTTTTGTTCGACTGAGTGTCTTCACCATTCTGCTCCATCTCGGTGATGACGTCCGATCGGGTTTCAAATCCCTTGGCGATCGTCTCCATGGCGGTGTCGTCCACGTATTTAGGCTCCTCAGACTTTGAGCTCGAGCAGGCCGACAACCCGATTACGGCTATAAGGCATGCGAATAATACGGTTAGACGTTTCTTCATGACGTCTCCTTTCCTATATCCCGACGACAAAAAGGCTACCACCCCCTGGATTATTGCTTGCTGACCTCCTCGACCCAATCGGTGAATGGTCTGCGCTTTTGTTTCATTTGTTGAACAATAAAATCGATTTGTGACCGCCCCGGAGAATGTTTTCAGCAGTTGAGACGTTGGGAGGTCGCTTGGAATCTATTGCTGTTGCCCTTATTGGGGGCGTGGTGACCCTGGTGGGCGTGCTTGCTTCCAACTCGCGCAGCCGTGCGGTGATGGAGCTCAAGATCGACCTTTTGTCTAAGCGGGTTGAGAAGCACAACACACTTATCGAACGTACCTATCAGCTTGAACAGGATATGGCCGTCGTGAAACGCGACATTGAGTCGCTCGAGGAGAGGAAGGGCTAGATGGACCTCTTTCTGCATTCAAATGATTGGGAATGGCGATTGGCGCGAACCATCGTCCAGGGTGTGCTTGGCGTGATCATCGCCAACGTCGACCTGATCTTCGGCGAGTGCGCCATGGATCCGGCTGCGCGCGCGTTTGTCGTTGCGCTGGTCATGGCGATCCTTTCACCGATCATGGCGGAGCTTGACTCGGGCTCTGTAGTTTCCGATTAGGAGGTGATCCGTCTATCTCATGGGCGCTGCGGCTGGTTTGGCTGCGGCGCCTTTGTCTTTGTGAGGGGGTTTATGAAGTACAAAAAGGTGGGGTTTTTAAAGCTCAAAAAAGTGGGTATTTTGACTCTCGTGCTGGCGCTGACCATGGCGTTTGCCGTGTCGGCGCAGGCGTACGAGAGTCGAGAGGCGATCGTGGCCCAGGGGCATGGCACGATGTCCCCGAGCTATCTGGTGGTTCACGAGACAGCGAATCCTGGGGCGAGTGCGGCGAACCATGTCGAGTACTGGAGGCGCAACGCCTCCTGGGTGTGTATGACGCACTATATTGCCGAGCTCGATGGTTCTGTTGTGTATCACACACAGGCTGACAATGCGGTTGCCTGGCACGTGGGGGCGGCTAACTCTAAGTGCGTTGGGATTGAATTGGCCCATGCTACCGATGCTGCGACATTCGAGAAACAATGGGATGAAGTGGTGGCTTGGTGTGCGGATTACTTGCGCAGTCGAGGCTGGGGGATTACGGCCTTGCTGTCTCATAATGAATGCCGTCTGCGCTGGGGCGGAACGGATCACACCGATCCTGACGCTTACTTTGCGACCTACGGACGCAGCTGGAATCAGTTCAAAAAGGAAGTTGCCGCGAAGATGAACGGGGCGACGGGCTTTGTTGCGGGCTCTTCGGCTTTTGCCGGCGGTACGTACCGATGCGCGGTAAGCGCTTTGAACGTGCGCGATATGCCGGCTTTGAGTGGACGCGTGTTGGGCTGCTTGAAGTTGAATGAGACTGTCGTATTGGACGCTTGGTATAAGAGCGCGGATGGATGGATCTGGGGACGCTTCGATCGCGACGGGCGCAAGGTCTATGTGGCGGTGGGTAAACCGACTGGTAAGGCTGAGGCCGATGACTATCTGGTGCAGATCAATGATAGCTTTGACGTTGACGCGGTGGCGCGCGCCGTGATCCGTGGGGAATACGGCGCCGGGGCCGCGCGCAAGAGTGCCCTTGGGGCACGCTATGACGAGGTGCAGCGACGGGTGAATGAGCTGTTGAGTTAGGCCTCAGACCGATACGGGGATAGAGCGCCGGTGCACGACTTTTCAATGGCAAAACGCGTCCTGGGCCCTTAAAAAGCCCAATGGCGCGTTTTTGCTGTTGGAAAGTCTAGGTAACCGCCTGTTCTTTCTCTTGGATTGCGTCTTCGATTTCCTTGGCGCAGGCTTTGAGCTGCTCCAGGCTGAGCGTTTCGAGGCCTTTTGTCCAAGACTCTCGATCGATGATGCTGGTCGCGCGATCGAAACTTTCAGCTTGTGTAGATGCTTCGAGCTCGGCTCCCCTCATAGTTATTAGATTGCTGTCACGAGCGATTTCCCAGTTGATGGAGGAATCATATTCGCCGTTGCCATGATTGAGCGCGAGAAACCCAAGCGCACTGTGCGCGATCGAAGTGAGGTCGCTGTTATTGAGGGTCCTCGCCGCATATATCAAAGCGGAACGGTGAAAACGCTCGCGGGCTTGATCGAGTATCAATTGGATTTCCTCGGGCGTATCGGTCGACCCGGTTGTCAATAAGAGGAATACGCGATGCTCGACGAGTCTTCTCTGATCATCTGAATCGATATGTATTGACATCGAACGTCGGCATGCCTCGCAAAGAACGGGGTAGATGCAGCATCGGACGGTTGACCGGGCCGGATTTCTCTTCACATTGAACCAACCCGCAACCGTTTGATAGCCCGTCGAGACCATGTTTGCGACGTCTGCGTAGGTCATCCCCAATTGTCTCAGGGCGAATTGCGTGGACCCCTCCGGAAGACATGCGACCGGATGGGTTTTGTCGTAAACGACATTGATAGATTCGGCGTAGGCTCTCAGGGCAGTCTCGATATCCTCGAATACCCAGCTGTCCAGAGAGGGAGTGTCGTTATTCATATGTATCCCCTCGACGCGGGCACCGATATATCATGCCCGCCCCGTCAAATCTACCTGTGTGCCAGATGTTGAACAACAATTATTCGTTAAGCGGCACTTACCGATTTCTCGGTATTACATTCCTTTTTATTTCGAATAGCACTCTCCGTTGCTGCTACAGCACGTCTCATGGCATTGATATCGTGGGCCGCGTAGATATCCAACGTGGTGCTTGCAGACGCATGACCAAGAAGCCCTTGGACACTTTTAATATCTGCCCCGCTTGCGACGGCGGCTGTGGCGTAGGTGTGCCTGAGGTCGTGAAATGTGGGGACTTTGCCCTGAGTTCCGATAAAGCCCATGGAATTTGCGAGCATCTTCCAGTTGCGCCAAAGCATCTTGGGGCGCATATAGGAGTCCTCTCCGCCCACGATGGTGCCGATGACATACATTGATTCGCTGAACCTGAGGCCGACGCGCTCGCACTCCTCTCGCATGAACTGCCTGCGACGCTCGAGGAGACTGCTGAGATTGACGCTGATGGGCAGGACGCGCGTGGACCTGGACGTCTTGGTCTCTTTTACGAAGGTGGCGTTTCCGTCTGTTCCGATTGACCTCTGCACGATAAGGGAAGCGTTCTTGAAATCGATATCCGACCATCTGAGGGCACATATCTCTCCCTCGCGCATGCCGGTATAGAGCGCGAGCGCGATACCGACGTTGGGTTGCGTCACCTGCATGGTGTCGAGATACATGACCAAACGAGCACGCTGGCCTTCGTCGAGAACGTTGGGGAGCTTCCTGGGGATCTTTGGTAGGCGAACGTTGGCGATGGGGTCGTAGGGGAGCTTATGGGTCTCCACGGCGTGCTTTATGCCAACGTGAAGGACGTTGTAGCTCTTGCGGATGGTTGCCGGCGATTTGCCCTCTTTGATGAGCTGAGACACCCACTGCTCGGCGATCTCGGCATCGAGGTCGTTGACGCGAACTGAGCCGATAGGGTGCTCCTGGATGTGCTTGAGGACGAAACGGTAGCCCGCGATGGTTGAGCGTGCGGCGCCGCCGGTCTTCTCGAGCATGTCGATATAGTGGGTTAGATATTCCGTTATGTTTTGCGAGATGCAGACTCGGTTGGCTTTGCCCTCGGTCCAGGCAAGCTCCTCTTCTTCTCGCCAGACGCGAAGCTCATGCTCGGCATCGCGCTTGAGGCGGCACTCCGAGAACGTTCGGTACTTGGAGTGCCACTTGCCGTCCTCATCCTTATATTTGATGATCCCCTGCCAGCCACGGTTGGGACGTTTGCGGAGTGTTGCGTTGGAATAATGCTCGAATTTCATGATTGGACACCCTTAATCTAAAAAAATTTTCGAATGCCCTCCGGAGGACTTTTGGATAATCTGATGCTCAATTTGCATATATGCAAAACCGCCGATGACCTGCGCTTGGACACCAAACTTGGACACCAAATGGACACCAAAAGTTGATGGCCTAAGTTTACGGGCTTGGAAGGCTTTGGCTAAGAAGAAAAAGTTTTTGCTGGACAGAGTGGCCGTCCTGTCCTAATATGTCCCTCGTGCATTGAAGGCGATGCCGAGCATACTTCATTCACACGGATGGGGTCACAAGTTCGAATCTTGTATCGCCCACCATTGCATTCCCAGCCAGACAATATCTGGCTTCTTTTGGGGGCGTAGCTCAGCTGGGAGAGCGCTTGACTGGCAGTCAAGAGGTCAGGGGTTCGATCCCCCTCGTCTCCACCCTTAAATTTTTAAGGCCTTGGCATTTGTCAGGGCCTTTTTTGTTTTCGGTGGAAAGGTTCTCATCGCCATGATCCTTCTGGTCGACAAGATCGAGAAAAGCTTCGGTGCACGTGTCCTGTTCAGCGGCGCCTCGTTTCAGATCAATCCGGGGGAGCGCTTTGCTCTTGTCGGTCCCAACGGCGCCGGTAAGACCACGATGCTCAAGATCATCATGGGTATCGACAGCCCGGATGCCGGTTCGGTCCAGTATGCCAAGGATTGCCAGGTCGGCTATCTTGAGCAGGAGACCAACCTGGAGCATAAGGACACTTCCATTCTGAACGAGGTCATGGCTGCGGCTAAGGAGATCCGGCGGATGGGGGAGCGTGCCGATGAACTGCAGACCCAGATCGCAGAGCGTTCCGAGAAGGGCGAGGACGTAACTTCTCTGCTTAACGAGTATGGTCAGGTTCAGGATCGATTTGAGCATCTGGGTGGCTATGAGCTCGAGAGCAATGCCCGCAAGATCCTTGCCGGACTTGGCTTCAAGGTCAGCGATTTCGATCGTCCCTGTTCGGAGTTCTCGGGCGGCTGGCAAATGCGCATCGCTTTGGCCAAGTTGTTTTTGCGCCATCCCGATCTGCTGCTGCTTGACGAGCCCACCAACCATTTGGATCTCGAAAGCGTTCAGTGGCTGCGCGGCTTTATCGCCAACTACGATGGCGCCGTGCTGATCGTCAGTCACGACCGTGCGTTTATGGATGCCTGCGTCGACCATGTTGCGGCTCTCGAGAATCGTCGTATCACCACCTATACCGGCAATTACTCGAGCTATCTCAAGCAGCGCGAGGATAATCTGGAGCAGATGCGTGCCAAGCGCGCGGCTCAAGAGCGCGACATTGCTCATATGCAGGTGTTTGTCGATAAGTTTCGCTACAAGCCCACAAAGGCCGCTCAGGCCCAGGAGCGTATCCGCAAGATCGAGCAGATCAAAAAGGAGCTCGTAATCCTTCCCGAAGGGCATAAGCACATCGATTTCAAGTTCCCCGATCCTCCACGCTCGGGTGATCTGGTCGTCTCGCTTGAGGATGTCTCGAAGAGTTATGGCAGCAAACATATCTACAGCGACATCAACCTTAAGCTCTACCGCGGCGAGCATGTGGCCCTTGTCGGTCCCAATGGCGCCGGCAAATCGACGCTCATGAAGATGCTTGCCGGCATCGAGGGCCCTACGAGCGGCAAGCGCGACTTGGGCACCAACGTCGGCGTCGCCTATTACGCCCAGCATGCGCTCGAGGGAATGACCGAGTCCAATACCGTGCTCCAGGAGATCGATACCGTGACGCCTAAATGGACGGTTCCTCAGCAGCGCAGTCTGCTCGGTGCCTTCCTCTTTAGCGACAATGATGCGATCGAGAAGCAGGTCCGCGTGCTTTCAGGCGGCGAGAAGGCTCGGTTGGCGTTGGCTAAGATGCTCGTCGCGCCCGAGGCCCTGCTTTGCCTCGACGAGCCCACCAACCATCTTGATATCGATTCGGTGGACATGCTCGAAAACGCGCTCAAAAGCTTCCCGGGCACGATCGTGCTTATCAGCCATGATGAGCATCTGGTGCGTGCCGTTGCGAACCGCGTGATCGATATCCGTGACGGCCACATGACCGTCTATGACGGCGACTACGACTATTATCTTTTCAAACGCGATGATCTGGCGCAGCGTGCCGCTGCTGCGCAAGGCGGCAACGAGACCCCTGAGGTCAAGACTGTTCCGGCTCCTGCACCGTCCAAGGTCGCAAGCGTTAAGCCTATCGAGGGAAAGAAGACCAAGGAGCAGAAGCGAGCGGAGGCCCAGGCGCGTGCAGCGTTGAACAAGAAGCTCAAGGGCGTGCGCAACCAGCTAAAAAAGATCGAACAGGATCTTGATGGGAAACGTAAGCGTTATGACGAGCTCATGGAACTTATGGCCTCCGAGGAGCTTTACGCCGATCAGGAGAAGTTCAATGCCGCCTTGGGGGAATATAACGGACTCAAGAAGGAGATTCCCGCGCTCGAGGACCAATGGCTCGAGCTTTCGACCCAGATAGAGGAGGAAACGGCTCGTGAGCTCTCGTAAGGCACTTGCTGTGGCGCTGTCGGTTCTTGCTTTCGCGTGTCGTGTGGCGGGCATCTTCATGAGCGTCATGACGGTCCTGCTATGTTTTAGCGGCCTGGCCGCCAAGCTTAAGATCGTCGGGTTTATCGTGGAGCTCTCGCGAGCGCTCCCGGCGGCCATTGCCGGGTATGGCGTCATCACGTCTCCTTTCGGCGGCGTTTTCCGTTTGGATTACGCATTGGTGGCTGTGGTGCTCTTTCTTGTCGATTATCTGCTGATGCGCATTTCGCATCGCGTGAGATAGGGGTTCTGAGTGGCTCTTGGCCGAATCGATATCTGGGGACTTGTTGCGAGCGCCGTCGCGGTGGTCGTGGGCATCGTGATTCACGAAAGCGCCCATGCCGGTGCGGCGTACGTGCTCGGAGACGCGACCGCCCGTTCGCGCGGCCGCTTCTCGCTCAATCCGATCAACCATATCGATCCCTTCGGCACTATCCTTCTGCCACTGCTCATGCTTGTTGCCGGTGGCCCCGTCTTCGCGTTTGCCAAACCCGTTCCGGTGTATCTGAACAACCTCAAGCATCCCAAGCGCGACGAGGTTTTGGTGAGCGCTGCAGGTCCGACTTCCAATGTGCTGTTGGCCCTCATTGCCGCACTGTTTATGCGGGTTCTTTATGATTCTGCCTTCTCTGGCATGTCCTTTGCGAACGCGCAGCGAATCCTGCAGTTTGGATCGACGTTTATCGTGATCAATCTTTCGCTCGCATTTTTCAATCTGATTCCGCTGCCACCGCTCGATGGCTCTTCGATTCTGGTGCCCTTTTTGAAAGGCGAGGCGTTGAGCGCCTATTATCGGCTTCAACGCTATGCGATGCCCATCTTGATTATCGTGTTGTATCTGCTGCCCCAGATCACGGGCATCGATTTGATCGGGCGTTATTTCGACGTTACGGTGTATCCGCTCGCCGAATCTCTTTTGCGTCTGGCGTTGGGCGGTATCTAAGGTAAACTCAGAATCCGGTCGGTAGTTTATCCATTCCGGCCGATGCGCTTTTTAAACCGCGCCGTGGGGCGCCGTTATCTGGGAGGTCTGAAGTGTCGTACCGTGTCTCGACGCAGGTGTATTCAGGCCCCTTTGATTTACTTCTCCAGTTGGTTACCCGTCAAAAGGTCGATATCGGTTCCATCTCCATAAGCGATGTTGCCGAGCAGTATTTGGCCGAGGTCGAACGCATTGAGGCGCTTGACCTGGACGTGGCGAGCGATTTTTTGCTGGTCGCCGCCACCTTGCTCGATATCAAGGCCGCCTCATTGGTTCCCGATGATGCGGATCGACAGCGGGATGAGCATGATGATGAGGATCTTGGAGAGCTTTCCGAACTTGACGGCGATGCGTTGCGCGAGGTTCTCATTCAACGTCTGATCGCCTACAAGCAGTTTAAGGGGGCGGCGGCGGCTCTTGGTGCCCGTATGGAGGCCGAAAGCCGCATGCATCCACGCGTGGCGGGGCCTGATCCGGAGTTTTTGGGGCTCATGCCCGATTATCTTGCCGGCATCACCCTACGCGGTCTTGCGGTCATCTGCGCGGATTTGGACGGAAAGCGCCAGACGTTTTTGCTGGAGGCCGAGCACGTGGCCCCACATCGGGTGCCGCTTGATCTTACGGTCGCATCGGTCGATCGCTTTACCATGGCACACGCACATACGACGTTTCGCGACCTTTTGGACGGTGAGGCGACTACCGAGCAGCTCGTCGTTACGTTTTTGGCCATGCTCGAGCTCGCCAAGCGCGGATCTGTCAAGCTCGCGCAAGACGAGCTGTTCGGGACGATTACCATCGATCGTATTGAGGGTGCCGCTGCCTATGTGCCGGGCGAGGGTCCGGCGCTCACGGAATAGGAGTATGAGATGTCTAATTTGACGACTCTCGAGACCGATAGCCTCAAAGGGGCTCTCGAGGCGCTTTTGCTTGTGTCGAGCGATCCGGTGAGCGCCCCGGTGCTTGCCGGTGCCCTTGATATCGCTCCGGGTGAGTGCGCCTCGTTGCTCGCCGAGCTTAAGGTCGAGTACGAAGAGGCCAACCGCGGTTTTCAGCTTCGCGAAGTTGCCGGAGGCTGGCGCCTTTTCACGCATCCCGCCTATCATGATGTCGTTGAGAGCTATGTGCTCTCATGGGATACGCAGAAGCTCTCGCAGGCAGCGCTGGAGACGCTCGCTGTTATTGCGTATCACCAGCCGGTTACGCGCGAAGTTGTCAAAGGCATTCGCGGCGTCAATTCCGATGGCGTTATCAGCTCTTTGGTCGACAAGGGGCTGGTTCGCGAGCTCGGTCGCGATCCTGAACGCGGCCAAGCCATCATATATGGTACGACCAGCGCCTTTCTAGAGAAATTCGGATTGCGCTCGACGCGCGATCTTCCCGATCTGGAGCAGTTTGCGCCCGACGAGCAATCGCGCCGCTTTATCCGCGAGCGCCTGAGCGGACGATCGATACAGTCGACGCTCGAAGAGCAGGCGGAGGATCTTGATGAGGAACGTGAGCTCATAGATACGGACGACGTGGCCGACGATACCGACTTCGATGGTCCTGGCGATGTCGAGGAGGCGAACCATGTCGAATAACGAGTCTTCCATCGATGACGTTTTGGCTCAACCGGTGGATGCGCATCCCCATACGATGCGCCTCCAGCGCTTTCTGGCCCGTTCCGGCGTGGCCAGTCGACGTGGTTCCGAGGATCTTATGACTGCTGGGCGCGTTACAGTCAACGGTATCGTTTCGCGCGAGTTGGGTACCAAGGTCGATGTTGACCGCGATCGTGTCGAAGTCGACGGCGTGCCCGTTCACTGGCAACAGGGTTCTGTCTATCTCATGCTGTATAAACCCACGGGTTATCTCACTACCATGAGCGACCCCCAGGGGCGTCCCTGTGTTGCCGACTTGGTGCCACGCGACCGTTTTCCCGGGCTCTTTCCCGTCGGAAGGCTTGATCGCGATACGACGGGGTTGTTGCTGTTTACGACCGATGGCGATCTTTCGCAGGATCTCCTTCACCCGAGTAAGCACGTGTATAAGACCTATCTCGCTCTTGTCGACGGTCGTTTGTCCGACAGGGATCTCGATCCATTGCGTCGTGGCATCGAGCTCGATGACGGTCTTTGCCAGCCGGCATTGTGTCGTATCCTCAACGCTCGTGAGGCCATCGATGTTGCTCCTCAGGGCATTAAACCCGGAACCACCGCGGTCGAGGTCATCATTCGTGAGGGTCGCAAGAACCAAGTCAAGCGCATGCTCGGCAAGATCCATCATCCCGTATTGCGTTTGCATCGCAGCAATTTCGGCGGGGTCGACCTCACGGATGTCGCAAAGGGCTCTTGGCGGCATCTGACCGAGGCCGAGGTGGCGTTGCTCAAATCGGGCGGCAAGCCTCCGCGAGGCATCCGTGCCAAACAGGGTCCGATTTCGCCCGGCGCTCGCCATCATGGAAGTCATGGCTCTGCTCCCAAGCGCAACACGTATCGCGAACGTTATTCCCACTAATAAGTACGAGAGGAAAGAGATATGATCGTCGCCATCGACGGGCCGGCTGGATCCGGCAAATCTACCATCGCCACTGCTATCGCTCGCCAATCGGGCTTTAACAAGCTTGATACGGGCGCTATGTATCGTGCCGTCACATTTGCCGCGCTCGATCGCGGCATTGACCTTGATGATGAGATCGCCATCGATACGCTCGCTCATGAGATCGATATCCGTTTCACGAACGGCTGCGGAGAGGATACCCGTCTGACGATCGATGGGATCGATGCGTCAGCTGCCATCCGCACACCCTTGGTTGATACGTGTGTCTCTAAGGTGTCTGCGTATCCCGGTGTGCGGTCGGCCATGCTTATCCATCAGCGCCGTGCAGCCGAGGGCCGCGATATCGTAGCCGAGGGCCGCGATATCGGAACCGTTGTCTTCCCCCATGCCGAGGTCAAGGTCTTTTTGACGGCTGATCCTCGAGAGCGTGCCCGTCGGCGTGTTCTTCAGCGTCATGAGAACGATGCCAATCCGCTTTCGCATGATGAACTCGAGGCCGAGGTCGATAAAACCCTTGCGGCTCTTGAGCAGCGCGACAAGCTCGACAGCAGTCGCGATGTGGCTCCGCTCGTGGCGGCCCCCGATGCGGTGCATGTCGATTCGACGAGCCATACCATCGATGAGGTCGTTCAGATTATCGAGGGCCTCATCGCTCAAAGGAGATAGCACATGAAGTTGTTCAGGCAAACGCCCGATGACTATTACGATTCCCCGTATGCCGAGTTTCCGCTGATGATCCGTGCTGTCGTTGCGGCCGTGATGGGTATCCTGTGGGTATTCTCCAAGCTCATGTGGCGCTGGAGCGTTGAAGACGAAGCGCTGCTGTTCGAACGCGATGCGGACAAGGGCAGCGTCATCATCTGCAACCATACCTCGATGGCCGAGGTGCTCGCCATCGAGACGGAGCTCTATTTTCATGGCCGTCGCCCGCGTCCGGTTTTTAAATCTGAATTTGCTAAAACCTCGATCGTGGCCTGGGCTTTTTCAAGGGTAGGCGGCATTCCCGTCGATCGCGGTACGGCCGATATGAAGTGTCTTCGCCGCGCCCAGCACGCCCTTCAACGCGGCGAGGACGTCCTGATCTTTCCCGAGGGAACGCGTGTGCGCACGCGTGGTGCTAATCCCGAGGTTCATGGCGGCTTTGCCCTTATCGCGCAGATGGGAAAGGCTCCGGTCAACCCTCTTGCCGTTTGCGGTTGGACCGATATCACCCCTGAGGGCAAAAAGCTCATGCGTCCCAAGAAATGCTGGATTCGCGCCGGTCACAAGATCGCGCTTTCCGATGCTCCGCATGAGCTCAAGCGCAAGGAGAAACTTGCCTGGTTTGAGCGTGAGTCGATGGGGCGCGTCTACACCATGCGCGATGCCCTGTGTGACGAGCACCCGGGGAGGCTATAGCTATGGTGACCATCGAGGTCGCGGCCCACGCCGGTACCTGTTACGGCGTGCAGCGCGCGCTGGACTTGGCCCTTGCGGCCGGAGCTTCGTGCCATGCTGAGGGCTCTGACACAAACGCCTGCGGTCCGGTTCATACGCTGGGCCCGCTGATTCATAATCCGATCGTCGTTTCCGAGCTCGATCGGCAAGGGGTTGGCTTGGCCGACTCACTTGATGACGCTGGTTCGGGTACCGTGATCATCCGGGCCCATGGTGTAGTTCCCCAGGTGATCGATGAGGCCCGAACTCGTGGATTCGATGTTATCGATGCTACGTGTCCCTATGTTAAAAAGGTGCATATGGCAGCCGAGCGTTTGGTTGCCGATGGGTTTCAGCTTATCGTTGTGGGCGAACCTGGCCATCCCGAAGTCGAGGGCATTCTCGGCCATGCCGGGGCCGGCGCACGGGTAGTGAGCTGCGCTCAGGAGGTCGATGATCTTGAGCTTGACCGCAAGGTGGGCGTTGTGGTTCAAACCACGCAGACCGCTCGCAACCTGGCGGAGGTGACGGCCTCGTTGGCGCCGAGGGTCCAGGAGCTTCGCGTCGTCAACACGATTTGCGCGGCTACCAGTGAACGTCAACAAGCCGCCTTTGAACTTGCGAGGCAGAGTGACTGCATGATCGTCGTCGGCGGTAAGAATTCGGGAAATACCCGCCGTCTCGCTCAGATCTGCGCCGGCGCTTGCTCTCGTACGCATCATGTCGAATCTTACGAAGAACTCGATGCCTCATGGTTTGACGGTATCGAGCATATCGGGGTCACTGCCGGTGCCTCGACACCTCAGTCCCATATTGACCGCGCTGTTCGGCGCATCAAGGAGCTTTGCTGCTAATTATGGACACGACCGTTCCCGCATACGCCGCCGAGGTGGCTGATTACGGACGCAGCCGCGACCCTGAGTCGGGTCCCGGGGCGCCCGTTAAGGCCGTGCGTCCCGAGTCGCCCGCATGGGATGTCGGTATCGAGCCCGGCATGTTCATCCTGTCGGTCAACGGCCAGGCTTTGACCGATATGATCGTATGGCTGTGGGAAGCCGATGGCGATACAGTTGAGCTCGAGGTGCTTGATCCGCGCGACGATACCGTCTGTCCCGTTGAGCTCGAGCGTTTTCCCGGCGAGGATTGGGGTCTTACCTTTGACGGCCCCATCTTTGACGGCATGCGCACCTGCGTCAATGCCTGCGTCTTCTGTTTTATGACGATGCTTCCCAAGGGCGGTCGCTCGACGCTATATATTCGCGATGACGACTATCGCCTGAGTTTTTTGCAGGGCAACTTTGTCACGTTGACCAACCTGAGCGATGCCGATGTGCAAAACGTCATCGACCGCAACATGAGTCCCATGAACGTTTCGATTCATGCCGTGAGCCCCGAGGTGCGTCGCCGCATGATGGGGCGCAACGCCGCTCGTGGCATGGAAGTTCTCGAGGCCATCATGTCTGCAGGGATCGAGGTCCATGCCCAGATCGTCTTGTGCCCCGGTATGAACGATGGAGATGAGCTCGAGCGTACGTTGCGCTACTGCGAAGACCACGAGCAGATTACGAGCCTGGGTATCGTTCCGCTGGGCTTTACCAAACATCAGAACCGGTTTAGCTGGTCCTATAGCGATAAACCGGAGCTCGCGCGTCAAACCATAGCGATGATTCGTCCGTATCAGGACCGTGCATTCGAGCGGTTCGGTCGCCATACGTTCCAGATGTCCGACGAGTTCTATCTCGATGCCGGCATCGAGCCTCCCGAGGCTGATTTCTATGACGGGTATCCGCAGTATTACGACGGCATCGGTATGATTCGCTCGTATCTGGATGAGACGGACGATGTTCTTGATAACCAGACTCCTCGTCTGAAACGCGTTCGGGCAGAACTTCAGGCGCGTCATAAAAAGCTCGTCGCTCTTTCCGGTGCGAGCGCTCGCGATACCGTGGCCCGCTATATCGAATCCCCGCGGGGTCTTTGCGGCACCGTTTTGGCGATTAAAAATAATTATTTCGGTGGCAACGTCGATGTGACGGGGCTGATCGTTGCCGAAGACATCTTGGAGCAGCTGCCGATCGACCTGACCGGGATTATGCTCTTTCTCCCCAAGCTCATGTTCAACGCCGATGGCATGACGCTGGACGAGTATCATCGTGACGATTTACTCTCGAGCCTCGCGGAGCGGGGGGCCGAGGTTCATGTGGTGTCGACGATGCCGCGTGAGTTGCTCGATACCCTGGAGCAGATTTTCGCGTTGCCCCCGCTTGACCAACAGTAATTCTTTGATTCCTTTGAGGAGTGCAGATGAAACCTATCGTCGCTGTCGTGGGACGACCCAACGTGGGAAAATCCACGCTCGTTAACCGCCTGTGCCAGACCTCCGATGCCATCGTGCATGAGTCGCGCGGTGTTACGCGCGATCGTTCGTACCATACGGCCGACTGGAACGGTCGTGAGTTCACGATCGTTGATACGGGTGGTATTGAGCCGCTCAAGAGCGATGACGTGTTCGCCACGTCTATCCGCGATCAAGCCCTCGCGGCCGCTGAGGAGGCCGCGGTCATCCTTTTTGTGGTCGACGGCCGTACCGGTGTCACCGAGGAAGATGAGACGGTCGCCCGTATGCTCAAGCGCAGCGATAAACCCGTGTTTCTGCTCGTGAACAAACTCGATAATCCCGATCGCGAGAACGATAGCATCTGGGAGTTTTATTCCCTGGGTATCGGCGAGCCTACGCCGCTCTCTGCACTGCATGGTCATGGAACGGGCGATCTGCTCGACGATATCGTCGCTCTGCTTCCCGAAGAGGAGGACGAGGTCGCTGATGAGTATCCCGACGCCTTGAATGTCGCCATCATCGGTCGTCCCAACGCCGGCAAGTCTTCGCTGTTCAACCGAATTCTCGGTGCCGATCGCTCCATCGTCTCCAATGTCGCGGGCACCACGCGCGATGCTATCGATACCGTCATCGAGCGCGACGGCAAGCACTACCGCATGGTTGATACCGCCGGCATCCGCAAGAAGAGCACCGTCTATGAAAACATCGAGTATTACTCGATGGTTCGTGGGCTGCGCGCCATCGATCGCGCCGATGTGGCTCTCTTGGTTGTCGATGCCTCCGTGGGCGTGACCGAGCAGGATCAGAAAGTGCTCGGTCTGGCCATCGAGCGCGGGTGCGCTATCGTGGTCCTGCTAAATAAATGGGACCTTCTTGACGATGACCGTAAACGCGAGGCCTGCATGGAGACCGTCGAGCGCCGCCTGGGTGTAATGGCGCCTTGGGCTCAGTATCTGCGCATTTCTGCATTGACCGGTCGTTCGGTCGAGAAGATCTGGAAGATGGTCGACGATGCGTCCGCACGTTGCTCCCAGAAGATCTCGACGTCGCGCCTCAACACGTTTTTGACCGAGCTGCGCGAGTTCGGCCACACCGTGGTCGATGGCAAGCGCCGCCTGCGCATGCACTATGTCACGCAGACCGGGACCAAACCTCCCTCGTTCACGTTCTTCGTCAATCATAGTGACCTGGTCAATGATACGTATCAGCGATACGTCGAGAACCGCATGCGCTCGACGTTCGATTTCGCGGGCACGCCGATCCGCCTCTACTTCCGCAACAAGAAGGAGCAGAGGGATGCCTAGTTGGATCGTTCTGCCGTTGGCCTGCGCCGTTGTCTCCTTTTTTATCGGCGCCATCCCTTTCGGTTTGATCTTGGGGAAGGTTTTCGGTCACACCGATATCCGTAAGGCGGGTTCGGGCAACATCGGCACCACCAATGCCCTGCGTGTTGTCGGGCCCAAAGTGGCGGGTCTGACGCTGCTGCTCGATTGTCTTAAAGGCGCAGTCTGCGTTATCGTCTCGCGTTTTTTGCTGGCGAAGCTCGTATTCGCCATGCCCGCTGCCGTTGTCATGGTACCTGGCGCACCGGGCGATTGGATGGTCGGTTTGGTTTGCCTGGCGGCCGTATGGGGTCACATTTTTTCTCCTTACCTGCATTTTAAGGGCGGCAAAGGCATCGCGGTCGGTCTGGGCGTCATATTGGCGTGGTACTGGCCTATCGGTCTTTCGCTTCTGGGCTTCTTTATCGTCGGCGTTGCCATCACTAAGTTCGTATCCGTCGGCTCCCTTGCTGCGGCCATCGGGCTTCCCATCGCAGCGGTGGCCGTTTTTCCCCTGTCGAGCTGGGGACTCAAGCTTTGCATGGCGCTGATTGGCATCACCGTGGTGTGGGCTCATCGAACGAACATCAAAAAGCTCATGGCGGGTAAGGAGTCGAAACTCTCCTTTACCAAGCGTGTGAGCAAGCCCGATCAGAGCTAGGGGAGCGCCATGAAAGTTGCTCTTATCGGTTCGGGTTCGTGGGGCACGGCCGTTGCCGGTCTTGCAGCCGTCCGTGCCGATCATGTGACCATGTGGGCACATGGCGAGGTGACCGCCCAAGGTATTAACGCCGACCATATCAATCCGCGCTACCTTTCCGGTTATCGGCTTCCCGATAACGTTTCGGCGACTGTTGAGGTCTCGGAGGCGCTATCAGGAGCCGATGCTGTTATCTTTGCCGTGCCCTCCGCGCATCTCAGGCATGTTGCCCGTTCCTGTGAACTGTATATCGGACAAGGCACGCCGATTCTCTGTCTCACCAAGGGCGTGGAGCCGGGCTCCGGCCTTCTTATGAGCGAGGTCATTGCGAGTGAGTTGGGTTGTGAGCGTCGTATCGCGGCGCTTTCGGGGCCTAACCATGCTGAAGAGATCTGCGAAGGCGGGCTTTCCGCTGCCGTTATCGCCTCACTCGATGAAGCCGTGGGCACTCTTTTCAAGGACCTTCTGATTTCGCCTGAGTTTCGTATCTATTTGACGCGCGATATGGTGGGTGTGGAGACCTGTGGCGCCATGAAAAACGTTATTGCCATCGTTTGCGGTATCGCTGCGGGAAACGGTGGCGGGGATAACGCCCTTGCTCTCATCATGACAAGGGGTTTGGCCGAGATCAGCCGTTTGGTACATGCTCGCGGCGGTCAAGCTATGACCTGCATGGGTCTCGCCGGCATGGGCGACCTGGTGGCCACCTGCACCTCTGAACATTCGCGCAACCGTACGTTTGGCGAGGCCTTTGCACGCGGTGAAACCCTCGAACAGTATCAAGCGCGCACACATATGGTCGTTGAGGGTGCCGCCGCCGCTCGAAGCGTGAGTGAGTTGGCGCGTTCTTTGGGTGTGGACGTTCCGCTTACCTTTGCTCTTGAGCAGACGCTCTATAACGGTGTTACGCTAGAGGAGACGCTCGGAATCCTCGTGGGTCGCATTCCCAACGAGGAGTTTTACGGGCTCGATGATTAGTATTTGGTTCGCAACCGGAAAGGCACGTATATGGGCACGATCAAAATCGCTCCGTCTATCCTGTCGGCCGATATGGCAGATCTGAAGGGGGAGCTCGACAAGGTCTCAGGCGCCGATTACATACACTTCGATGTTATGGATGGGCATTTTACCGGTAACCTTACGTTTGGCGTGGATATGCTCAAAGCCGTCAAGCGTTCGACGTCAGTGCCTGTCGATGTCCATATGATGGTCACCAACCCTGACGATACGATCGATTGGTATGCCGATGCCGGTGCCGATATCATCACCGTGCATTATGAGGCATCGACGCATCTGCATCGCACTATCACGCATCTGCAGGATCGCAGCGTCAAGGCTGGTGTGGTGCTTAATCCGGCAACGCCTGTGTGCGTTCTCGAGAGCATTATCGATGTGGTCGATATCGTGTTGCTCATGAGCGTTAATCCCGGTTTTGGCGGTCAGAGCTTCATACCCGGAACGCTTGCTAAGCTTCGTGAGCTCAAAGCGATGTGCGAGCGTCATGGTGTGACGCCGTTGATCGAAGTCGATGGCGGCATCTCTTCCAAGAATATCGCCGAGGTCGTCTCTTGCGGTGCAACGATGCTGGTCGCCGGATCTGCCGTGTTCAAGTCAAACGATCCGGCAGCCGAGGTCGCGCTGCTCCAAAAGCTCGGCAATCAAGCTGTTCAGGAGGCTTAGCGCCTCATGACGACGTGTGATAAACGCATACCCTATAACCTTGACTATGCAGCCTCGACGCCTATGCGCGATGAGGCGCTTTATGCCCAGCGTGCATATGACCAAAGCGAGCTAGCCGGCATCAATCCCAACTCGCTTCATTCGCTGGGCCGCCTTGCCGCCGCAAAGCTCGAAGACGCGCGTCGTCAGATCGCACGCACATTTGGCACTCGTGTGCGTCCTTCCGAGATCATCTTTACCGCTGGTGGCACCGAAGCCAACCAGCTTGCGTTGTTGGGCCTGGCCGAGGGCAAGCGTCAGCAGCAGCGTAATCGCTCTCGTGTGATCGTGAGTGCCATCGAGCATGACTCTATGCTCGATAACCTTCCGTTGCTTCGTGCTGCTGGGTTTACCGTCGATCTGGTCCAGCCGTGCCGAGCCGGCTATATCGAACCCGATGCCCTTGAAGAGCTCATGTCAGATGATGTCGCTCTCGTCTCAGTGATGCTTGCCAACAATGAGACCGGTGTGGTTCAGCCGGTTCGTGAGCTTGCGTCCGCGGCTCACGCCCATGGGGCACTCTTCCATACGGATGCTATCCAAGGATATCTCCATATTCCGTTCGATGTTTCCGATCTCGGAGTTGATGCCATGTCCGTTTGCGGACACAAGATCGGTGGTCCGGTGGCGTCGGGCGCACTATATCTCAAGAGCCGCACACCGCTGCGTCCGCGCATCTTCGGTGGCGGTCAAGAGGCGGGTCGCCGTGCCGGAACGCAAGACCTTCGCACGCAGCTAGCTTTCGTGGCCGCTGCCTCGGCGGTCTACCCTCATGTTTCCGAGGACCGTGTGCGCGTTCAGGCGCTCGCTGACAACCTGTATGCCTCATTGATATTGAATCCGCGTATCCATGCCACGATGGGGGATTACGCTGCGGCAACACGTCTTCCTGGCATGGTGTCGATCTATGTCGACGGCATGGATTCCGAGGAATTGATTATCAAGCTGGACGCGGCAGGTTTTGAGGTTTCGGCGGGATCCGCGTGTTCAAGCGGATCGCTTGATCCGAGTCATGTGCTTTCGGCTATGGGAATCGGGCGCGAACAGGCGCTCGGTGCGTTACGTATCTCGTTTGACGATCGCGTCGACCCTGTACAGCTCAATGCTTTTGCCGAGGCACTCTTAAAGCTGGTGGGCTAGTCATGCTGGTTTGCGAACTCGTATCATATTTGCTTGAACGTTTTCCTCTGCAAGATGCTGAAAGCTGGGACCACGTTGGGCTTTCGGTTGGAGATCCTCGTTCTGAGATAACTTCCGTGGCCTGTGCTCTGGATGCAACCGAGACAAATGTTCGTCATGCGCACCGTTTGGGCGCCAACGTCTTGCTTACCCATCATCCCGTCTATATCAAGGCTCCGGATGTTTTTTGTCCGCAGGATCGTGCCCAACCTGGTTCCAGTTCTGCAGTCTTCACGGCGGCTCGACTCGGCGTGAGCATCATCTCGTTGCATACGAATCTCGATCGGTCCTTTGAGGCTCGAACGCTCCTGTGTAATCTCTTGGGCATGGAGCCCCAAAGTTCCCTTGAGTTCTATCTCGACCCCGCTAGCACCGGTCTGGGCGCCATCGCCGACCTTGCAGGATGCCGAACGCTTAACAATATCGCTAATATTGCCGCTCGCGCCTTCGATTCCGCTCCGCGTGTTTGGGGTGCTCCCGCCAAGGATTGCCATCGCGTCGCCGTACTGGGCGGCTCCCTTGGTGATTTTGGGGAACGGGCGCTCGCCGCCGGCGCGGATGCCGTCGTGACGGGCGAAGCCGGGTATCACGTAGCTCAAGATCTGAGCATACGGGGTCTGGGCGTCATTCTCTTGGGACACGATCGCTCTGAGGAACCGTTCGTGGATATCTTGGAAAACTCTGCGCATGACGCAGGGTTGAAGGTATCTCAAACGCATAAAATATTGAACCCTCGACAATGGTGGACTGTGACAACAGAAGGAGACTATTCATGAGCGCCGGCTCTTCGCTACTTAAACTTCAGCAGATCGATCTTGATCTTTCGCGCGCCAAGGGCGAGCTTGCCAATATGCCGGAGCTCAAGGAGTTGGCTTCCAAACGCAAGACCTACACCAAACTTAAATCCGAGATGACCAAGATCTATGCGCAGCGCAAAGATCTAGACATCGAGCTTGATGACCTCAACACGTCGGAGATCCAGACCAATGCGGCTATCAAGGCCGCTCAGGAGCGCAACGTCGATCCTTCTGATTATCGCGAGATCCAAGATCTCGAAAACGAACTCGGCACCCTTGCCAAGCGTTTGGACAAGATCGCCTTCACCCGCAAAGATGTCGAGGCCGCGCATGCTCAGGCTGTTGCCAAGGAGCAGCGCGCCCGAGATATCATCACCAAGTTCGAGGAGGGCGTGAAGGCCGACACCAAGGCCGCGCGTGCCAAGGCCGCCGCGCTTCAGCAGCAGATCGAGGACACCCAAAAGGAGCGCACGGCGCTGGCCGCCACGCTTTCAAACGATGTCCTTGCTGATTACGAGCGCTTGCTTAAGACGTTCAAGGGTCTAGCCGTCGAGACGATCGAGGGCAATGTTCCCACGATCTGCCACACGGCGCTGCAGGCATCGAGCATGAGTGATCTAAAGCACGAGGGCGAGATTGCGCACTGCCCGTATTGCCATCGCATCTTGGTCGTAGAGGATCAGAAAGAGTAGCCATGTCAGAAGGCTTGTCCAATCAGCTGCATACGCTTGAGGGTAAGACGGTCCTGCTGGGTGTTACCGGCGGGATCGCCGCTTATAAGTCGTGCAACATCGTTCGTCTGTTGCAAAAACGAGGGGCGCACGTCAAGGTTGTCATGAGCGAGCACGCCTGCGAGTTTGTGGGACCGCTCACGTTTAGGTCGCTCACGCATGAACCGGTTGCCATCGGTCTGTTTGATGATCCGAGTGACCCCATCCATCACATCTCGCTCGCGCAAGAGCCCGATCTGATCGTTGTGGCCCCGGCGACGGCAAACATCATCGCCAAGATGGCTCATGGAATCGCCGATGACCTGATTTCCACCACGCTTTTAGCCACGCCGCGCCCGGTTGTGGTCGCTCCTGCCATGAATAACGGCATGTGGCGTGCAGCCGCCACCCAAGAGAACATTGCGACTCTCCGTGAGCGCGGCATCCATATCGTCGGCCCCGGTTCGGGGTATCTTGCCTGCGGAGACGTGGATGAGGGACGTATGAGCGAACCGGAGCAGATCGTAGACGCCGTTTGCGATCTGTTGAGCGCCCATGTTCGCGATCTGGCAGGCAAGCATCTGGTGATCACCGCGGGGCCCACCCATGAGCCGGTTGATCCTGTTCGTTATATCGGAAACCGCTCTACGGGCAAGATGGGCGTTGCGTTGGCGGATGCGGCTGTTGCCCGTGGCGCTGCGGTCACCCTTGTCCTGGGGCCTACCGATATTGCCGTTTCAAGCGGCGTCGACGTTGTGCGTGTGGAGACGGCTGCCCAGATGTTAACGGCTGCCCAGGGTGCTTTTGAAACTGCTGACGCTGCCATTTGCGCCGCAGCGGTCGCTGACTATACGCCAGCCCATCCTGCCGACCATAAACTTAAAAAGTCGCAGGAACGGTTGGATTCCATTGATTTGGTCCAAACAGCCGATATCTTGGCTACGCTTTCGGCATGCAAGGGTGATCGTCGCGTGATCGGGTTTGCCGCCGAGACCGACAACGTGATCGAATATGCACAGCGTAAGCTCAGGCGTAAAGGTTGCGATGCGCTCGTTGCCAACGATGTTTCGCGCAGTGATTCTGGTTTCGGAACTGACACGAATAAAGCATGGCTTGTCGACGCTTCGGGTGTCCAGGAGCTTCCGACGCTTTCTAAGCAAGATCTGGCAAATCGTATTCTTGATCTGCTTGGTTAAGAGGACCATTCTGAAGTCCGTGCAAGTTTGAACGACGCATGAAAAGTTTTTCAAAAAAGTTCTTGCATACCCTTTGGCGTATGGGGTAAAGTATTCCTTGTTGCGAGCGAGAGCAGAGCAACAAATAAGAGCTTCGGGACGTGGCGCAGCTTGGTAGCGCACTTGACTGGGGGTCAAGGGGTCGCTGGTTCGAATCCAGTCGTCCCGACCATTGAAGCTTTAAAAGAGGCTGAAGGAGACTTCAGTCTCTTTTTTTATGTATTATGCCATACTCGTATTGATGAACGATGTATGGGGCTCGTGGCTAGGGCTGCGGGAAACGGGTATGATATCGAAAGTTTTGTCTATTCGGCTTTTCAAGGAGTTCCGTGGGAATCAAGAAGAAGATCAAGAAGGAGCTAATCGGCACCTCTGATTACCCGTCGAACAAGATCTTCACGATCTCCAACTTCATCACCTTTACGCGATTGATCCTTACGTTCGTGTTCTTGTATCTGTTCGTGTCCGATAACAACCGCATGGTGGCGCTTGTTATCTATGCACTCGCAGCTTCTACGGACTGGATGGATGGACAGATCGCGCGCATGACCAAAACGGTCAGCTGGCTTGGCAAGATGATGGACCCGTTTGTCGATCGTGCGTTGCTGTTTACCGGCGTCTTGGGACTCGTGGTTCGCGGAGAGCTTCCGATTTGGGTCTGCGTGCTGGTCATCGGCCGTGATATCTATCTCGCACTTGGCAATCTCGTCGTCCGTCGATATCACAAGCGCCCCATCGATGTGGTTTACACCGGCAAGATTGCCACAGCGCTGCTTATGAGCGGCTTTTCGCTCATGTTGCTTGGCCTTCCCGTAGTCGATGGTGTTGCCTGGTTCCGCGCCTCGCTAACCATGTTTCCGGGCCTTAATGGCACGCCTGTTCCGCTGGGCATCTATTTCGTGTATTTAGGTGTCTGCTTCTCGATGCTTACCGGCGTTATCTATACCATCAAGGGCGCCCAAGCGATCAAGAAGGCTCTTGATCACCCCGAGGATGAGGATAACGACTTCCTTAACCCCGAAATCGAAGATTGATGCAATGGGGTAGAATACTGGACGGTCGATTTTTGCGGATCCATCCGCGTTAGTGAGGGTTTGTCATGGACAACAAGGTTACCGATTCACCTGCCAACACTCAGGCTTCAGACGCTACGTGCGTCTTTCGTGTTCCGTCGAGTGACGTGACGGTTCCCGATCTTATGGCGAGCGCCCACATTACCGCTCCGGTCCTTTCGATCGTTAAGGGGCCGCAGACGGGTGCTGCCTTTGAACTCGAAGATCATGAGACTACGATCGGGCGTGATCCTGCCAACGGTATCTTCCTTAACGATATGACGGTCTCTCGCAGCCATGCCAAGATCGTTCGCGATGCTCTTGGCGCCCGCATCGAGGATCTGGGCTCTCTCAACGGTACGTGGGTTGACGGTGCTATCGTCAACAGCGCTCCGCTTCATGATGGTTCTTCGGTTCAGATCGGTACCTTTACGCTTATCTATCACGAGAGCACGCCGGAGCGCATCGAAACTGGTGAATAAGGTTGGCCGAGCGCAATTATTTGAGTATCGGTCAGGTCGTCAATCTCCTTCGAGGCGCATACCCCGATCTTTCAAACTCTAAAATTCGTTTTCTAGAAGATGAGGGGCTTATTACCCCTCATCGCACCCCCAAGGGCTATCGGCAGTACTCGACGGAGGACGTCGATCGGCTTGAGGTCATTCTTCATCTTCAGAAGACGCGCTATATGCCGCTCAATGTGATCAAGCAGCGTCTTGAGAACGCGACGGATTTATCGACGCTTGCCTATGAGGTGGGACTTCTCTCGGATGTTCCGCTTAAGACGGAACCCAAGGAGACCAAGCAGAAACTTCATCCCATCGAAGAGCTCCCCGATATGTTCGGTGTCGAGATCTCATTCATCAGAGCGTTGGCAGAAAACGATTTGATTCGCATCATCAAGAGCCCGCAGAATCGCGAACTCGTCGATGGACGCGATTTTCCGATCATCCGCTATTGTGCGGAGCTTTCCCGCTTTCATATCGAGCCGCGTAACCTACGTCAGTACGTGAGTGCCGCCAACCGTGAATCCTCCATGTTTGAACAGGTTCTGGTCAGCATGCTGGGCATGGACACGTCAGATGATGAACGTGAGGAAAAACTCGAGCGGGCTTTCAAGAAGCTGCATGATCTCACGGATGGCGTGCATACCGCCTTGCTTAAAAATCGTGTTTTCGAATCGCTCAATGCGGTAGTCGAAGATGCGGATATCGATGCCCTCGATGAAGAGATCGCACGTAGCGAGTCCAAAAAGCCTCTGCCGGAGTCGAAGTCTGTATCGGGAAACGCGTCGATCGTGAAACCACTTAAGGTAATTTCTGGAACGTCGAACTCAAACGTCTAGTCCGTCTTTGTTAAACATAGATCTGCCTGTTCGCAGAAAGGTTAAGAGATGTACGACTTCGAATCCCATATCGTTGATATTCCGGACTATCCTGAGCCCGGTATCGTTTTTAAGGATATAACGCCTCTCTTTGGCGATGGCGAATCTCTCAAGGCTATGGTCGACGCTCTTGCCGAGCACTTTGCCGGACGTGGTATCACGAAGGTTATCGGGCCCGAGGCCCGCGGTTTTATGGTGGGTGCCCCGGTTGCCGTAGCGCTTGGCGCGGGATTTGTTCCCGCACGTAAACCTGGCAAGTTGCCACGAAAGACCTTGAGTGCTACGTATGAGCTTGAGTATGGCACCGACTCGCTTGAAATCCACGAGGACGCTATTTGCTCTAAAGATACCGTGTTGATTCTCGATGACCTTATCGCGACCGGCGGTACGGTCGAGGCAACCGCTAAACTAGTGAAAGATTTGGGTGCAAATCTTGTCGGTTACGGCTGTATTCTCGAGCTGACGTTTTTGCATCCACGAGAGAGGCTTACGGCCCACCGGGACGTTGAGCTTTTCAGTCTTGTAGAGGTTAAGTAACTCTCTGTTTTCAGAAAGGAAGCTTTATGCGCACAGCAACTACGCACAGAAATATGGCACGCTGCGCTGCTACGGCAACCCTCGCTTGTGTTTTGGGTCTGGGCCTCACGGTTCCGGCTTATGCTGATACCGAGTCTGATCTTGCCGCCGCTCGCGAGAAGCTTGAGCAGATTGGCACCCAGACGCAGAAGATCTATGAGGACCTCAACACACAAACGCAGGAACTCGATCAGACTGCTGGCGAGATTTCCCAGAAACAGCAGGAGGTTGCCGAAGGGCAGGCCAAGCTTTCTTCGTATGTGTCTGGTAATTACAAGTCCGGCGGTATGAGCCTGCTTCAAGCCTTTACGGGTGTTGACAACCTGGGTGATATGCTCAATCGGTTGTTCTATTACAACAAGGTGTCTGATAAACAAGCCCAGACCATCAAAGAGGTCAAAGATCTTCAGGCACAGCTTACTAGTAAGCAAGAAGAGCAGAAGAAGAACGTTGAGGCCACCCAAAAGAAGGTCGATGAGCTCAATGACCAGCAGGCCGAGGCGCAAAATGTTGTAAATTCACTCGATTCGCAGCTTCAGGCCGAGCTTGCCGCGGAGGCGGAGCAGAATGCTGCGCTTCAGGCGGGTATCAACGCCAGCACCGCGGAGCAGGCGACCGTAAGTACGAAGACGGCTGGCACCACCGAGAATACCGATACGAGCAATGCGGGCGGTGCTTCTTCGGACACTTCGACAACGCCTTCTAATCCGCAGCCTACGACTCCGTCGACCCCTTCTAATCCGCAGCCCGCAACGCCTACGACTCCGTCGACGCCTTCTAATCCGAGCTCTTCTGTTGATGGCGGTTCGGTCGTCTCTCGTGCCTACAGCAAGCTTGGTTGCGCGTATTCTTGGGGCGGTATCGGACCCGATTCTTTCGATTGCTCCGGCTTCGTGAGCTATTGTCTGACTGGTCGTTATTGCCGCCTGGGTACAACGGGTACGTTTATGGGTTGGACGCGTGTCTCTGATCCCCAGCCCGGCGATATCGTTGTCAATTCTTACCATACTGGCATCTATATCGGTAACGGTCAGATGATCCACGCCTCCGATTACACCACGGGTGTTATCATCAGTTCCGTTGCAGCTGGTATGAACAACAATTACATTTTTGTCCGTTACTAGTTCGGTGCTGACAGTTTTTCTGTAGAGGGCTCGGTTATCCGAGCCCTCTTTTTTACCGATATTCTTATCTCGGATATCGAATAGATGTATCAAATCACTGCAGATATGTATAAGCTGGACTTGTCAGCAAGCTTTTGAGAAGGGGTGGCCCTATGAATCGCATGCGCCGCATGGAACATATCGATGAATGGATCGATGCAAACTGGGAAAAGATTGTCGCTGAGATTAAAACCCTCGTGGATATTCCGAGCCAGGAGGATTGCGATCATGCGGGGGAGGGCATGCCCTTTGGACCTGGTCCCCGGCGGGCGTTGGACGCAGGGCTTGATCTTTGCCGTCGTCTGGGCATGGATTCCTCTTGCCATGAGGGCTTTGTAGGCACGGCAGACTATGTGGGCAGGGATCCTTCCAAGCAGATCTGTCTCATAGCGCATCTTGATACCGTGCCCTGTGGACCGGGGTGGACGCAGGATCCGCATTGTATGACGCGGAGAGAAGGGTATTTGATCGGTCGAGGTACCCTGGATGATAAGGGACCTTTTGTTATCGGCGCCTATGCGATGCGTTATTGGTATGAGCAGGGTAGGGAACTGCCGTATACGCTACGTATGATTTTGGGTGCTAACGAGGAAACCGAGCTGCGTGATGTTTCGTATTATCTTGAACATTTCAGTGAACCGACGTTTTTATTCACGCCGGACGCCGAGTTCCCCGTATGTTACGGAGAAAAAGGCATCTATCAGGGCGTCTTTACCTCAGGTTCTATCGCTCATCCTAAAATACTGCAGTGGGATGCCGGTGAGGCGTTCAATGCAATTCCAACGGATGCATGCGTGACGGTCGTAAATCCCGGTACGCTTCCGCCGACGCGAGAGGGCATCTCTCTGACGCTCGAGGACGATAAGCTCGTGATTTCGGCAAAAGGCAAGGGTGGACATGCCTCAATGCCGGCGGAAACGGTCAATGCGATCGGCATGCTTGTCGACTATATGCTTGATTACGATTTGGTAAGCGATGATGAGCGTCGCTTCCTCGAGCTGCAGAAGGTCCTTATGGACGATTACAGCGGTGCTGGCGTAGGAGTTGCCGCTACCGATGACCTGTTTGGTGATTTGACGATTATCGGTGGTAAGGTTTGGCGCGACGAGGACGGAACCTTGCACCAATCGGTCGATTCTCGTTATCCCACGACATTCTCTCGAGAGCAGTTCGAGCAATCTTTGAGCGCCGTAGCCCATAAGTTTGGCGCTTCTTATGCCACCGATAACGACACGCCACCGTTTTATATCGACCCAAACGGCGAAGAGATCCAGCGACTGATCAAAGTGTATAACGATGTTACCGGTGAGGATCGTAAGCCCTTTACGATCGGCGGGGGCACCTATGCGCGTGAGTTTAAGAACGCTGCTGCTTTCGGTCCCGAGATGCCCTGGTATACAGATCCAGACTGGGTTGGACCCATGCATGGAGATGATGAAGGCGTTTCGGAGGACCTTCTTAAGCTCGCTCTTAAGATTTATATCGTTGCTATCGATGAGATTCTCGATATCGTGTATTAATTGATAGCGAGATACTGCGAATGGCTTAACCAAGGGGCTTCCTAGATGAGTTTTGTACTTCGAGGAAGCCCCTTTACGTTCGCGTATTCGGCGCTATGTCTACGATGTCGTGTATCCATTGAAATTGAGATAGCCCATAAGGTATGCCTTGCTCACAAAAGACGAAACAGCGCTTCGTACCAGCAGTGATTCGCGTGTCACGACATGTGCCGTGTCCTCGACGGGGGACTGCTCGAGGCTAAAAGCGGACTGGAGGCTGAGCTGAAGCTGGGCTGCCACATAGTTATAGGCAACTTCGGCATCATAGCTATAGCGCTGTATGCGGAAAAGTGATTGAACAGCCGAAATCGGGAGCACCTGCTTAAAGATGCAGATCGCAATTAAGCGCGCCAGTGCCTCACGCCCGTATTGCTTCTTTTGCGGGGCAGGAATGAGCCCTATCTTGACATAATTGTTCACCATCGAGGGTGTGATTACGGGTTGATCGATACATAAAACCAGGGGAGCTAATTTTTCGTTGATATATGCGATCACCTGATCACGATAGAGCGGCACGTTGGGTAAATCGCGATAGAGCGGTAGCGAAAAGCTTCTTAGGTTTTTGGAGACATCGGATTGAATATAGCTGTCCGGTAATATCGTGGGTTTCACATCATCGGGGAGTATCCGACTCGAACCATCGGCCATGGGTATCACACGTTTTGCACTGCTCATAGGTGCCTCCGTTTCTCACGTTGCTCTGTATTCTACGTCATCTAGAACCGAATACTAGTTACAGGATGCATTATTGTTTGTAACGGCTATAATGGAGTCCGTTATGAATAGAAAGGATCAAGTATGAGCTGGGCACTCGTTTCTGACTCGAGTTGTAATCTTCGCGATTACACGCCGACGGCACCTGATACGGTCTATCGTTTCGCTCCGCTCAAAATTCGTGTAGGTGATCGCGAGTTCGTGGACGATGAGACGCTCGATACCCATGAATTGAACGTTGCGGTTGCCCAGGAAAATACGGCTTCATCGAGCTCCTGTCCTAGTGTGGGGGAGTGGGTCGAGCTTTTCAAACTGGCCGATAATACTATTTGCATGCCGATATCCGATGGTCTTTCTGGTAGTTTTGGGGCCGCATGCACCGCTCGCGATATGGTTCTTGGACAAGATCCTCAGCGCAAGATCCATCTTATCAATTCGCGTGCTGCTGGTGGCAAGATGGATTTGCTGTTCTTATTATTTGATAGGTACCTAACGAATAATCCGCATGCTTCATTTGAAGAGGTCTGCAGCTATTGTGATGCGCTCGAATCACAGAGTCAGATCCTCTTCATGCTTTCTAACTATGAGAATCTGTCTAAAGCGGGTCGTATGCCCAAGACGGTAGGTTTGATTGCCAACAAGCTCAACATCCGAATTTTGGGAACGGCGAGCCCTGAGGGAACGATCAAGATAGTTGGACCTACTCGTGGCGAAAAGAAGATGTATGCCAAGATCGTCACCACGATGGAATCTGATGGGTTTACGGGTGGCGAGGTTGTCATCGATCATGTTGAGAACCAGACGGGCGCACAGGCGCTCGCCGTAAAGATCTGTGAGCGGTGGCCGGGCTCGAATGTGATGATTATGCCGTGCGGAGCCCTTGATTCTTATTATGCTGAGATGAACGGTTTGATTATCGGCTATGGATGGGGTCCGGCTTCGGGACAGTAGATCTATGCCAAAGCGGGCGCTCGTTTAGATATCAACTAACGAGCGCCCGCTTTATGTTAAGTGAACAACTTTACATAAGATATATTATCGTATTTAACGATTGAGATATGAATAGGCTGATGTTGCTGCGATAGCGCCATCGGAAACCGCTGTGACAACCTGACGTAGATGCTTGGAACGGATATCGCCGGCGGCAAAAAGGCCAGGTGTTTTGGTTGCCATGTTTTGATCGGTAACGATGCCGTGGTCATTGTCCGAGAGCTCAACCATAGAATCAACGAGTTCTGTATGTGGTTGCGTGCCCGCGAAAACGAAAATGCCAAATGACCCCGGCTCGAACGTTTCGCAGGACAGCTCATTGGTTCGATTGTTGCGGAAGGTGATCGATGTCGGCATGCCCTCGCCAGATACTTCAACAATACTAGTTTGGTACCTAACTGTTATATTTTCCTGATTGAGAACCTTGTTGGCGATACCCTCAGGAGCACGGAAATGGTCTTTTCGAACGATCATCGTGACTTCGGAGGCTATATGTGAGAGATACAGTGCCTCCTCACAGGCGGAGTTTCCTCCACCGACGACAAAGACCTTTTTATTGCGGAAGAACATGCCGTCACAGGTTGCACAGTAGGAAACGCCGCGGCCTCGGAATGTGTCTTCTCCGATAAAACCAGCCGGACGTGGCGTGGCTCCCATAGCGGCGATAACAGTTCGGGCGCTGAGCTCTCCATCATCAGTATCGAGTGTAAAGGAACCATCGTGGTTTATATCGATCCGATTTACCATGGTCCACATTACGTGGGCTCCCAACCCCTCGGCGTGCTCTTGCAGGCGTTCGCCAAACTCTGCGCCCGAAATGAGCGGTATGCCAGGGTAGTTTTCAAGCTCGGATGTAGTGGCGATCTGACCTCCCGGCATGCCCTGTTCGAGAACGACGGTCGAGAGGTTGGCGCGTGCGGCATAGATCGCCGCGGCGTAGCCGGCGGGTCCACCGCCGATGATTGCCAGGTCAAAGGTTGAAGCCTGCTCGGTATCAGACATAGATTGTCCTTTCATGCGTTATGGTTGTTTGCGCTCTTACCCATTAAGGGGTGCACGCAAACGATTTGCTCTACAATAGCGAACAATGTAAACGATGAAGAGGAGAAATCGTATGACGGATATGCAGCAAGCAGAGGGTGTTCCCCTTCTCGCTGACAATTTATCTGATGCCGTCGATGCTCCCCTCGTTACGATCATACATGCTTCGGTCGGCTCAGGACATAAGGCCGCGGCACATGCGGTGGCTCAGGCATTCGATCTTATAAGGGGTACCAAGGGAATTCCAGATAATGTTCGGGTCGAAGTGCTTGATATCCTGGATTTTGGCCGCATTAAGTTTGATGGTAATAAAACGGCTGCTTCGTTTACGGGCGCGACGCGCCCCATCTATGATTTAACGTGGCGCTATACGCTTACCGGCCGTTTGCTTTGGGGTGGCGGTACGGCGTGGTCTCGTATCATGTTTCCCGCCTTTAATGAATATGTTCGAAAGAATCATCCCATTGCGGTTGTGGCGACGCATATCACGGCGGCAAATGTTGCCGTTGGAGCTCGCGTGATTACGGGTATCGATTATCCGGTTATCTGCGTGCCGACCGATTATGAAGTCGAAGGTTGGTGGCCTCATAAAGATGCCGATCTGTTCTGTGTCGCGAATGAGTTTATGGCCGAGACGCTGCGCCCTCGAAAAGTGCCCGAGTCAAACATTCGTATTACGGGCATTCCCATCCGAGCCGGGTTTGATGCGCCCTATGATCGAGATCAAGAGCTCGCGGCGTTTGGACTTCCCGCAGATAAAACGGTCGTGCTCATCATGGCAGGTGCCAGTCTCCCGCAACCTTATGTACGTTTTCGTGCCGAGATGGATAAGACGCTCCCCTTCTTGCGCGGTTTCGAAGACATGCATTTCGTTTTTTTGCCGGGCAAGGATCAGGAATATGCCCATAAACTGCGCACGCTGTTTGATGCTATGAAGCTGGAGAACGTGTCGGTGTTCGACTACGTCAGCGACATGGCTTCTCTCATGCATGCTTGTGACTTGGCTATCCTTAAATCCGGTGGGCTAACCGTTACCGAGTGTCTGTGTGCCCATCTTCCCATGATTTTGCTGGGCAAATCATATGGGCAGGAAAAGGCGAACACGCTTATGCTTACCGGTATGGGAGCCAGTATGCATGTAACAACCGCCCGTGAGCTTGTGGTTACCCTGCGTCATCTACATGATCATCCCGAATCGCTCAAGGCGCTTCTGATCAATGGGGCTACGCTCAGACGACCTCATGCCGCTGAGGATATCGCTCTTGCCACGATGGAGTTGAGTGGACGCCAGAAAAAGAGAAAGCGGGCTTTCGCCCGCTTCTATTGGGGCGGAAAGCCCGCTCATATACGTTAAGCGACGCCGCTGGAACCAAACCCTCCGGCACCGCGGTCGGTTTCGTCGAGTTCGTCGACTTCAATGAGGTTGACCGTGGGAACCTTTTGGATCACGAGCTGCGCGATGCGGTCACCCTTTTGGATTTGGATGGACTTGTGGGCGTCAAGATTGATCGCGATGATCTTGAGTTCACCACGATAATGGGCATCAATAAGTCCCGGCGTGTTTACGATCGATAGCCCCTGCTTGATGGCAAGACCACTGCGTGGCTGCACAAATCCGGCGTATCCATCGGGAAGCCCGATTGCGATTCCCGTGGAAATGAGTCGGCGCTCAAAGGGGGCGAGCTCACAGGTTTCATTAGCGCGTAAATCCAAGCCAGCATCGGTGGGATGGGCATAGCGAGGCAGTTCGACAGTTGAATCGAGCTTTTTAATGGTTACATTGATTGTGGACAACACATTCACCTCAATTTATCGAGTTCTTGAAGAAACTCATCGACGTCTTTGAAATCACGGTAGACCGAGGCAAAGCGAATATAAGCAACCTTGTCTATCTTTTCCAACCTTTTAAGGACCATGTCTCCAATTTCATGGGAAGACACGGCTGTTAAGGTTCGGCTCCGTAGCTCAATCTCGATATCATCGATGAGCTCATTGAGCTTCTGGGTATCGATATCTCGCTTGATGGTGGCCCGCATAAGGCCGGCGAGCAGTTTGTTACGATCGAACGGTTGTGTTGAACCGTCGGATTTAGTGACCTCTATGGGGTCTTCGCACCGTTCGAATGTCGTGAATCGATACTTGCATGAACAACATTCGCGACGTCTCTTGATGGTGTTGTTGGACTCCTGCATGCGGGAATCGATGACGCGCGTGTGCTCATTGCCGCATTTGGGACAGCGCATGGTACCTCCTTGAAACAAGCATTGAGGATACCACGAACATATGGCTCTTTAATGCCGTGAGGGCACTCTCAAGGTCTGTCCTTGTTGAAGAGAGCCCGCCTGTAGATGGTTGACGGAACGGATAAGGTCGGATGTCTGCTGGGTGGTAAGGCCCTCCACCTCATGCTGTTCCGCAAGCGTCCACAATGATTCCCCAGCCTTAACCCGTATGGATTCATACGTGGTGTTGTCTGCGGCAGCAGAAAGTGTGGAGTTGCGGATCGTAAAGAAACCGAAGACGAAGACAAGAGCGACAAGGGATATGACGATTGCACCGGCAATGGTGGATCGTGAAGCCGGAGTGCGTTTCTGGTTTAGACCGCCCTCGATGACATGAAAGTCATTCCGGCCGGCAGGCGCGACGGTATCAATCGCAAGGGCAAGGTTTCCATGGACCATCGTGTTCATATCGTTCATTGCTAACTCCTCTCGTGCGTTTTGACGAGAACCGTTATATCAATCGGTGCGGACAAATAGTTCTGGCGCAGGAACGAATGTTCGAGTATCATTATCTTCGAACAGCTGTTCCTGTCAAGCAAAAAGAGAACATTTGTTTGTATATCGAACGAAGGGATCCCCGATGGCACGAAAGATCACCAAGCGTCAGCAGCAGATCTATGACTTCATCAAGGAGTATCAACAGGAGAAGGGATATCCCCCCAGCGTGCGTGAGATGGCTGCCGCTGTGGGTCTCTCCTCCCCCAGCACGGTTCATGCCCATCTTTCTGCGCTCGAAGCACGTGGATTACTCAAACGTGACGCTACGAAACCACGCGCACTCGAATTGTTCAACGAGGACGGTTCATCCGTCTCGGTAGCTAAAACTGATGTTCAGCAAGAGCGCGGTACGGTTTCGTTGCCTCTCGTGGGGCGCGTGGCAGCTGGTATCCCCATTCTTGCCGAGCAGAATATCGAAGATACCTTTACGCTACCGACTGAAATCGCAACTGATCAGGGCTCCTTCATTCTTGAAGTTCACGGCAGCTCGATGATCAACGCCGGTATTTTCAACGGTGACTATATTATTGTGCGCGAGCAGAAGAGTGCCATGAACGGCGAAATCGTGGTGGCTATGATCGATGGGGCGGCAACCGTCAAGACGTTCTATAAGGAACAGGGACGCGTAAGGCTGCAGCCAGAGAACGATACTATGGAGCCCATCTATGCCACAAATCCCGTGATTCTGGGTAAAGTCGTAGCTCTTATGCGTCGGTTCTCGTAATGCAGCGTCGAATTGTCTTATTTGATGAGCTTCGTGGCTTTACCATGATTTCCATGGCGTTATTTCACGCAAGCTACGATCTTGCTTATATTTACGGCGTTTCCATGCCCTGGTTTGTCCAGGGCATGTTTCAAGATATCTGGCGGGCGAGCATCAGTTGGGTGTTTCTGTGGCTGGCGGGATGGATGTGTTCGTGCTCGCATGACAATCTGCGACGTTCCGTCAAATATGCCTTGGCTGCACTGCTGGTGTGGGTTGCGACGACCATCGCTTCGGTTGATGATTCCGTAAATTTTGGCATTATCTTCTGTATGGCCGCGTCAACGTTTCTTGCTGCCATTACTATGCCTCTGCTGCGCAAAATGCCTCCGGGAATCAGCATCTTAGTATGCCTTTTGTTATTCGCGTTATTTTGGCCGGTACCTAAAAGCACGTATGACATTTCTGGGCTAGCTTGGCTCGGTTTGCCGGGACCAGGTTTTGTTTCAGGTGATTATTATCCCCTCGTGCCCTTTTTCTTTATGTATCTTGTGGGATATTTTTCTTCTCGATTCGTTATCTCACATCATGCTCTGCCTGAGTGGATCTATAAAGAGCATATAGCGCCCCTAGCCTGTCTCGGACGTCATGCTCTCCCCTTCTATCTACTACATCAACCTATTATTCTTATCGTTCTCGAGATGTTTTATTCCGTTCTATAGCGATCGATCCTGGGTGCAAGACGCTCGGGAAGCTTGGCTACGATTCTTACGCCGGATTCCAGATATTCTTCATGCAGCAGTGTCCCCTGTTTATGAACAAGCGTGATTAAAGCGCCCTCACGATAGGGGATATCCGCAGATATCAAAACATCGGAGGCAGCCGCCTGCTGGACGATGCGCGATGTAAGCGTATCGATTCCCTCCCCCTTCTGCGCCGAGAAGAGCACGGCGTCTGGATAACGTCTCGTAAACCCAAGGCGCTCAGTGGGATCGAGCAAATCGATTTTATTGAATACGGTGAGTGCCGGTCGCTCTCCCGCTCCGATCTCATCGAGGACTCGATCGACAGCATGCATCTGGCGTGTATGGTCCTCGTCTGAGGCATCGATGACCTTGAGGATCAAATCTGCCCTCAGGACCTCGGAAAGCGTAGATTTAAAGGCATCAACCAGTCCGTGCGGCAGTTTTTGGATAAATCCAACCGTATCGGTAAGCGTCATGATTCGTCCACCTGGCAAGCGATATGCCCTGGTGGTAGGATCGAGCGTAGCAAACAGTTTGTCTTGAGATAGTACTTGGGCGCCGGTCAACGTATTGAGCAACGTCGATTTTCCCGCATTGGTATAACCCGCGAGCGCCACGCGATACGCAGGAGATTCTAGACGACTTTTCGATTGAACGTCACGCCGTTTTTCGACTTCTTTGAGTTCGCGTCGCAGGGCCGAGATCTTATTGCGGATAAGACGACGATCGACTTCGAGCTGACTTTCACCTTGTCCAAAACGAGATCCGATACCGCCGCGTGTCTGCTCCTTGGCAAGATGGCTCCACATTCCGCGCAGTCGAGGAAGCAGATATTGAAGCTGTGCCAGCTGAACTTGAAGACGACCTTCACGAGTCTGTGCATGCAGTCCAAAGATATCTAGAATCAGAGCGGTGCGGTCGATGATTTTAATCGGCTCGCCAACCGCTTTTTCCAGATATGCCTGTTGCGATGGGGTAAGGTCATCATCAAAGATAACCACATCAGCATCCAGGCGATGCGCAAGACCACTGAGTTCCTCGACCTTACCCGTTCCAATAAAAGATTTGGGATAGGGTTTTTCAAGACGTTGAGTGATGCGTGCAACGCAAATAGCGCCGGCTGTATCTGCCAGACGTTCGAGCTCGTCTAAAGACCGGTTCGTGGGCCACTCGTTTTCACGCCATTCAACACCCACAAGGATGGCGCGTTCGGGTTCTGGTGTAGTGGAAACAAAGGGAAAGCGACTCACGAGGGGGACTCGATTCTATCTATAACGCTATCGACAACATCCTCTTCAGTCCATTGATCCATGTCATACCAGATAACCCGTGAATCACGTTTAAACCAAGAAAGCTGTCGCTTTGCATAGCGCCGCGACCGCATCTTTATCAACTCACGCGCCTCTGACATGCTGCAGCGACCCTCAAAAGCATCGATAATCTCTTTATAGCCGATCGCCTGCATGGCTGTCAGCGCCTCTTTGAGGCCGGATTCGACAAGGCGTTGAACTTCGTCGACTAATCCTTGGTCAAACATGTTATCTACACGCTGGTTGATACGTCGATAGAGCTCTTCTCTATTGCGGGTCAATCCAATCCAGAGTGCGTGATAATGTTCTCGAGACTCCTTAAAATGAGACTTTTGCTCGGCATAGGAAACACCGTCGTCGAGCATTTCGAGGGCGCGTATGACGCGGCGCACGTTGTGGGGGTGGATCTCGGCCGCAGAAGCGGGATCACGCCGCTCCAAAAGGTCATGGAGTCCTTTGTCGCCCAGTTCCTCGGCAAGTTTTGTATAACGACTCCGCCGATCGTCTTCAAGCTCTCCGGAGGGAAACTCCATCTCGTCCAGAGCCGCTTTGAGATATAACCCGGTTCCGCCACAAAAAACCGGCAGACGATGTTGTTCTAAAAGGGCGTCTGCAAGGATACGAGCGTCATGCTGATAGAGCGCAGCCGAATAGGCGACGCCGGGATCTACGATATCCGTCAACCGAAGCGGAGCGGTGCATTGATCGGGGTGCATCTTTGCTGTTCCGATATCCATGCCACGATAAATCTGCATCGCATCGCAAGATAAAACCTCTGTACCTAGGCGATGCGCGATGGCATCGGCTATATCGCTCTTGCCGACGGCTGTGGGGCCGCAGATGGCAAGAGCCTGATATGCACGCTGTTCTGCCATTAGCGGGGTTCGCCCACCACGGTGCCCGATAGATACCATGTTTTGGCAACGTCGATATCCACGTCGATGATTTTGCCAATCAGTTGATCGATAGTGTATCCATCGGGGATCGGAGCATGGACCGTCTGGTTCTTAGGGCTCTTGGCCAAGATGATACGGTCGTCTTTCTTCGAGGTCCCCTCGATCAGTGCGGGAACGACGGTGTGCAAATCATGCTGGTTGTACTCATGTGCCGTAGTCTCGATAACTTTAACTAAACGGTTGAAGCGCTCAAGAATGACCTCATGGGGAGTGGGATCAACGATCTTTGCAGCCGGCGTACCCTCGCGTTTGGAATAGATAAAGGTATAGGCCTGGGCATAGCGAACGGTCTCGGCAAGAGAAAGGGTCTGCTCGAAATCCTTCTCGGTCTCACCGGGAAAACCAACAATGATGTCGGTTGAAAGGGCGATATCGGGTATCCGGTTTCGAACAGCGTCAACGAGTTTTAGATAATCCTCGCGTGTATAGCGGCGGTTCATTTCTTTAAGAATGCGACTTGAACCGGATTGCACGGCCAAATGAAGCTGCGGCATAACGGCAGGCGTTTCAGCAATGGCATCGATCGTCTCGGGCAACAGATCCTTTGGATGTGACGAGGTGAAGAAAATACGCTCGACACCGGTATCGCCTACAGCACGAAGGAGCTCAGCAAAGCGAGGCTTTCCGAACAGGTCACGCCCATAGGAATTGACATTTTGGCCCAACAGGGTGATCTCGCGTACACCGTTGCGAACAAGACCGGTGACCTCGTCGACGATCTCCTCGAACGGTCGACTTTTCTCGCGTCCACGCACATAGGGAACGATGCAATAGGTGCAGAAGTTATTGCATCCGGTCATGATGGGTACCCAGGCATGGTACTGCGTTTCGCGATGCCAGGGCATGCTCATGGCATCGGAATCCTCATGCTCATTGGTGCGGATATGACGACTGTTGTCCAAAAACGACTCTGCGATGAGCTCGGCCACATGGGCAATGGAATGGGTTCCGAAGATAACATCGACATTATCGACGTTGGTGAGTAACCCCTCGCCATCGCGCTGCGCGATGCAACCACCGACGGCAACGACTCGTTTTCCCGAGGGCGATGCAGGAAGACTCTTGCAAGAGTTGCATTGTCCGTATAGGCGAGTGTCCGCTGCTTCGCGCACGCAGCAGGTCATAAATACCACGATATCGGCGCCGGCAGGATCAATTGCCTGTAAACAGCCGCAAGAATCGAGCAGACCACTCACGCGTTCGGAATCGTGTTGATTCATTTGGCAACCGAAGGTTCGGATGAAATAGGTTTTTCCGGCAAGTACGTCGCGCACGGCATGCTGATCCATAGTGTTACACCCTATGCGAATCGATGTTGAATATAGTAGAGAACGTATTGATGATGGTATTAAGCAACCGGTTTGACGTCATCACGGACCTCGATGGGATCCATGGCAGACCGATTGATCTGGTGGACATAGATGGACAGCCGAATGGCGGTTCTTGATTCACCATTAATCAAGATGTCGGAAAAAACCGGCGCGCACGAGATATCGAAACCCGTGGGAATCAAAAAACCGCGCGCGATAGCCACAGCCTTGATGGCCTGATTGACGGCTCCAGCCCCTACGCATTGGATGTTTACCGGTACGCCATCTTTAACCATGCCGGCGATAGCACCAGCTACGGATGCGGGCGAGGATTTACTTGATACCTTCAGGCAATCCATGAAAGTTCTCCTGCGTTATAAGTACATTTCTAGCTGCAAATACTTTATCGTACTGTGGTCTTATGGTAAAGACGACTATTCTTCTTTACCAAGATCAAACGTTACGGTGATGCGGTCGCGCGTGACGCGAATCTTGGGGTCTCCGGCCAGATTGAGATAATAGCGGGATGCAAGATCCGAAAAATCACGTTCGACAGCTCGTGAGAAACGATCGATATCGTCCTTGGCGATCTTGAGCCCTCGACGATCTTTGGAAAGATCGATGGCCTGAGGCTGCTTGGGTGACGTGTCGCGTTCGCGTAACAGACGGCCCGAGACGCTTCTGACAGGCTTGATCTGACCCGAAAGAATGCGATGGGCCGTGCGCTCGGAAAGATCGAAACCCAAGCCGCTGCAGATACGGATGAAATCCTCGGCATCCGACGCGAGTCCTAGGCGGTCTACGACAGGCAGTTCTGTCTCGTCGTCGATAAAGAGCAACTGCTCTGTATCGAGCTTAGAGGCGGCGTGGGCGTGAAGCGTCGCGGCTATCTCGGAGGGAGAGCCCAGGTATACATCGCAACCACGCATCTCCTCGAGGGCGAATTCGCATGTCGAGCGGATGATGTTGTGCGGTCCGCGCGCACATACGTAATGACCAGTTTCATCTTTGACAGCCTGGGGCCAACTTGACTGATCAACGCGCTCTGAAAGTCGTGATCCATCGACCATAACTTTAAAAGCAGATCCAAGCTGTGAGCCCGAAGTTATCACGGCAGCGAAATCGGTGTTTTGCTTAATGGAAAACAAGGCCATACCGCGTCCATGGACGCCCCAGCGGTCCATTTTCATGCTCTCGAGTTTTGAGGTAACGCGGGCATCGAAAATACGCTCTTGCATATCCAGGGGAACTCCGGAACCATTATCGAGGAAAAGGAGGGTGCGAACACCCTCCTCCTTGGTCGTGGCAAGATAGATCTTGGTCGCCCCGGCATCGCGCGCGTTGCGGAGCATCTCAATAACAATATCCTCGACATGTTGGATATCGTGCTTCGCCTGGCGTCGCTCGGCTTCCGATACGCGGAGGCGGACATACCCCTCGCCGAGATTCTCCTCGACGCGCAGGTTGCCCTCCCCCGACATGGACGCGATAAATGAGATGAGCTCGTTCGCGTCGTTCATGTTATTTGGCGATATCGATGGCGCGGCTCTCACGAATCACAACGACGCGAACCTGACCGGGATATTCCATCTCTTCCTCGATCTGGTGAGCGATATCGTGCGCAAGAACCGTGGACTGGGCGTCCGAGATCTTATCAGGCTGAACCATGACGTGAACCTCTCGTCCAGCCTGCATGGCATAGGTACGCTCGACGCCTTCATAGGAGTTGGCGATCTCTTCGAGTTTTTCGAGACGCTTAATGTAGTTCTCGGCGGATTCGCGACGAGCACCGGGGCGGGACGCGGACACGGCATCCGCGGCCTGGACGAGTACGTCAAGAACGGTATCGGGATCGACATCGGCATGATGTGCCTCGATAGCATGGACAATGACGGGCTTTTCGCCATAGCGACGCGCGAGCTCGGCGCCGATCACCGCATGAGGACCTTCGACATCATGGTCAATTGCTTTGCCCAGATCATGCAGAAGGCCGGCGCGCTTGGCGGTGTAGACGTCAACGCCAAGCTCAGATGCCATGACGCCGCACAGATCCGCGACCTCGAGAGAATGCTGCAAGACATTTTGGCCGAACGAGGTGCGATAGCGGAGGGCGCCGAGCGTCTTTACCAGCTCGGGGTGCAGATCGTGGATGCCCGTGTCGAACGCGGCCTGCTCTCCCGCCTCGCGGACACGCTGCTGGACCAGATCGGCGGCTTTGTGATACATCTCCTCGATGCGGGCGGGATGGATTCGGCCGTCGGCAATGAGGTTCTCGAGGGCGACACGTGCCGTTTCACGGCGAACGGGATCGAAACTCGAGAGCACCACGGTTTCTGGCGTATCGTCGATAACGAGATTTACGCCCGAAACCTGCTCAAAGGTGCGGATGTTGCGCCCTTCACGACCGATGATGCGGCCCTTGAGGTCATCGGAGGGAATGTGTACCGACGTAACTGTGACCTCGGCGGTGTGATCGGCGGCACAACGCTGAATCGCCAGGGATAGAATCTCCTGAGCGGTCTTGTGGCATTCGGCGCGCACCTGCTGCTCGGACTCGCGGATGATGGTGGCTGCTTCATGAGTTACCTCGCCACGCACCTTATCGAGCAGCTCCTTGTGAGCATCTTCGCGGGTAAGGTCGGCAATGCGCTCAAGCTCGGATGTTTGCTTCGAATACAGCTCCTCGAGCTCTCGAGAGCGTTTATCTACCTGACCAGCTTGACTGGAAAGCTGGTGCTCGCGCTTATCGAGGGCGTCGTTGCGACGGTCGAGAGATTCCTCACGCTGCATCACGCGATTCTCGAGCGTTCGGATTTCCTTCTTGCGCTGCTTCTCCTCTGCCTCTGCGGCCTGCTTGTTTTTAATGATTTCTTCTTTGGCCTCGAGCAAGGCTTCCTTTTTGAGGGTCTCGGCCTGTCGTTTTGCATCGCCGATCACAGACTCTGCCTCTGCATGCGCCGACTCGATCTTGGAATCGGCTTCTCGAAGGCTGCTCTGCTTGGCGGTGCGCATGTAAGCCACGGCGGCGACGGCACCGATAACGATACCGAGCACGGCGAAAATAACGACCATCATGCTCACTCCTTTTGCGATTAAGCGTTTAATGACACACAAAAGCGAACCACTCGAAACGAGCGGCTCGCGACATTTGAGCAATATGAGCGCAACCATAGTAGTTTACGTATGTAACCATATATTCAACCCATCCGAGATGAGCGCATATCACAAATCAAATGACAATAAAATCTTACGTTGAACGATAACAGCTGTCAAATAAATGCACTCCCTGCGAACGTGATCAATCGGTCAACGGTCGCAGGGAGCCTAGACGGTAGCTTCGCTTTACCAAGAACTTTCGCATGCGCTATCGATGCGTTCCTTGGACGCATCGGCGGCTATGCGATACGAGAACCCCTTGCCCATAAGAAAACGTACGAGTTTCTCGAACGCGCGGTCTTCGGGGATTCGGCGTTTAGCTAACAGCTCTTTCGCTCGGGCAAGATCGTCTTCAGGTTGGAAGAACGCCTCTGGATAATCAGCTATCTCATCAAGGTTGACATGGCGCCTTTTGAGCTCGGTCTCGATTTTGCGACGGCCCCAACCGCGACGCTTTCGTTCTTCGATGAAGTAGCGGCAAAAGCGCTGCTCATCTAGGAAATGAAGATCGATGGCACGTGCGGTAGCGTAATCGATCGCATGTTGGTCGAAACCGTAAACAGAAAGCTTGTCCTTGATTTCCCCGATAGCATGGTCCCGTCGCGATAGCATTTCGGTTACCAACACGAGCGCACATTTATTTTCGAGCGTCTCGATCATGGTCTTGAACTCGTCCCATGCAAGGGGAAACGTGGGAGCATCTTTGACGTAGGCCCGAGCGACGCGAACGGGAATCCAGATCTGCCGCTCGAAGCCACCCTCAAGTTCGCATTCGATGTGGGCCTTGGGTTTTTTGGTCCCATAGCCGGATGCAAAGGAGCTTGAAGGGCGTTTATCGGGAAATACAATCCGAGCGTCAGTAACGAGATATGGCATAGCTGCCGTTATTCGTCATCGTCATCGAGCATGGCAGAGCTGTCGATTTCAAATAAACCGTCGTCCTCGGGGAAAGGAGTCTTATCCGAGATGATGTCATCGGCAATCTCGACCTCACTGGGGGCGTCGTCATCATATTCGAGTCCGCAGGCGACACGAACCTTATGCTCGATCTCGTCGGCGCAATCGGGATGCGTGCGCAGGAAGTCCTTGGCAGCCTCGCGGCCTTGCCCCAGTTTTTGATCATCGTATGAGAACCACGCACCCGCCTTGTTGACGATATCGTATTCGACACCCATGTCTAAAATGGAGCCTTCTTTTGATATGCCGGTGCCGTACATGATGTCGAACTCGGCGGAGCGGAACGGAGCCGCCACCTTGTTCTTCACGACTTTTGCGCGTACGCGATTGCCGACGACCTCGTCCTTGACCTTTATGCTGTCGATACGGCGAATGTCGATGCGAACCGATGAGAAGAATTTGAGGGCACGGCCGCCGGTCGTTGTCTCGGGGTTGCCAAACATGACGCCGATCTTCTCGCGCAGCTGGTTGATGAAGATGCATGTCGTGTTGGATTTGGCGAGCGACCCGGCAAGCTTGCGCAGCGCTTGGCTCATAAGACGAGCCTGGAGACCCACGGTGGTATCGCCGATCTCTCCCTCGATCTCCGCGCGAGGCGTAAGCGCGGCAACGGAGTCGACGACGATTGCGTCGATGGCTCCCGAACGTACGAGCATGTCGACGATCTCGAGCGCCTGCTCGCCGGTATCGGGCTGGGAAATGAGAACCTCGTCGATATCTACGCCGATGCGGGCGGCATAGGTGGGGTCGAGTGCGTGTTCGGCGTCGATAAAAGCGACAACGCCGCCCATAGCTTGGGCCTCTGCAAGGATTTCGAGAGAAAGCGTTGTCTTACCGGAAGACTCGGGGCCATAGATCTCGATAATTCGCCCGCGCGGAACGCCACCGATTCCCAGGGCTGCATCGAGCGCCAAGGCTCCCGTCGGTATCGCCTCGACTTCAAGCTCAGGGCCACCATCGCCATATCTCATGATGGATCCGGTTCCGAACTTCTTCTCGATATCCTTCTTGGTCTGTTCGATCATCTTTTCGCGATCTTCACCGGTGGTAGGCGCATGAACGGTACGAACGGGACCCTGATGCTTGGCCATGGAAAGCCCTCCTTGTAATCTATCTGACATGATGGTAAACGAACGGCTGTTCGTGGTCAACCGCCCATTGTCATAATACGCAGGGTTGCTTGCATGAAATTCGTCAGCAGCGAACCAATCGCTGACCATCTGCCGACACGAGACCGTCCAAATCCATCCTTTATCGAAATCACCATGCATAAACAGCGAGAACACCATCACGTTGGCGACGGTGTTCTCCATGAAAGTGGAACCGCACGAGTTGTGCTTCCATTGCTATTCCATAGCAGTAAGAGTCTCGATAACCAGACCGAGTGCGTCATGTACCGCATAGGATCGTACGGTGCTACGGTCACCCTCGTGATAGCAACGTATGGAACGAGGCTTCAAGGGGTTTCCATCACGCCCGCGAACACAGATTCCAAGATAAAAGGTTCCCACCGGGTCTTGCTCGGTGCCACCGCCCGGACCCGCATACCCGGTGGCAGAGACGGCGATATCGCTGGAGAAGAGCTCAAGCGAACCCAAGGCGAGCTCACAGGCAGTTTCTTGAGAAACGGCTGTGTGGAGATCGAGGGTCTCCTGCTTGACTCCCAGCACTTGATGTTTGATTTCATCGCAGTAGGTGACGGCGCCGCCGCGCAGAACCATTGAGGCCCCGGGGATATCACCCAACGTGGCAGCAATAAGCCCGGCAGTGAGCGATTCTGCCGTTGAGACAGTTTTTGAGGTGGCGTGTGCACTTCGTATCACCGATTGCGCCAATTCATCATTTTGTGCACGCAATAGAGAAAGCATATCTTGCATGGATACCAGGCTCTAAACCGAGAAAACGATTTTGCGGCAGTTCCAGAAATATTGGGCACCGGAAACAACGGTGAGCACGACCGCGATGAGCATGAGCGCACGAGAAAGCGAGAACAGTCCCACCAGGAAGGGAGCCGAGACAAGGTTTAGGCCCGAAAGCGCGAAGGTCAGAAGGTATCCGCAGATAGACACCATCGTGGTGGCAGTCTTCCACTTGCCAAGCTTATCGGCGGCCACAACGACGCCTGCCGCACTGGCGACCATACGAAGGGCGCTGACTAAAAGCTCGCGGAACAGAATGATAAAAACACTCCAGACCGTAATGGCCCCAAAGTCTAAGAACAGAAGCAGTGCCGAGAATACCAGCAGCTTATCGGCGATGGGATCGAGAAACTTGCCGAAGTCGGTGATCTCGTTGCGGGAGCGCGCCAGGTACCCGTCAAGTTTATCGGTGAGCGACAGGGTCATATAGAGAATGAATGCGGCCGCGGCAAGGGGCCCGTCATAGATGCCCCAATCGGTATCGGCAACGCGCACGTGGCTCAACGCCGAGATGATCATGAAGACCGGAATGAAGACGATGCGAACGCAGGTAATGACGTTGGCGGGAGTCCAGATGCTCTTCAGTTCTTTATTGGTTTCGTTGGACACGACCTTTGCCCTTCCCTATTCAACAACATGTCCGACGAGCTCGTAGCAGAAGCTGTCGGTAAACTCGACGTTCAGAATGTCACCGACAGCGGCCTCGCTCGCATCCAGGTGAACGGCGCCATCGGAATCGGGTGCCTGGAACCAAGCATGGCCGATAAGCTCGATGCCGTCATCGGTCTGCTCGATGCCGTCCACGATGACGCGTGAGCGCTCCCCCACATGACTGGCCGTTGCCGCGAAACCGAGCGACTCGGCCAGATCCATAGCCTCCTGAGCGCGTTCGATCTTGACATCCTCATCGATCTGACCGTCCATCTTGGCGGCTAGGCTCCCCTCCTCTTGCGAGTAGGCGAAGACGCTTGTGTAATCGAAGCCCACGGTGTCCATGAAGTCGATCAGATCACGGAACTCATCTTCGGTTTCGGTCGGAAAGCCCACCATAGCCGTGGAACGGATCACGATGCCGGGAATCCGCTTGCGCAGATCCTCGAACAGGGCCTCGAGCTCGGGGCGCGAACCAGACCGGCGCATGGCCTTGAGAATGCGGGCGTCGCAGTGCTGGACTGGAATATCGATGTAGGGAAGCACTTCGGGCGTATCGCGGATCGTCTCGATAAGCTCGTCGGTCATGCCCTCGGGCTGCAGATAGAGCACACGAATCCAAACGTCCGTCGGACGCACAGCCTCGGCTACCGCTTGAAGCAGTTGAGCAAGATTGCGCGGTGCCCCTTCTTCGAGCTCATCATCCTTGAAATCGTTGCCCCAGATACCGGTATCCTGGCCGATGAGGACAATCTCGCGAACACCTCCCGCGACCAGGTCGCGAACCTCAGAAAGGATGCTCTGCGCGTCACGTGAATGATAGCGACCACGGATATAGGGGATCATGCAGAAGCTGCAGTAGCGATCGCATCCGTCGGAGATTTTGACATAGGCCACCGCACCTTCGATGGTCCGTTTGATATGCGGAATATAGGCAGGAACCTCACGCGTGAGACCTAGAACTCCGTCGACAACGGAAACGATGCCATCTTCCTCGTCAGTGCGCACAAACGCGGACACTTCGGGCAGTTCGGCGGGAAGATCGGCACCATAACGCGAGGGGACGCAGCCGCACATGACGATGGGGCAAGACCGCACGCCATCGGCAACGTCGTTGGCGAGCTCAAGCGTGGTCTCGATGCTCTCGGAGGTCGCGGAGGCCAAAAAAGAACAGGTGTTGACGATTGCGAGGTCGGCTTCTTGGGGCGAGTCGGTCTCCGCGTAGCCGGCGGCGGTGAGCAGGGAGCGCATGCGATCGGTGTCAACCTCATTTTTGGCGCAGCCGAGCGTGATATAGAGGATGGAACCCATGGGCGTATCCATACTGGGACGGAATCCTTTCTGATTTGCTATCGATAATTGGTGAATTGCAGCGGCTGGCCGTAGTCCTGATTGCGCAAGAACTGGATGACCGCCTGCAGGGCATCCTTGGATGCCGAGGTTACACGTAGCTTGTCCGATTCGATCGTGACTTTGACCTTGAGTTTTTGATCCTTGACGTCTTTGTTGATCTTCTTGGCCGTCGCCTGATCGATACCCTCAACGATGTGCCCCAGTACGCGAACGGTTCCGCCGCTGGCGGCCTGAGGAGCATCCCATGTAACGGCTTTGAGATCGATACCGCGCTTGATGAGTTTGCTGTTCAACACGTCGATGATCTGCTTTGAAACGAAATCTGCTGGCGCGTTGATCGTGAACAGCTTGTCACCCTTGGACAAATCGACGGTGGCGCCGGAATCTTTGAGATCGTAGCGCTGGGAAATCTCGCGAGCAGTCTGCTGAAATGCGTTGTCCACTTCCTGCATATTGACTTCGGAAACAACGTCGAAGCTAGAATCTTTTGCCATGAAGGCTCCTTTCTGAACTAATTACTGTAGGTAGAGGAACTGTCGTAGGTGGTTTGAGTTGACGCCGCGGAAGACGAAGAAGTGTCATACGTTGAACCATCTGAAGAGGAATCCGTCGTCGTATCGTCAGAGGCGCTCGTATCGGACGTGTCGGTACCATCGGCAGATTGAATGTCGGTGCTGTCGCTATCCGAGGCCTCATCGGTGTTGTTGTCAGAATCATCCGATGATTCGGTGCTCTTCTTGGGAACAGTGATCGTTACACGCGCGACACCGGATGTCTTGGTGTCATAGCGGACTTTCTCACCGTTCTTGGTGACCGTTACATCGGAGGGCTTTGACGTGGTGATCTCAATCGAGGACTCGGGCTCGTATTCCTGTTCAAAGGGGCCGGTCGCCTGAGCGCCATAGACGGACTTTCCATCGACCTTGATCTCGATCCATGCCGTTTTGCCTTTGGCGACCTTCACTTTGACCTTGGTGACGGCGTCGACATCGTTCTTCTTTTTGGAAGTCGTGGTGCTTGCGGACGCTTCGTCGTCATCATCGTCATCACTCGAAGCGCTCGAATCGGTATTTTTCGACGTCTTCTTTTTGGTTGATGTGGTCGTAACTGCAGGCTGGGAGTCTGCCGCCTGATTTGATGAGCCGCAACCACGGAGGGCCACGACGATCAAGATGATGAGCAGAACAGCGATGACGGCAAGGCCACCGTAAACAAACCGAGGATCGAGCCCATTCGGGAGTCCCGAACGGGAAGCGTTGCGCGGCTGCGAAGCAGTACTACGCCTCGTGTCCTGTCGAGGATAGCGGGAGGTTCGGGAAACGTCTCGTCCACCGCGAACCGTAGACGGACCTTGCCGATTGCCGCGCTGCGCACTGACGTACCGCTGAGTAGATGAACGACTGCCGGAATGCGATACGGACTCTTGTCGATAGCCGTTGCGCGATGGACTTCCCGTTCGAGTCGATGCCGCACGATAGGTTCTAGCCGATCCCGAGCGAGCAGAGGAACCGTTTCGGGCGGAGTATCCTCCATCCCCATAGCCGGCGCGCGGATCGCGCACGTTGCCGTGAGACGCGGGAAGCGCGCTGTTCTCGGGCGGCAGCGTGTTGCGGAAGCGATCGCGCTGCTCTTGGATCTCGGCGCGGGAGCCAGTCTCGGTGACGTATCCCGCCTGCTGGGGACGCTGGGTGTAGCGGCTCGNNCGTACGACCGCCGCTCACCATGAGAAAACGTCCGCTGTCGGTTGAAGAGCGTGCATTGACATAGGCCGCCGGTTCTTGGAAACGGCCTCCAGACTGAGAGGTCTCGCGCTCATAAGCCATAAGGTCATCAAAATAGGCGTTTACGACGTCGCGGGGGTTGAGCCCCAGAAAACGGGCGTAGCTCGAAATCATGCCCTGCGCATAGCCGCGCGGGGGCATAGAGGAAAAATCGCCCATCTCGAAGAATTCGATGATCTGCGGTCTGATTTTGATGGTGTTGGCGACCTGTTGGATGGATAAGCCGAGCATACGACGCCGCTCGAGAAGCATATCGCCAAAGCGTGCAGCCATCACAATCCTCCAAACAAACTGTCTTCTTGAGCCATCTGGGCCTCGACGGATTCCAAAGCCGCGAGACCCTCGTCATCGAGGAGCACCTCACGCGGTTTGGATCCATCGGGCGGTCCGACGACACCCTTTTCCTCCAGCATGTCCATGATACGTCCAGCGCGAGCGTATCCAACCTTGAGTCGTCTTTGGAGTCCAGATGTGGAGCCCAGCTGAGATTCCACCACAATATGGGCAGCCTCCCAAATCAAGGGATCGTCATCCTGAGGCTCGGCAACGCCCGTGCGCACGATGCCCACGCCACAGGCGACCGACATGGCGGCAGGCGCCACGGCCGAGAGGATCTCCTCGTGATAATCAGGCTCACTCTGGGATTTAACGAAATCGACGATCTCGTTGATCTCGTCATCCGAGACAAAACAACCCTGGATACGGCGAGGTTTTCCCCAATCGACCTTGGAGAACAGCATGTCGCCCAGACCGGTGAGCTTCTCGGCGCCCATCTGATCGATGATGACGCGGGAGTCGATGCCCGTGGCCACGTTGAAGGCAATGCGGTTGGTGATGTTCGCTTTGATCAGGCCGGTGACGACATTTGAACTGGGTCGCTGCGTGGCAACGATCAAGTGGATGCCGGCGGCACGACCAAGCTGCGCGATGCGCACGATCGAGGCCTCGACGTCTTTTCCCGCGACCATCATGAGGTCGGAGAGCTCGTCGATGATGATGACGAGGTAGGGCATCTTTTGCGGCGGGTTGTCATAATGCTCGAACTCCCCTGCCGCCCATTTTTCGTTGTAGGTCGAGATCTTACGCACGTTGAGCCGCTCGAAGACTTTGAGGCGTCGCTCCATCTCGGATACAGCCCACTGCAGGGCACTGGCTGCCTGCTTGGGTTCCGTCACGACGGGCACATAGAGATGCGGCAGCCCGTTATAACCGGCAAGCTCGACGCGTTTGGGGTCGACCATGATCAGGCGAACATCCTCGGGAAGCGCCCTCATGAGCAGCGTCGTGATGATGGAGTTGATCATGACCGACTTACCGGAACCGGTGGTACCGGCGATGAGCAGGTGGGGCATCTTGGCCAGATCGGCAACGACGGGGGTGCCCTCGGCGTCACGACCGATAGCAAGCTCCAAGGGGCCGCCCTTGACGTAGGGCAGGACATCACCCAGATAGACGTTTTGGCGCTTGCGGTTGGGAATCTCGATGCCGACAAGCGAGGTGCCGGGAATCGGCGCGAAGATACGAACCGATTGTGCGGCGAGCGAAAGGGCGATATCGTCCTCAAGGCTCGAGATCTTGCTTACGCGCTCGCCCTCACCCGGTTGCAGCTTGAACGTGGTGACCGTGGGGCCCGCGATCCAGCCCACAACACGTGCGCGACGACCGAACTCCTCGAGTGTGGACTGCAGCTGCTCGGCGGTCTGCTCGAGCTCGCCGTCACTTGAGGCCGATGCGGCCGCCTGGGGGTTCGAGTGCAGGATATTGATCGGGGGCAGCGTGAGCCCCTCTTCTTCGTCCTCTTGCCCTGCCTCTTGGACTGGGGCGTCTGTATTTTGTGGTTCGTTTGCAGGCGAATCCGGAGCGTTTTTGGGATGCTTGAGAAAATCTGGGATCTGCGGTTCGGCGGAGGTGGGCACCTGAGCCGGGGTAACCGCGAAAGGCGGATTCGTCTCATCATCAAGGATAGCGTCCGTGTCGAAAGCGATCTGCTGGGTTATCGGCTCACGCCTGGTTTTGTGATTTGCGAGAAGTGTGGTCTTGGCGGAGTCAAGGTTGATATCGTCCTCATCCTCTTCGCCCTCGGTAAGCTCGATTTCACTATCGGACCAAGAAGGATCGGGCTCAGAGGTGCTCAGCTGCGGCTTTGCTTTCTTGGCACGGTGTTTCTTGATACGAGAACCCAAGAGGGTCGTTTTAGCTTGTTCGGCTTCGAGCTGATCGCTGACGTCTACAAAGGGGTCTTCATCCTCTTCGTCATCCTGATCGTCTGAGACGATCACCTTGGTGGCGGCGCTATCCGAGGAGGACTTAAGACGGCCGGTGAGCGTTCGCCTTGGGCCGGCGGGAACCGAGAGTGCATCCTCGTCACCCCAGGGGGCATCATTGAGATCGATGCGGTGACGGTCAGCGAGATCGAGCGCGCGATCGCGTGCCGCTTGAAGGAAGCTGCTGATGGAGAAGCCGATGATAACGAACCCGACCGCCATAAGACCGATCAGAACGACTAGAGCGATAGGCTTGCCGAGGGCACCCTGCAGCGTTGACGCGATAAACGCGCCGATATAGCCGCCGGCCGCAGATAGATTCTGAGGGGTGAACATCAATTCGGTTGAAGCGTCGGTCCCCTTGACCATGAGTGAAAGGATGGAGATGACGGCAACGAACACGACGGAACCACCGCCCACCGTGCGAACGTTAAGCGGGGATTCCTCCCCCAAAAAGAGCGTGGCCGCGAACAGGAGGATAACGATCGGCAGCACATAGGCACCCAGGCCGAAGCCCAAGTGGTAGAAGCCCGCGACCGCGGCGGTCACAGGGGCGGAAGCGGGAGATATGACGGCGATAAAGGACGCGATCGCCAAGACGGCGATGACGACGCCGGCGATATCGCGATGGGCGGATGGTTCTACGAGCGACTCGAAATCATCTAACTCGTCGAATCCCTCATTGGCACGCAGATGGGAACCGGCACCCTGGACGGATGCCGGTTTTGCGTCGTTTTTATTGCCTTTGGCGGATGATGCGGAACGCGACGCCAAATTAGACCTCCATGACAACCGGGATGATCATCGGACGGGTACGGGTACGGCTCCAAATGAAGTTGGAGAGAGAATCGCGGACGGCCTTGCGAAGAGCATCGGTGCCGCTCGAAGTGAAGCTGAACTTGCCCTTTTCGATCGTCTTCAGGATGGCCGCAGAAGCGTCGTCGGAGAACTGATCGTCGATGGCGAAGGAGACGCCGCGACCAGAGAACTCGATGGCTTCGATCTTCTTGTGCTTGAGTGAAACGATGGCGACCGCGGTGACCATTCCGTCGTTAGCGAGCTTCTGACGGTCACGCAGAACGATAGGATCGGTATCGCCGATGCGTAGACCATCGACATAGACGATACCCGATTCGACCGGCGTGCCTCGCTTGACGATGCCGCCGCGCATCTCGAGGGTGTCGCCGTTGTCGAGAATGAAGATATGATCATCCTTGATACCCATCTTGCGCGCCAGCTCGGCGTGGGCGCGCAGATGAACGGCCTCGCCGTGGACCGGCATGAAGTAGGTGGGTTTAGCCATGGCGAGCATGAGCTTGAGCTCCTCCTGGCTGCCATGACCGGAGACATGTACCAGGGTGCGCGACTTGTCATAGACATCGCAGCCCAGCTTGGCCAGGCTGTTGATGACCTGCTGTACAGCCTTCTCGTTGCCGGGAACCGGAGTCGCGGAGATGATGACGGTATCGCCCTCATGGATAGAGAGCGTCTTATGCTCGCCATTTGCCATACGCGAAAGCGCCGACAAGGGCTCTCCCTGAGAGCCGGTGCACATGACAACGATCTTCTCGTCGGGGATGTTGTCGATATCAAAAGCATCGATGATGTCCGAGTCATCGATATTGAGATAGCCCAGCTCGCGCGCCACGCGGGTGTTGGTAAGCATGGAGCGACCGGTTACGACGACCTTGCGGCCACAGGCGCGCGCGGCGTCGCAGATCTGCTGCAGGCGATGGATATGGCTCGAGAACGAGGCGACGAAGACGCGGCCCTTGGCATTTTTGATGGCATGCAGAAGGCTCGGACCCACCTCGGCCTCGGACTTGGTAAAGCCGGGGACGGTGGCATTGGTGGAATCGGAGAGCAGAAGGTCGACGCCCTGCTTGGCGAAGCGGTTGATGGCCGCATAGTTGGGCGTGACACCATCGATGGGCGTCTGATCGAGCTTAAAGTCACCGGTGTGCAGCACGGTGCCCTGATTGGTGCGGATAAAGACACCCAGCGCTCCGGGAATGGAGTGGGTCATCGAGAAAAAGTCGAGCGAGATACCGCCCAGGTTGACATGGCTGCCGTCTTTGACTTCGCGGAACTTGGGGGCACGGATGCGGAATTCGGAAAGCTTGCCCTCGATGAAGCCCAGAGTGAGTTTGCTCGAGAAGATGGGCACCTTGTTGTTGAGGTCCTGCAGAAGATACGGCAGGGAGCCCGTGTGGTCCTCGTGGCCATGGGTGACCACGATACCGCGGAGCTTGTCCTCGTTCTCGAGAACGTAGGTGTAGTCGGGAAGCACCAGATCGATACCGGGCTGAGAGTCATCGGGGAACATGAGGCCCGCATCGACCAGAACCATATCGTCGCCGCATTCGAAGACGGTCATGTTCTTACCGATGCCGTCCAGACCGCCGAGCGGAATGATTTTCAAGGGAGAAGATTTCTTTGTTGCCATAAGTGTGCGTGCGGTCCTTTCTCTGATCCATTAACAAACAACCGACGGGGCGCTTCTGGCAAACCGGCCGTCGTGCACATCCATAAAGAAAAGCAGCAAGCTCGCTGCAATAACTCCCGTATGATACCCGTTTCGCTCAGGAAGCACCACTGATGCATCAACTCCCCATCCCATACGGGTGTCCCGGCCCTTCGGTCGCGGGTGAAATTTCCTGCTCGGGCAGTCCTGCTCACGACGGAGGCCACATTAAGTGGCCTCCTGTTCGTGCGGAACTCGCGATAAATTTCACCCGCGACCGAAGGGCCGGGACCACACCCATTTGTTGCGTTTTCTTATAAAACTGGCCTCCTGCATAAATGCAAGAGGCCAGTTAGGATCACTTTAAGAATGCGAAAAATAAAGTGCAGATTTACTCGGCGTCGTGGTGGCGGCGGGGTTTACGACCGCCGTTGTCGCCGGGGCGGCGCGGACGATCGCTGCGCTCAGAACGTTCGCGGGGACGACGCTCGCGGCGCTGGAAATGCTCGCCGTCGCCATCAGCCTCGGAACGTGCGGGAGCCTCGGGCTTATCGAGACGATCAAGCGAGATCTTGCCGCGATCATCGACCTCGATGACGACGACCTTGACCTCATCGCCCACGTTGAGAACGTCCTCGACCTTCTCAACGCGACCCTTGGCCACACGGGAGATGTGAAGCAGCCCGTCCTTGCCGGGAAGCAGGTTGACGAAGGCGCCAAAGGGCTGGATGGAGACCACGCGACCGGTATATTCCTCGCCCGGCTCAGGCACCTTGACGATGAGCTTGATCTGCTCGACGGCCGCGTCGACAGACTCGCCGGTACCGCCGACAAAGACCGTGCCGTCTTCCTGGATATCAACCGAAGCGCCGGTTTCGTCCTGGATGCCACGGATGACCTTGCCGCCCGAACCGATGACGTCGCGAATCTTATCGGTGGGAACCTGGATCGAGACGATGCGCGGCGCGGTGCTGCGGGTGGAGTGGCGCGGCTCGGGGATCACCTCGAGCATCTTGTTGAGGATGAAGGCGCGGCCCTCCTTGGCCTGCTGCAGGGCACGAGCAAGGATGTCAAACGTGAGGCCGGTTGCCTTGTTGTCCATCTGCAGGGCGGTGATACCCTTCGTGGTGCCTGTGACCTTGAAGTCCATGTCGCCCAGGAAGTCCTCAAGACCCTGGATGTCGGACAGAACGACAGTCTTGCCCTCCTCCTGGATCAGGCCCATGGCGATACCCGAGACCGGGCGCTTGATGGGCACGCCGCCGTCCATAAGGGCGAGCGTGGAGCCGCAGGTGGAAGCCATCGAGGAAGAGCCGTTGGACTCCATGACCTCCGAGACGACGCGAATGGCGTACGGGAACTCGTTCTCGTCGGGAAGAACCGGAAGCAACGCGCGCTCGGCAAGGTTACCATGGCCGATCTCGCGACGCTTGGGGCTACCCATACGGCCGGTCTCGCCGGTGCAGAAGGGCGGGAAGTTGTAGTGGTGCATGTAGCGCTTGCCCTCGGTGGGCTCGATCGTGTCGAGACGCTGACCCTCGTTGAGCATACCGAGCGAAAGCACAGAGAGCACCTGGGTCTGACCGCGCTGGAACAGGCCGGAACCGTGAACGAGCGGCAGGTAGTTGTCCTTCACCATGATGGGGCGGATTTCATCGGCGGCACGGCCGTCCACGCGCTCACCGGTCTCGACGACCATGGTGCGCATAGCCTTCTTCTCGAGCTTCTTAAGGGCGACCGGGATCTCGCGCTCCCACTCGGCCTGCTCCTCTTCGGTGAACTCGGCGCGGATGGCGTCCTTGAGCGCTTCGACCTTACCGATACGCGAAAGTTTGTCGGCATCGCGCAGGGCGGCGGCCATCTCGTCGTAGTGGGCGAAGATGCGGTCGTGAACCTCTTCGACCGGCTGGTCGAGCGGATACTCCTTCTTGACGATCGGGCCGTTGACGCGCTCCCACTCCTCAACGAACTCGTTTTGCGCCTGGCAGAAGGCGGCAAGGGCCTCCTGGCCGAACTTCATGGCGGCGAGCATGTCGTCCTCGGAGATCTCCTGCGCACCGGCCTCGACCATCGAGATGAAATCGGCGGAACCGCCGAGCTCGAGGTCCAGATCGGAGGACTCGCGCTCCTCATAGGTGGGGTTGACGATGAACGCACCGGTCTCGACGTTACGGGCGATGCGGACGCAGGCGAGCGGCCCCTCGAAAGGAACACCGCCAAGCGTCATGGCGAGCGAGGCGCCCATGACGTTGATGACATCGAAGGGGTTGACCTGGTCGGCGACGAGTGAGGTGGCTACGATATGCACCTCATTGCGGAATCCGTCGGGGAAGCTCGGGCGGATCGGGCGGTCGATCATACGGGCGGTCAGCGTGGCCTTCTCGCTGGGACGGCCCTCACGCTTGAGGTAACCACCAGGGATACGGCCGGCGGCATACATCTTCTCGTTGAAGTCGACGGTCAGCGGAAAGAAATCGTAGTTCTTACGCTCCTTGGAGACCACAACGGTGTCGAGCATGGTGGTATCGCCCTGCTTGACCAGAACGGCGCCGGTGGCCTGCTTGGCGAGCTCGCCCGACTCAAACGTGTAGGTCTTGCCGTACAGCTCGAAGGTCTTTGATACGAGTGTCATTTTTCTCCTTACCCCACGGGCCCCTTGCCCGCAGGCTTCTCATGTGACGGAGGCCCCCTGCCTACGTCACGCTTCAGAGCATGATTTTTCGTGCCCTTACACAAAAAGAGCGCCCCGCCACTAGCGAGACGCTCTTAGCATGTACAAGATCCTTTAGCGGATGTTGTCGCGAATGCCGAGAGCCTTGATGAGCTCACGATACTCGACGACGTCGTTGTTCTTGATGTAGGAAAGAAGACGACGACGGCGACCGACGAGCATAAGCAGGCCACGGCGGGTGTGGAAGTCCTTCTGGTGGGTCTTCATGTGCTCGGTGAGCTCGCGGATGCGCTCGGAGAGGATGGCGACCTGAACCTTAGGGTTACCGGTGTCGACGGGAGAGTTGCCGAACTGGGCGGTCAGCTCCGCCTTGCGCTCCTTTGAAACAGTCATTGTTTCACCTTTCGTTTCTGTCGTCATGTGACGACACAATTCGCCTCGGGCTGGGAAACCGCCGGTGGAGCGGATATCCAAGATCGAGGTACCAACAGGTCGGAATAATACCACAAGCGATGTGCGGTGTGGCAACATCACCTTCCCAACATGAATTCCATGGCGCGCAGACGTTGGTCGAGATGGGTTGCGGCCCAAAGGTGGGAAAGGCCGAGCAAAAATGCGGCAGTATGAGGATCCACCTCGACGGTGAGCAGCTCATCAAACGTATTGCCCATAAGGGCGCGCAGCCAGGCGATCTCCCCGGTTGAAACAAGCTCAGCCCCCGGCACGCTCGAAGCGCATGAACCGCACAGCAGGCCACCCGCCTGGGGCGAGAAATACGAAAGCATGGTATCGCCGCAAGATACGCATGCAGAGAAATCGGGTCTATAGCCCACATGCGAGAGCAGCTTGAACACGAAGGCGGCGACCAGGATATCGAGTTTGACGGAAAGCTCCGCCTTTCCCGAGAGCTCGAGCGCACGTTGGGTGATCGCAAACAGATACGGGTCCTCGGCGTCTTCGAACGAACAAAGCCGCGCGACCTCGGCGATGGCGCTGGCGGCGCAGGTGGTCTCGAAACTCGGCGCGGCCCCCAAAGGAGCGCGAAGCAGCTCTGCCTGCGACACCACATCGAGTGAGCGTCCGTGCGCCAAAAGCATGTCAACGGTGCAAAACAGTTCGCATCGCGCTGACAGGCGCCCGCCGGGCTTACGCGCGCCCTTGGCGACGGCGCGTATCTGACGTCCTTGCTCGTCAACGAGCGTAAGGATCAGATCGGTCTCCTTGAGCTTGGTCTTATCGAGGACGATGGCCTTCGTGCGATAGGTACGCGATCCTGTCATGTCGAGGACGTGCCGAGCTAGTCTTCGGCGCTATAGCCGAAACGGCGAATCTGGGCCTCGTCGTCGCGCCAACCCGTCTTGACCTTGACGTCGAGCGTAAGAAAGACCTGGCCGCCGAATATGCGCTCAAGATCGCGACGAGCGTCGATGCCGATATGCTTGATCATCTCGCCGCCCTTACCGATGATGATGCCTTTCTGCCCCTCGCGCTCCACATAAATCGTGGCGTGGATGCGCAGCACTTTCTTAGTACGTTCGATATCGTCACAGACAACGCCCACGGAATGCGGGACCTCATCATGCGTGCGACGCAAGACCTTCTCGCGAACGAACTCGGCGACCAACGTCTCGTCGGCCGTATCGGTACCCATGCCCTCGGGAAACCAGCGTGGTCCTTCGGGCATAAACTGGGCAACCGTCTCGATAAAGCCCTCGACGTTGAAGTTCTTGTAGGATGAGGTCACGATCTCGTCGTCGTACGTCATAAGCTCATGGGCTGCCTTGAGCTGCTCCATCACCTGCTCAGGCTTGGCTTCGTCGGCTTTAGTCAAAACGAGTACCTTTTTGCAGGGAGCGTTCTTGACGCGCTCGGCTACCCAAGCGTCTCCCCTGCCGATGGGTTTGGTGGCATCGATCAAAAACGCAACGACGTCCACGTCGTTGAGCTCGTACAACGCGCTTTTGTTGAGTTCGGAACCCAGTCCGTCCTTGGGCTTATGGATGCCTGGAGTGTCGACGAACACGAGTTGATAGCCCGGACGGTTGACCACGGCACGCATACGACGGCGCGTGGTCTGGGCAACCGGCGAGGTGATGGCCACTTTCTGTCCATAGCATGCGTTGAGCAGCGTGGATTTTCCGGCGTTGGGACGTCCCACAAGGGCCACGAAACCACTGCGGAATCCCGGCTCGACGGCAGAGAAGCTGGCGTTATCCCCGGCTTCGTCGCACAACGTATCGAGCTCATCATCCATCAGACCCGCAAAGGGGTCAAACTCCTCGATGCCGTTCTCAGCGGTCAAGGTTTCTTCGTTGTCCCTATCGGTGGTAAGGTCGCTCAAGATGACCCCTTTCTATAACAAGCCCAATGCGCGGGCAAATACGATCAAGCCGACGATGGCGGCGGTGATGGAAAGAACGTAGACAGATGCGGCGGCGATGTCCTTGGCGCGTTTCGCCAAGGGATGAAATTCTTGACAGGCAAGATCGACGATGGCCTCCATGGCCGTATTGCACAACTCTCCGTGGATCACGAGTCCGCAGCAAATCGCCACGATTGTCCATTCCAGAGCAGAAAGGCCGACGACACAACCCGCGATAACGGTAAGGATACCGACGGTGATCATAACTTTGATGTTGCGCTCGGTCTTGACCGCGGTGACGAACCCCTCGATGGCGTACCCGAACGATTTGATAAACGACGGATGGTCTTTGTTCGATCCGGGAATCATGCGCGTCTCCTAGTCGTGAGCGTGGTTGGTAATGGGGCCGACGTGCACCTGCGTGGGATCTTCGCCGCGCTCTCGTGCAAGATCGCGCAGAATCGAATCCTCCCGTGCCTCCATGGCTTCGGCCTCTTCATCAACGATATGGTCATACCCCAAAAGGTGCAACATGCCGTGCACGAGCATCAAACGGCACTCATCGGCGGGCGAGTTTCCAAAACCGGGGGCCTGGCGTGCGATAACCTGGGGAGCCAAGATGATATCGCCCAACTCAAGTGTTTCATCGGCAGGAATCTCATCGTCAAACGCCGAGTCACATTCAAAGGAGAGCACATCGGTCGTACGATCGATACCACGCCACGTGCGGTTGAGCTCGTGCATCTCGTCTTCATCGACATAAGAGAGCGAGATCTCCACATCGCGCGTAACGCCCTCTTGATCGAGCACGATCGAGCAGATGTGCTCGACCTCTTGCGAGTCAAGCAAGCTATCAAGGTGAGCGTCATTGCTAATCAGAACGGACATGGGTGCCCCTTTCAGAGGAACGTCTATGCGAGTTGGCCTTATCAAAGGCATCATAGGCCTCAACGATACGCCCTACGAGGTTGTGCCGCACGACATCGGTACGATCGAGATGAATGAAGCTCACGCCATCGACGCCGCCCAGAATCTCCTCGATATCCATAAGGCCGCTGCGCCGTCCAGCAAGGTCGCGCTGCGTTGCATCGCCCGTGATAACGAACTTCGAGTTGAAGCCCAAACGCGTGAGGAACATCTTCATCTGCTCGGGCGTGGTGTTTTGGGCCTCGTCGAGTATCACGAACGCATCACCGAGCGTACGGCCGCGCATATAGGCCAGTGGTGCGATCTCGATGATGCCCTTCTCGACGAGCTCGTTAGTTTTATCTGTGTCTGCCATCTCGAACAGGGCGTCGTAAAGCGGACGCATATAGGGATCGATTTTGTCCTCGAGTGTGCCCGGCAGAAAGCCCAGATTCTCACCTGCCTCGACCACCGGCCTCGTCAGGATGATTCGACCTACCTCATGGCGCTTGAGTGCCGCGACGGCCATCGCCATGGCCAGATAGGTTTTTCCCGTGCCGGCGGGCCCTAGGCAAAACGTGATGGTCTGCGAACGGATCGCATCGACATAGCGCTTCTGCCCGAGCGTTTTAGGTCGGATCACGCGGCCATGGTATGAAAGCAGCACGTCTTCGTGCAAGGAAGAGACTTCGATGGTATCGTCGCGCAGCACCGCCATGACCCGTGAAACCTCACCGGGATCCATAGCGCGCCCTTTGGTTGCCTCATGGAGGGCATGCTTAAAAAAGCCCGCCACGACCTCGGCTTCACCAGGGTCACCACAAACGGAGATATTGTCACCGCGGACCACCACTTGAGCGGAGGTGACATCCTCAAGGGCGCGGACAACGCTGTCTTGCTCTCCTAGCACACAGCGTGCGTCGACACCCTGAGGTATAGAGAGCCTAATCTTGGCGGTCTTCATGTACCTCCCTGCGAACATGAACCAAACCGGTATCGTCGACTCCGATGATAGCAACATCCATGATGCAGGGAGCGGTTAGGTGGTCAACGTCATCGAGCTTTGCATGATGGAAAGATCCCAGCGTGATATTGTCGCTGTATTCGAGCACGCCGCGCTCAACCGTTCCGATACGGCTTCGAGCATCGGCGAGCGCCATCTCGTGCGCCAGGTCGCGCATGCGTCGGCTCCGCTGCGCCATGATACGTGGGTCGACCTGATCGGGCATGTCGGCGGCAAGCGTTCCGGGACGTGCACTGTAACGGAAAACGTGCATGCGGGCAAAGCCGACGCGTCGGCATAGCTCGAGTGACTGTTCAAAGTCCTCGTCCGTCTCGCCAGGAAAGCCGACGATAAGATCACATGAAAGCGCGATATGGGGAATATGCGAGCGAATCATATGAACCGTCTGCTCGAATTCCTCGGCGCTATAGGGGCGCCCCATGCGATAAAGCGTTTTGGTGCAACCCGACTGAACAGGAAGATGCAAAAACGGGGCAACCCTTGTGGGGAACTTGGCCATGACGGCAAGCAAACGCTCCGAGATGTCCATCGGTTCGACGGACGATATGCGAACCTGCTCGATACCGGTTTGCTCAAGGATGGTCTCGAGCAGCTCATCGATCTCCACATGCTCATCCTGCGCGCTTTTGCCGTCGTAAGCCCCCAGGTTGACGCCCGTCAGCACGACCTCGGGAATGCCAGCGGCTTCGGCCTCGCGAACCTGTTGCAATACGCTTTCGACCGGAACCGATCGTTCGGGACCGCGCGCTTTCCATACGATGCAATAGGTGCAGCGATGATTGCAACCATCCTGGATCTTGACGCCAAGGCGCGAACGCCCGAGCTCATCGGCCACCTCGTCAGCACCGCATTCCGTGACGCCCTCGATCTCGACGCTCAAAACGTCGCAGACTCGAGACGCCACATCGACCTTGGAAGCTTCGGCCACCACGCGAGGTGAAAGCTCGAGAAGCGACTCGGGATGCAGGTTCACAACGCAGCCCGTTACGACCACATACGGCTCTTGTGAATAAGACAGCGCATGGCGGACGGCCTTTCGCGTCTTAGCTTCGGCTTCGCCGGTCACCGCGCAGGTGTTGATGACAATCAGATCAGCCTGCTCGGGCTCGACGAGCGAAAAACCCTCGCGCATGAGGTCGGCGGTGATGCGGTCGGATTCCACGCGGTTGACGCGGCATCCCAGATTGACGACCGCGATACGGGGTGCGGGCAAAGATGCTCCTTATGGTTAGTCGAGGATATCGTCGATAGCGCTCTTGATGCGCTCGCTCATGGTCTTCTTGGCAGGCGTGTAGTCATCGCCCATTTCGGTCGCGAAAGCTTCGAGCATGGCTCGTTGCTTTGCCGTGAGCTTGCGCGGAATGTTGACGCGCACCTGCACGACCAGACGCCCACGCGAGCCGCCGCCACCGATACGAGGCATGCCACGTCCGTCGACATATATCGTGTCGCCGTATTGGGTGCCGGCGGGGATGACAACCTCGACGTGCTCATCGGGCATGATGCCATCGACCTCGAACTTGCACCCGAGTGCCGCCTGAGCCATAGAGATATCGCAGGCAAGGAACAGGTCGTCGCCGTTACGCTTGAAACGCGCGTCTTCCTCGACACGGACGTTGACGATAAGGTCGCCCGAAGCCTCGCCACGCAGCCCAGCCTCACCATAGCCGCTCACGCGCAGCTGGCGACCGGTGGAAACGCCGGCAGGGATATCGATGTCGATCTTCTCGTGCGAAGGGGTACGTCCCTGACCGTCGCAGGTTTCGCACGGATGATCGATGATGGAACCCTCTCCGTGGCAATCGGGGCAGGGCGAGGACGACTGCACCTGTCCCAAGAAAGAGCGCTGGACCGTGGTCACATACCCCGTGCCGTGGCAGCGCGGACACTGCTTTTCCTGCGCACCCTCGGCGCGACCGGTACCGTTACAGTCATCGCAGGGGGCCAAGCGATCGTAGCTGATGGTTTTCTTGCAGCCAAGCGCGGCCTCTTCAAGGGTGATGGTGAGCGAGATGGCCATATCACGCCCGCGACGACGCTCGCGTCGCCCGCGTGCGGAACCGCCGACGGCTCCCCCGCCAAAGAACGAGGAGAACAGATCGTCCATGCCCATGCCACCGAAGATGTCGTTGATATCGACATAGCCCGAGCCCCCAGGGCCGTCTGCGGTACCGAAGCGATCGTAGTTGGCGCGCTTCTGCTCATCCGAGAGCACCGAATATGCCTCGTTGAGTTCCTTGAACTTCTCTTCTGCCTGCGGATCGTCGGAAACATCAGGGTGTACCGTGCGCGCTTTCTTCAAGAACGCACGCTTGATCGTCTTGGCATCGGCATCGCGGTCGACACCGAGCACCTCGTAGTAATCCCTTTTCTCCGACACAGTCGATCCTTCCAACTAACCGTTTTGTCACAAACCGTCCTATACCCACGGCTGGGGTGCGTAATCAACAAAAGTGGGCTATCTGACGCCATAATAGCCGGCCGTCATGGCGCGGGTGGAGCAGCTGGCAAACCAGACGGCGACCAAGGCGAACATAAAACCGTTGGCAAAGCCGTTGAGGAACATCTGCCCGCCGCGTTTCCACCAAAGGCCCGATCGGTGCAGCACTCCATCGGACAGCACCATGAAGATGCCCATCACAAACGGCACGATACACATGACGGCAAACGCCGAGAACACGCCCGAGAGAGCCGAGAGCACCAGAAACGGGGTGATGATACCGATCAGATAGAAACCGGTCCTCGCTTTGCCCTCAAGGCGCTCGGCCTCAACATGGGCGCGTCCCACAAGGTCTCCGCCCGAGGCACCGTTGGTCCCGGCGTGGCCCATTCCTGCAACTCGAACTTCGTCGCCATCGTGGGTGCCGGCGGGAAACTCGATCGTTGCCTCTGAGGTTACGCGCGTACGGCCCGTTCCGCCGCAATCCGGGCACGGATCGGCCACAACCTTGCCCGATCCACCGCATTCGGGGCATACGCTCTGAAAGGTGCCCGCCCCGAACAGGAAGGACAGGTCGACGTCGATGGATCCGCGACCACCGCAGCTCGGGCAGGTGTGGGCGTGTTCAGACGAAACCGAACCTGAACCGCCGCAATGACCGCATGTTTCGAAATGCGTGTAGCGCACGGTCTTACGAACGCCCTCTTTGGCCTGTTTGGCATCGAGCTTGATATCGACGACAACATTCGCCCCGGCCTCAGGGTTATAGGCCGCCTGACCGCGACGCTGCTGGCCCCAGGCCCCGCCAAAGGGAAACCCATCAAAGGGGGAGCCGGTATATCCCCCCGCATAGCCACCGCCATAGGGCGACGCAGAAGGCGCGGCACCCCCTGCAAAGGGATTGCCGGAACGCATGGCATCGTAACGTGCGCGCTTCTTCTCGTCAGAAAGGACAGCATAGGCTTCGGAAACCTCTTTGAATTTCTCCTCCGCATCGGGAGCCTTGTTGACGTCGGGATGAAGCTTTCGCGCCTTTTGCTGAAACGCCTTTTGGATATCGCGAGAGGTTGCATCCGCATCGACGCCAAGAATCGCGTAGTAGTCTTTTTCGTTCATCGTCGCCATGGAACGGCAACCTCCCCAAGATGGTTATAAAAGTGAGGCAATTCTACACGAGGTGCTCATGCAGGTCCCAAAAGAGCTCGAAGAGTACATTTCCCTCGAGCCAACCGAGATGCGTGGGCGCCAAGTTTGCCACGATGCGACCCTCGATCACGTCTTTCGACAATATCGAAGTACGGTCAATATCAGGTCTCGTTGTTACCCAGGAAGCGAGACCAAGATCAATAGCCTGATCGCAAGCGTCACCGAGCGTCTGAGTTGACAGGATACGGCCCGCCCGCACAAGAAGAGAACCGGTGATGCCCCGTGTCATGCGGCAGGCCAGCATAAGATCCTCGCAGATCGCCTCGCGCTCCGATAAGAACTCGGCCTCAAACCTTGCGGCGGCGTCGTCAAGCTGAACGAGGCGAACGCGGGCCGCTTCGGGTGGCGCGACAACACCGGGAAACAACGCCGCAAGCCGATCGAAGTCATCGCGGTCGAGCATACCGGCCGCAGATCGACCCAGCCCAAGGTAGCCCCGTCCGGTCCAATATGCCATATTGTGACGGCACGCATGCTCCGCCTGCGCATAGCTGGCAACTTCGTAGGGCTCGTATCCAGCAGCCAAAAAGAGCTTTCGCGCCCTATCCATACAGTCAGCCTGAAAATCTTCATCGGGCTCCAAAGAGCAATCGAGGTGAGCGGCCCGGTAGAGCGGCGTCCCCTCCTCTAGCGTCAAGGGATAGACGGAAATGTGGTGAGGTCGGGCGTCAAGAATTCCCTGAAGCGTGTCATCCCAGCTGCTTGCCGTTTGGCCGGGCAGTCCGCACATCAGATCGCAAGAAACATCGAGACCTGCGCAACGAGCATCGTTGATCGCCAGGAGGGCGCGCTCGGCAGTATGGATACGCCCGATGGCGAGAAGCTCTGAGGGGTCGAGAGATTGCACGCCTATCGAAACACGCGTGACGCCTGCGCGAGAGAGCTCGAGCGCCAAGGCTGCATCGATCGACTCGGGGTTTGCCTCACAGGTGAACTCCGCAGGATGACACAGCTCAACGATGCGTTTAGCGAGCCGCACGAGCCGTTGGCCGGCAAGCGTCGGCGTTCCACCTCCGATATAAACGGTTTCGATGCCATCCAGGGCGCCAACGCGAGCAACACGTTCGAGTCGCTCCCCCAGCTGCTCAAAATAGCGATCCATGGCAACCCCACGCTCACGGGGTGCAACCGCCTTTGAATCGAAATCGCAGTAGCGGCATTTTTGAGCGCAGAAGGGCACGTGCACGTACAGAGCGGTCAAAGCCATGCGCTAGGCCTCAAAGGGGTGCGCAGGAATGCTCTGTCCGGCGGCAAGTGCACGTTCACAACAGATGACATCGCGCTCGATATCATCGACGAGGGCCATGAACTCCTCGAACGTGGTGCAACGGACCACCCGGGCGCGCCATTGTGCCGCATGGGGCATGCCCTTGAGATACCAGCTTGCAAACGAGCGGGCGCGGGACATCAGCGGAAGCAAATCATGCACAAGCGCCAGATGTTCACGCAGGGCATCAAGCCGTACAGAGGCCGCTCGCTCGGGAACCTGCTCGCTTTGCAGGGCGAGGCGTCGTGCGTCTTCGAAAATCCAGGGATTGCCGTACGTTCCCCGCGCGATAAAGACCGCGCGCGCACCGGATTGGGACAAATGTTCTGCGGCATCGGCGGCGCTGAACACGTCACCCGAACCGATGACGGGAATCTCGACCGCGTCGGCGACCTCATCGACGACCGACCAATCGGCCTGACCGTTATAAAGTTGCGTGGCGCAGCGTCCGTGCACGGCGACCGCAGCCGCACCGACCTGCTCGAGCATCTGTGCGAAGACCGGGGCATTTCGATCATCGGCGTAGAAGCCGGAGCGGATCTTGACCGTTACGGGAACATGTGCCGCCTCAACCGCTGCCTTCACGATAGATTCGGCAAGATCGGGCGTGCGCATGAGCGCAGAACCCTCCCCCTTGGTCACCACCTTGCGGGCGGGGCAGGCCATATTGATATCGATGAGGGTGAGCTTATCGCCCACACGCTCCTCGACCGCTTCGACGGCCGAGGAGAACTGCTCGGGCCTAGATCCGAACAGCTGCACACAGATCTGGGGCTCTTCCGATGCCGGTAGCACCAAACGCCAGGTCTTGTTGCTCGCGTAGGCAAGGCCGGCGACGCTCACCATCTCGCTGTAGCACAGATCGGCTCCGCGACGTCGGCACATGATGCGATAGGCCGAATCGGTGACGCCAGCCATGGGGGCCATCAAAAAGGGCTGCTCGGCATAGCGCGCGAGCAGCTGTTGCGAAAACGTTGATACGGCCATAGGTTACTCGTCAACCTTAAGGATCGCCATGAAGGCCTCTTGGGGAACCTCAACCGAGCCGATGGCCTTCATGCGCTTCTTGCCCTCTTTTTGCTTCTCAAGCAGCTTTCGCTTGCGCGAAATATCGCCGCCGTAGCATTTGGCCAACACGTCCTTGCGGCGGGCCTTTACGGTCGAGCGCGCGATGATCTTGTTGCCGATGGCACCCTGGATGGGGACCTCGAACAGCTGGCGCGGAATGATCTCTTTAAGCTTGTCGCACAGACCACGGGCAAGACCATAGGCCTTGTCTTTATGCACGATAAACGACAGAGCATCGACCTCGTCGCCCGAAAGCAGGATATCGAGCTTGACGAGTTCAGAAGGACGATACTCGTTGTACTCGTAGTCAAGCGAAGCATAGCCCTTGGTACGGCTCTTGAGCTGATCGAAGAAATCGAGGATCAGCTCGGCAAGCGGCATATCGAAGTGCATCTCGACGGATTTGCTCGTGAGATGGATCATATCGGTGGTGACGCCGCGATGCTCGATCGCCAGCTGCATGACGGCACCGGTGTATTCGGGCGGGCAGATGATCTTCGCCTTGAGGAACGGTTCCTCGATACGCTCGATGCACGTCACGTCGGGAAGGTCCTGCGGGCTGCGGACATCGATCATGGTGCCATCGGTCTGATACACGTGATAATCGACCGACGGGCTCGTGGCGATCAGATCGAGATTGAACTCGCGTTCCAGGCGCTCCTTGACAACCTCCATATGCAGAAGACCCAAGAAGCCCACGCGGAAACCGAATCCCAAGGCGATCGAGGTCTCGGGCTCCCACACCAGGGAGGGATCGTTGACGTGCAGCTTGTCGAGTGCGTCGCGCAGGTTCTCATAATCTTTATTGTCGATCGGGAACAAACCCGTATAGACCATGGGCTTAGCCTCGCGATAGCCGGGCAACGGTTCGGGGCACGGCTGCGCAGCCCAGGTCAGGGTATCTCCCACGCGCACGGCTTCAGGATTCTTGAGTCCGGTGACCACATAGCCCACCTCGCCCACGGTCAAGCCATCGACGGGTGTCTCGGCCGGGCGCTTGACGCCCACACCGTCGACGAGGAACTCGCCCTTGGCCTGCATCATGAGCAGCTGATCGCCCTTTTTAATGGAGCCGTCAAAGACGCGCACCGTGGCAACGACGCCACGATATTCATCGAAATAGGAATCGAGGATCAAAGCCTTAAGTGGACCGTTTGCGTTTCCCTGGGGAGGAGAGATCAAAAAGACAATAGCCTCAAGAAGGTCATGGATGCCCTCGCCGGTCTTTCCCGATACGCACACCGCATCGTCGGCCGGAATGGCAAGATCTTCCTCGATCTCTTCTTTGACCTCGTCGGGATGAGCCGAGGGCAGGTCGATCTTGTTGATGGCGGGCACGATATCAAGATCCGCGTTCATCGCCAGTGAGGCGTTTGAGACCGTCTGGGCTTCAACGCCCTGGGTCGCATCGACCACGAGCACCGCACCCTCACAGGCAGCAAGGGAACGGGACACCTCATAGGTGAAGTCGACGTGGCCCGGGGTGTCGATCAGATTGAACTGATAGGTCTCACCGTCGTCGGCATCATAGGAAACGCGCACCGCGTTCGATTTGATCGTGATGCCACGTTCGCGCTCAATATCCATGGTGTCCAGGAGTTGCGACTCCATGTCGCGCTCATCGACGGTATGGGTGAGCTCAAGGATGCGGTCGGAGATCGTGGACTTGCCATGATCGATATGCGCAACGATCGAGAAGTTGCGAATGTGGGAAATGTCAAATGTAGTATCCATAATCGCTATCTTAACCGAGGCTCCATGAAAAAAGGAACCCGTTCATAAAAACGGGTTCCTTTTATGCGCGTAATCATTAAAGTGTGAAATTTACAACTTAGGCGTTGATGCTGTTCACGAGCTTAGCGAGACCGGACTTACGGTTGGAAGCCTGGTTCTTGTGAATGACGTGCTTGGCGGCAGCCATATCGAGACGCTTGGTGACGGTCGTGAGGGCAGCCTGGGCCTTCTCGGCGTCGCCCTCGGCGACAGCGGCCTGCACGTGCTTGGTCAGGGTCTTGAGCTCGGACTTGACAGCCTTGTTGCGGATGCGAGCTGCCTCATTGGTGCGGATACGCTTCTTCTGAGACTTGATGTTTGCCACTTCTGGAGTTCCTTTCGAGTTCTTTACGAAATTGTATGACACCTCTGAGACACGGTGAGGTCATGCAAGCGCTAACTATAGCACGCACTGGCCGTGATGAGTAGAACGTTCTCAAAGAAAAGGCAGGTACCTTCACGAATCTTGCACGAGCGCTACGAGCGGACGATTCCACACACCCAAAGCAAGAGCGCCGTCTTGGAATCAGAGGAACCTTTGAGCGCCAGCTCGACATCGACGGCAGCCTTCAAAGCCTCGACCAGCTCGTCCATGCGATAGCGCCGTGACCAAGAGAGATGATTTTTCACTTGCCAAGATTGCAGTTTGAGTACCGAAGCCAACTCGCGCCCTTGCCCTCGCGCGTCAAGTGCTTTGGCGGTTATGAGCTCGCGTATCCGCCCGCAAAGCAGCGTATAGGTCCATACATAGCTTTTGGCAGGCAGCAGCTCAAAGAGCTCGAGCGTTCTGACGAGATCGCGCGCCGAGACGGCGTTAAGGAAGTCCCAAGGCTGAACCTCGGCCGTGCGCACGATCCAACGCTCGATGTCGGGCAGATCGATGGAAGGCCCCTCCACCATCTGGGCCAACTTAGCAAGATCGTTGTCGAGCATGCGCGTGTTCTCGCCCGATCGGCTGACGAGCTCCTCGGCCGCGGCGGTTGTGATCGACTTTCCGTGCTGCGTCGCCATCTGCTGAACCCGCTTGGGCAACTCCCAACGTTTCATCGTCGAGCAATCGATGACCGCCTTTTTGTCGATCTTGGCGATCGCTTTATACAGGCGCGTGTTCTTTGCCAGAGAGTCCGCAAGAACAAGGCATACGGTAGAGGGACAGGGCTGTGCCAGGTACTCGACAAGCGGCTCGCTGACCGACTTGGCCAATCGTTGGCAACCATAGAGAATCACAAGGCGAAAGTCGGCACCCATGGGCAGGGTGTTAAGGGATCCAATGATCGATTCGATATCGGGATCTTTGGTCATATCCCGCTCATCGAGATTAAAGTCGATCATACCCGATTGCTCGAGCCTCTTTTTCATGCGCGAGACGACATGGTCTCGCTTGACGCCATCGGTGCCGATGACAAGATAGGCGGGTAGCAACTGGGTCTCGGCCATGGATCCTCTCTTTCATTTGCAAACAGAGACATTCTAGCCCACCGGCATATGCATGGCATCAAGCTCCCGTCAGGGCGTACGAATTCCCTGCTTCTGAGTTTTCACCTCGATGCCGGTGGAGGTTGGCTCAAGGGTGATATCGCCGCAGTCGATCGTGCAGGCAAATCGAGCTCCATAATCAAGAACCGCATCGATGCATTCTTGCGAGGGATGCCCGTAGCGATTGTTCTCTCCGGCGCTCGCAATCGCCAGCTCAGGCTTGATCTCATCCAATAATTCGGCATCGACCGATACCTTCGACCCGTGATGGCCGATTTTGAACACATCGATATCCCCTGCCTCGGCAGAAAATCGATGCTCTTGGTCCCGCTCGGCATCGCCCGTCAACAGCATGCGAAACCCGGTTACGGAATCTTCAAACTCCAACAGCAAACAAAGGGAATCCTCGTTATCGAGCCCGTCGACGCGTGTCTGCGGCCAAATGCATCGGGCTCGATAGCCAGCCCAGGTAACAGAATCGCCCCAGTGTAGTTCATCGATGGAAAGATCGTCATAGCCGGCGAGCTCAGACGGTAGCTCCTCGCGGGCGCCTTCTGCGATAACAATGCGTTCAACGGGAATGGCGTCGAGGATATCGGGCAGACCGCCCCAGTGGTCCTCGTCCCAATGCGTAATAAAAACGGTATCGACATGGTGCACGTTATTGCGTATCAGGGCCTCGAGGGCTCGTCGATCGACGCCGGCATCGACGAGAGACGTCGAGGTGCCCTGCCGTACCAGTATGCAATCAGCTTGCCCCACATCAAGCATGATCACCTGAGCAGGAGCAAATCGATCCCAATAGATATACGGGACTCCTATGGACACCAGCATGATTGCCCCGAATAGAAGCATGGAGCCACATCGAGGTTTGGGCCACGCAGCGTAGAGCACGAGTGCAAGCACCGGGGGCGACCAAATCAAAACGGCATCGGTGGCAACAGGAATGTAGGCCATAGGGACCGATGCAAAGAGCTGCTCAAGAAACATGGTGCATTGCCCCGCCATGGTCGGCAGGGCCAATGCGAGCGAAGGCGCAACCGGAATCAACGCCACAGGCGCAAGGACGATGCTCGATGTCAGCAAAAAGCTCACGACAGGACCGATACAGGCGTTAGCAAGCGGAGCCATGAGCGATATGCCTCCAAATACCGGTACGGCAAACGGTATCGTGGCGACCTGCGCGACCAGGCTGATCGCCAACATAGAAGAAAGAGCTTCTCCCAAGCCGAATAACGCAAACGCATAAGAGGCATAGGAACCGAAACAGATAATGGCGAACACGCTGACGCAGGAGAGTTGAAAACCAAGATCAAACAAAACGGAAGGGTTGATCAGCATAAATCCCGAGGCGGTTAAAAAGAGCGCCGAGAGACTATGGGTGCGGCGTCCCGCACTCGAGACGACAAGGCCCATGAGCACCATGCAACAGGAACGGACCGCTGACGGCGAAGCACCCGTAAAGAGCGTATAGGTGACGCATACGGTCGCCATGAATATGGAGCGCTTGCGCCGTGAAATTTTGAACCGGACCAGAACGCTATCGGCCAAAAAACCCACCAAGGCGAGATGGGTGCCCGAAACGGCAATAAGATGCGAGGTTCCCGTACGAGAAAACCAATCTCCCGCATCGCCAGCACGCAGCTCTGTTGCTCGTCCGCAGACCACACCGGCAATCAAGGCCCGCGCGGGAGATGATTCGGCATCGATTACCTTGAGTAACGTCGAACGAAACAGTGCGAGAGGCTGCGAGGGCCCCGGAGGTTCTACGGACACGATGCGAATCGCCGTGATGCGGCGCAGCTCACCATGCAATACTCGAGATCGACCATAATCATCGCTCGAAAAGGCTTTGATGCGCCCGATCACACGGACCCGCGACCCCACGTCGACATCCTGATCAAGTGTGAGACGAGCCTTTCCAAGCGATACATCACCCGCACTGACCGATACCGAAAACGAATAACCTTGATCCGATATCGATGGATCATCGTCTATCACAAAGGTCATAGCGCTTGCAGACAGGCTCTTATAGGACTGAGATTCCCCGAGACGAGCGGTGTACCACAGATGGGAGACCAAAGAACCCGCGATGACACCGAAACCGAACAGAGAAAGTGCGGCTACCAAGCGACCATGCAGACGTCGAGACAGCAGATATGAGGTCAACAGCAACAGAAGCCCCGCGGCAACAAGCGCGAGCGTTGCGATACCAGAAAGCTCACCTCCCTCAAGAACCGCAGTTGCCCCACGATTCAAAATGGGAATCGAGCCCACCACGAGCCCTGCAAAGAAGGCAGCCGTAACGGGTATGAGGGGCCGCACGGGAAACTCATGCCCCGCGTTCCCCCTCACACGCAGATCCCATTTTTGAGCTTGGCGAACTTTTTCTCGCCGATACCCGAGACACGCATGAGGTCTTCAATCGATGAGAATGCGCCGTTTTGCGTCCGATCGTCGACGATGGCCTGAGCAGTCGAGGGACCGATGCCTGGTAACTCCTGTAGATCGGTTGCCGTGGCGGTGTTGATATTGATCAACCCACTACCCGATGAATCTGCTGCCGCTTCGTCCGAAACATCACCGGACGATTGATTAGGTGAAATCGAAGGCTCCCCCGCCACCGGAACATGAATCTTTTGTCCGTCTATGACTTTTGATGCGCGGTTGAGCGACGTAGTATCCGCCTCCGGTACAAGGCCGCCTGCAGCATCAATGGCATCGGAGATTCGAGCATCTGCAGATAAACGGTAGACACCGGGGTTCGCGACCGCCCCGTCGATATCGACAAGCACTTCTTGCGCCGAAGCATCGTGCGTTTTCGCCGTCACATGTTCGGTATCATCGGTTCGCTTATGTGAGGAAGAACCTTCGTCGGCACGCACGATTTGAATACGGTCGCCCCCGGACGCACCCATACTTGTGAACCCAAGTCCACATGCCGCAGCAATCACAACCATCACGGCCACAAGCAACGCCTTATGTTTCAAAAGCTTTTCAGCTAAAGAGTCAGCCTTTTTCATCCGCTCCCGTTGTTCTCGCTGCGCCATAGCAACCACCTCAACAATATTGTGAGGGGCCAGATGATGTGCATAGGTCTCATAAGCAAACGAAAACGGACCGTCAAACCATATGCTGACCATATGCCGACAAACATGTTCTGGAATATGCATATAGAGGACAAATACTCGTCAAGAAACAATGCTACCTGCGCAAATAAAAGACCGGTTATGCATGTACATAACCGGTCTATACAGTCTATGCAGATGATTTCTGATAAATCTCGCGCGGAGCAAGCTCGCGATGTTTCCGTTTGAGCGTCCGTGGCGCGTGATAGGTGTTGCTGTCGAAATCGATATACTCGGTTTCGGTCAGCAAACGTTCGATCCAAGCTTCGTGATCAAACGCATCCCAAGCCTCGTGCACCGCATCCATCTTGGCGTGCGTCTCGGGGCGACGCGGCATGAAGAGCGTGCAACAATCCGGAGCCGCCTCGGTCGAGATATCAAAGGTACCGATCTGCTGCGCGCGAGCGATGATCTCCTGCTTGTCCGAACCGATCAGGGGGCGGAACACGGGGATCGTCACGGCCTCGTTGACGGCCATGATGTTCTCGAGCGTCTGGGAGGCAACCTGCCCAAGGGACTCCCCTGTTACCAGGGCCTTGGCACCCTCGATGTGGGCGATACGCTCAGCGATGGAGTACATCACGCGACGATACATGATAACGCGCAGGTTGCTGGGGCATTTGACCGATATCTCGCGTTGGCAATCGCCAAACGGCACCACATACAGACGCCCGATGGAGACACCGGGGGCCAAAGCCTTGATGATGTCCTGCACAAGATATTCGCTGGTGTCGGGCGTTTGCGGACGCCCGCTAAAATGCACGGGGACGCAGACGGCGCCACGGCGAGCGAGCATCCACGTGGCTACCGGCGAATCGATACCGGACGACAGCAGCGTCACGACCTTGCCGGCAGATCCGACCGGCAGACCGCCTACGCCGCGCTCGGAGCGTGCATACACATACACGCTGCCCTGAACGACCAAGACATGCACCATGACATCAGGGTCGTGCATCAAAACCTTCTTGTCGGGAAAAGCCTCGCAGAGAACTTCTCCTACCTGACGGTTGATGTCGATAGAGGTCAGTTCGTAATCGGTGTTGGACCGCTTGGCGTGCACCTTGAACGATTCGAACTCCCCCGCCTCTCGCAGCGCCTTGATGGCGGCGGCGTTGTACTCCTGAGGGTCGCGATTGGTGTGATACGCCAACGACACGCGTGCCACACCGGGCACGGTGCGGATAACCTCCGCCGCGGCCTCGGCATGATGCTCATTGAAAGTCACGAGGATATAACCGGAGATTCGAGACACGGCCTTCACGGAAAAGGCGGCCAAGGCCGCCTCGATGTTATCCATAAGGATATGTTCGAAATGTGCGCGGTTCTTGCCCTTCAGTCCAACCTCGTGATAGTGGACCAGGCAGACACGGCTTGCCATTTAGTCCTCGGCAACCCTGTGGCCCAGAGCCTTCTCATAGCGCTCGTGGTTGTAGGAGATGTCGCCGTCGACGATCTCATCCATAGCCATCGTGATGGTATCGGTGCCGGACAGCGCAATGGTGATGTCGTCAACATCCTGAACAGCAAGAACACGGTTATGTTGACCGCGCAGCATGCTGTTGATATCGCAGGCACGCTTGGAAGCGAGCGATGCGAGCAGAAAACGGTTATGGTCGGTCTTCTCAAGAAGATCATCGATACGAGGGTTCACAACGGACACAGACCTCAGATCCTTTCATGCTTATCGAGTACGCGAACAAGCTCCTCGGTCGCGCGGTCGAGGTCGTCGTTGACAACGACGTCGTCATAGCGGTCGGCAAGCTCCAGCTCGCCTTGGGCATCTGCCAGACGCAGCTCGAGCGACTCGGGCGTCTCGCTCCCGCGGCCGACCAGTCGCTCGCGCAAAATCTCAAGCGACGGTGGCTTGATAAAAACGAGCACGGCATCGGGAAAGCGCTTTTTGACTTGCAGGGCGCCTTGAACGTCGATCTCGAGGATCAGGGAATTGCCGCTTGCAAGCTTGGACTCGACCTCGCTCACCAACGTGCCATAGCAGTTTCCATGAACCTCGGCCCATTCGACGAATGCCCCTGCTTCTACACGACGCTCAAACTCGTCCCGCGTCAGAAAATAATAGTTGACGCCTTCGACTTCGCCCTCACGCGGCTTCCTCGTGGTAGCCGAAACCGTCAGGCCCAGATTGGAGCGCTGCTCGCGCACACGTGCGACAAGCGTGCCCTTCCCTGCACCCGACGGTCCGGAAATCACAAAGAGCTTGGATTGCACCGTGCCCACTTATTTGGTCAGCTGCTCAAGAAGCTGCTCGCGCTGACGGACACCCAGGCCCTGGACGCGACGGGTTGCGGAGATGCCGAGCTCCTCCATGATCTTGGCGGCCTTGGCCTTGCCATAACCGGGAAGAGACTCGATGAGGGTGGAGACCTTCATGCGCGAAGCGATGGGGTCGTCAGAGTTGAGAACGGACTCGAGGGACTTCTCGCCCTTCTTGATCTGCTCACGAAGCTCAGCGCGGGCATGACGGGCGGCCGCGGCCTTCTCGAGAGCCTGCTTGCGCTGCTCGTCGGTAAGCTGAGGGAGTGCCATTCGAACCTCCAAATGTGTTGGGTTTATCTTCATCTAAATGAGCATTTTAGCACGTAAAACATACCAAACGCCTAATCGACGGCATCATAGGTTAGACGATAGACATCCGATGTGCAAGGCATTCGCCAAAAAGTATGGCCCCTGACCAGCGATTTCACATAAAGGATGCGAAGTTTTCGCTGGCACAGGGGCCAATTTGTGCTAATAGCCGTGCAGAAGCGACAGCGTTGGACTATACGTGCCGCTATGCCTCTTTGACCAGCTCATCGACGATGGCATCAAAGGCAGCCACCGGATCATCGGCGCCGGTGATGGGGCGACCGACCACGATGTGGCTCGCACCGCGATTGATGGCCCGAGCGGGCGTGGCGACGCGGGTTTGATCTCCAAGTGCCGCACCGACCGGGCGGACACCCGGGGTGACGATCAGCGCGTCAGGGCCCAAGAGCTCGCGCATGTCATGAGCCTCCATGGGCGAGCAGACAATGCCATCGATACCGTTTACCTGAGCGAGCTTTGCCAAGCGAGCCGCCTCGTCGGCCACCGGCGTGTCGATACCGATCTCGGTCAGAGAATCCTGGCTCATACTAGTGAGCACGGTAATGGCCACGAGCTTGGCGCGGTCGGCACGGGCCTCCTCGGCACCCTCGCGACAGGCAGCGAGCATGGCGCCCGATCCCAGACCGTGCACCGAAAGCAGATCGGCTCCGGCAAGCGAGGCCGAGCGGGCGGCACCGCGAACCTGATGCGGGATGTCATGGAACTTGAGGTCCAAAAACACCTTAAAACCCAGGTCCTTGAACGTCTTGACGATAGACGGACCCTCGGCATAGTACAGGGTCATACCGACCTTAAGCCAACGGGTATGACCGGAAAGCTCATGAGCCAGCTCAAGGGCGCGATCGCGATCACAATCGAGTGCGACGATCACGCGGTCGCGGGCATCGTTCTCTAACATTCGAAAGCACCTACCAGCTCGTTGATGTCGGATACACCCTGCGACTCTGCCCAGGCCTCGAGCTCGCGCTCGATCTTGAGCGAGGCACACGGATCGACGAAGTTGGCCATGCCCACCGAGACGCACGTAGCGCCCGCCAGGATAAACTCGGCCGCATCCTCGCCGGTCATGACACCGCCCACGCCGTTGATGGGGATATCGACCGCTTGGGCGACCTCCCACACCATGCGCACGGCGATGTGATGGCACAGCGGGCCCGAAAGACCGCCTTTGGGCTTGGCAACGCGGGATTTACGCGTATGGACATCGATCGCCATGCCTTGGATGGAGTTGATGACAGAAAGGCCGTCAGCGCCCTCGGCCTCAAGGGCCTTGGCGATCTCGGCGACGTTGACCGGCGCCATTTTGACGAACAGCGGTTTATCGGTCACCTTGCGGCAGGCGCGCATGACAGAACTCGCGCCCTCGGGGGTTCCGCCAAGGGCCGCACCGCCGGCCGCGATGTTGGGGCAGCTGACGTTGATCTCGTAGCCCGCGGCCCAAGGACACAGCTCGACGTACATCTCGAGCGCGCGAACGAACTCCTCGACCGAGTGGCCCGCAACCTGACAGATCACCTGGCAGCCGTCCTGGGAGAGCTGCTCGAGCCAGGGGCCGGACTCCTTGGCAAACGCCGCGACGCCCGGGTTCTGAAGACCCACGGAGTTGATCATGCCGCCCGGAATCTCGGCCATGCGGGGAGCGGGGTTGCCGGGCCAGGGCTCGGCAGCGCAACCCTTGGTAGTGATGGCACCGAGATGGGAGACGTCGAAGAAGTTCTGGAACTGCCAGCCGTAGCCGAACGTACCGGCCGCGGTGTTGATGGGGTTTTGCATATGCACGCCGCCGAAGTTGACGGCCATGTTGACCTTACCCATTAGAAGACCACCACCTTGGAAGCGTCGAACACCGGCCCGCACATGCAGGCGCCCTTCATGCCGTCGACGGTTTCGACGTTGCAGGTGTTGCACGCACCGAAGCCGCAGCTCATCATGCGTTCAAGAGAAACCTCGCAGTAGACACCGGCGACCTTTGCGGCCTCGGCGACCTTTTGCATCATCGGGGCGGGGCCACAGCTCGCGACATAGTCGTATCCACCCTGTGCCAGCAGCTTGGAGGCGGGCTCGGTGCAAAAACCATGTTCACCGGCAGTGCCATCGTCGGTGCACAGCACCACCTTCTCGGCTCCGGCCTCCTTGAAGGCCTCGACGCCCACGACCTTGGTATCGGTCGCGGCGCCCACGCACACGTCGAAGGCGATGCCCCGACGACCAAGCTCCTCGGCAAGACACAGAACGGGGGGAACGCCGATGCCGCCTGCCACGAGCAGCGCGCGCTTGCAGCCCTCGGGCACAAGCCAACCGTGACCGCCAGGGCCCAGCAGGTCGGATGTTGCCCCAGGACCCATCTGGGACAGACGCTGCGTGTCGTTGCCCACCACCGCGTACCAGATCTCGACGGTGCCGGCATCCGCGTCGGCGCGGTAGTAGCTCAGGGGCACGCGCAGCAGAGAAGAGGCGTCGCCGGGAACGGCGATGTTGACGAACTGGCCCGGTTTGAGGGCGCTTGCAAGCTTGGGCGACAAGATGGTGAGCGAGTAGATGCCGTCGGCGATCTTTTCGTTCGAAACCACCTCGAAGTCATGCATGCGAGCGGAGGAAGGCGTAGGCATAGACGCTCCAATCCCCCATGCGATTGCATGGTCTCGTTGAACGGAAAGGCGCGGCGCCCTATAAGAGCGCCGCGCCAAAAGGCATATATCAGATGCTAGCAGATGCTGCCGCAGCAAAGCGTCTGCTTGCCACCCACAAAGACATCGGTGGCACGGCCGGTGAGCGTGCGGCCCGCGAAACCGGAGTTCTCGGCGCGCGACTCATAGCCGTCCTCGCCAACCGTCCAGTTGATCGTGGGGTCGAACACCGTGATATCGGCAACCGAGCCGGCCTCGATCTTAACGGGGTCAAGCCCCAGGATCTCGCGAGGCTTGGAGCTCATGAGCTCGACCATGCGGTCCATACCCATCTTGCCGGGGTTGACGAGCTCGGTCAGCACGAGCGCGAGCGAGGTCTCGAGCCCGATCATGCCAAAGGGGGCGAGCTCGAACTCGCGCGCCTTCTCCCAGGGAGTGTGGGGGGCATGGTCGGTCACGATGGCATCGATGGTGCCGTCGATCACGCCTTGGCGAATGGCGGCGGCGTCCTCGTCGGTGCGCAGCGGCGGGTTGACCTTGAGCGAGGTGTTATAGGTCTCGTCAAGATCGTTCTCGGTCAAGAACATGTGGTGCGGGGTGGCCTCGCAGGTCACCTGCACACCGGCGGCCTTGCCGGCGCGCACGAGCTCGAGACCATGGGCGGTCGAGATGTGCTGAATGTGCAGCTTGGCACCGGTGAGCTTGGCGATCTCGATATCACGGGCGATCTGAAGCTCCTCGCCGGCGGCGGGCCAGCCTTCGAGCGCCAAACGCGTGGAGACGCGTCCCTCGTTGATCTGACCGTGGCCGACAAGGTCCTCGTCCTGGCAATGGCTCATAAAGACCTTGCCGAACATCTTGCCGTAATCCATGCAGCGGCGCAGCATGCCGGCGCCCTGCACACCGCGGCCGTCATCGGTGAAGGCGACGGCGCCGTGCTCGACCATGTCGCCCATCTCGGACATGGCCTCGCCCTTGAGGCCACGGGTCATGGCGCCCGCCGGATACACGCGGCAGTGGCCCACCGCGGCGGCACGCGACTTTACGAACTCGATGACGGTCCCGTTGTCCGTGACGGGATCGGTGTTGGGCATGGAGCACACACCGGTAAAACCGCCCTTGGCGGCCGCACGGGTACCGCTCTCGATATTCTCTTTGACCTCGTAGCCGGGCTCACGAAGATGAACATGCATGTCTACCAGGCCAGGAACCAGGTACTTGCCCGTAAGGTCGCGGACATCGGCGTCCTCGGCGCTCAGGTTCTCCCCCACTTGGGCGATCTTGTCGTCATCGATCAAAACGTCGAGGACGCCGTCGAGGTTCACGGACGGGTCCACGACGTGGGCATTCTTAAGAAGCAAGGCCATTATCGGCACCTCCAAGCAGCAGATACAGGATGGCCATACGCACGCAGATACCGGCGTAGACCTGCTCCAGGATGACGGAGCGTTGCGGGTGGTCGGCCATATAGGAGTCGAACTCCACACCGCGGTTGATGGGACCCGGGTGGCAGATGATCGCATCGGGTTTCATGAGCTTCTCGCGGTCCTTCGTAAGGCCGAAGAGCTTATGGTACTCGCGAATCGTGGGGAACGGCGCGCCCTCAAGACGCTCCTGCTGGACGCGCAGCATATAGACCACGTCGAGCTCGGGGAGCACCGAATCCAGATCGCTGGTCACATGGTCGCAGCCCAGGACGTCGGGGCAGGGCGGAAGCAGCGTGCCGGGGGCCACGGCATAGGTCTCGCAGCCCATGATCTTGAGCGCGGGAAGCAGCGAGCCGCACACGCGGGAGTGCGCGATATCGCCCACGACGGCCACCTTGAGTCCGTGGAAGTCGCCCTTGTGCTGCCAGATGGTATACAGATCGAGCAGGGCCTGCGTGGGATGGTTGTGCTTGCCGTCGCCGGCGCAGATAACGCTTGCTGGCGTGTTCTGCGAAACGATGTAGGGGGCACCGGCATGCTTGTCGCGCACCACGATGCAGTCGATCTTGTAGGCGTTGAGGGTCTCGACGGTGTCGACGAGGCTCTCGCCCTTGACCGACGAGGTCGACGAGCCGCCGAAGTTGAGGCTATCGGCCGACAGACGCTTCTCGGCGAGCTCGAAGGAGCTGCGGGTGCGCGTGGAGGGCTCGTTGAACATGTTAACGACGGTCTTGCCCTTGAGCGTGGGGACCTTGCGGATGGCACGCTCGTTGACCTCCGAGAACGCCTTGGCGGTCTCGAGAATGAGCTTGATGTCCTCTTCGGAGTACTCGGTAATGTCGATCAGATGCTTATGGTTGAACGCCATGGATCTACTCGCCTCCCAGCGGCGCGGAGCCCACATGGGCGCCCGGCGCGACGTCGTTGATCTCGACGGCGGTGCGTCCGTCGACTTCCTTTAGATAGAGGTGCACGTTCTCCTCATGCGACGAGGGAACGTTCTTGCCCACGAAGTCCGGCGAGATGGGAAGCTCGCGATGGCCGCGGTCGACGAGTACGGCGAGCTCGATGCGGCTCGGACGGCCCATATCCATGACGGCGTCGAGAGCGGCTCGAATCGTGCGCCCCGTGTAGAGGATGTCGTCCACGAGCACGATGCGCTTGTCGTCGACGTTGAACGGGATGTTCGTGGCGTGGATCGCGGGAGCGAAATTGGTGGCGTAGTCGTCGCGGTAGAAGCTGATGTCGAGACTACCGAGCGGAATGTCGACCCCCTCGATGTTCTTGATCTCGTCGGCGAGCTTCTTTGCCAGAAGGTCGCCGCGCGTGACGATGCCCACCAGAGCCAGGTTGTCGCAGCCCTCGTTGCGCTCGAGAATCTCGTGCGCGATACGGGTCATGGCGCGGTTGACGGCGGTCTCATCCATGATGACCGCCTTGGGGGAAGTCGTGCCCATCGATCTCCTTCCTCACGTGTCGGCCGCACAGGCGGCCAAAAAAATAGATGCTCGACCGTTATAGGCGGCCAAAACATCCACATAGAAAGGCTGCGATCAAGCAGTATATGTAACTCCATGCGGACATCTCGTGCCCCCTTAATGGTCTGAGCTCAGTGTAGCGACACGGAATGCATAAAGCGAGGGGGAAGTCGGATATTTTCCGCAAACGGACATATATATTTGTGCGCAACTTATTGAAAGATAAGTTGAGGGCTGGCATAATCCTTTGGGCCGAAGTGATACGGGCGGCGTCCAGCCCTAAAGCGAAGGCTCTATTGCATATGCTCGATAATCTTGTGTGGAAATCGCACAGGGTCGATGTTGTGTGCTATAGTTCCAACCTGTTTGTTAACGCGACATGAATCGATTGTCGCCCAAGGAGGGTCATTATGTCCAAAGTTTGCGAAGTTTGCGGTAAGCACCCCGTTGCCGGCCGTTCCATCAGCCACTCTCACCGCGTCACCAACCGCAAGTTCCGTCCGAACATCCAGCGCGTCTACGTCGTCGTCAACGGCCAGCGCCGCAAGATGAACGTCTGCTCCACCTGCCTTAAGTCCGGCAAGGTCGCGCGTTCCTAAATAAGGTCTTCTTTCGTAAACCTCGGACTCTCCGGGTCGAAGATCTCGCGTTTATAGCGCCTCCCCACCAGGAGGCGTTTTTTATTGCCAATCCGCCGGTGGTCCCAAAGTGCCAGGGGCTTTGGGATCACCGGCTGGGCCTTGATCCCTATCCCCCTGGCACTTTGGGATCACTTTTCTAGGCAGTCCTTTGTCGCTCGCTTTATGGTGGACGTTCCCAAGCCACAGATGCGCGCAAGCTGATCGACGGTGGCGCCAGCGCGGCGAGCGGCAATCAACACCTGGTCGCGCACAATTTTTTCCATCGCTTTGATATCGGCGACGCTGTGCGGCTGAACATACTGAGACAAGAACTCGATAACAGCCTCGTCATCTAGCCGTTCCCGAATCGTATAGCTCGGCCGAGAACGATGGAGCTCCTGCTTCAGCCGAGCATAATAAGATTCGACATCCGTGATGCTGCAGCCAAGATCGTCCAGCCGTTTTGTATTTATAAGATCAAACTCATCGTGCCCCGTAAGAAACAACGTAAGGCTCGACCAACGATACGAAAGCAGGTCGCACCCCATGCCGCGAGCGGGATTGAGATGAACATAATCGATCGCCTGGAGAAGATAAGCGTTCGACATGATGGGAAAACGGTTGTACCGCTCCTGGAAGACGTGCCCGACATGCCCGTGACGTCGATTGAAATACTGAGCATATGACGAGAGCAAGCTTCGCATCGCGGCGCTCAGATCATCTAAGGGATCTTCGGCGATGATATGAACATGATTGCCCATCAAAGCCCAAGCCATAACAGACATTCCCAGCGGACGAAAGCTCATGCGCATCTGATTGACAAAGCGAAGGCGATCTTGATCGTCCTCAAATATCAGCTGTCGCCCATTACCGCGAGCCGTAAGGTGATAAATTCCCGTTGGAGATACGATACGTGGCGAGCGTCCCACATCAAGCTCCTTTCGCTCATTCCCAAATAGATCCAAAGGGCTACCTCGAATACGCGAAAGAAGCTAAAAGCTGAGCCCTGAACACCTCCTACCCTGAAAACCACCCATCTATAACAGCAACCGAAAACTGGTCCCAAAGTGCCAGGGGGATTGGGATCATCGAGCGTTTGCGACGAAAGGTGGTCCCAATCCCCCTGGCACTTTGGGATCACCGGCGCTATGGGACTAGTTGAAACGTTTCATTTAATTGAAGCGCTTTGATGTGCCGTTTACGGGAAATTTGCAATCTAAATAGAAACTTCTTGCTATCATGCAACGCGTAGGGTAAATCTCCGATCGCAAGGAGACGCACATGGTGAAAAAGTCACCGGAAAACACTACTCCCGAACTCGTGGACAACGTAGAGGCGCTTGAGGCCAAGCTCGCTCAGATGCGAGAGGCTCAGGCGCTTTTTGCTACGTACACGCAGGAGCAGGTAGACAAGATCTTCTACGAGGCCGCCATGGCCGCCAACAAGGCTCGTATCCCGTTGGCGAAGATGGCCATCGAGGAGACCGGCCGCGGCGTTCTTGAGGACAAGGTCATCAAGAACCACTACGCAGCCGAGTACATTTACAACGCATACAAGAACACCAAGACCTGTGGCGTTCTGGAGCGCGACGAGGCCTACGGCATCACCAAGATCGCCGAGCCTATCGGCATCGTGGGCGCCGTCATCCCGACGACCAACCCCACCTCCACGGCCATCTTCAAGACGCTGATCTGCCTGAAGACCCGCAACGCCATCATCATCTCCCCGCACCCGGCAGCCGCCAAGTGCACCATCGCCGCCGCCAAGCTCGTGCTCGAGGCCGCCGTCAAGGCCGGTGCCCCCGAGGGCATCATCGGCTGGGTCGACGTGCCTTCCATCGAGCTGACCAACATGGTCATGCGCGACGTCGACATCATCCTGGCCACCGGTGGCCCGGGCATGGTCAAGGCCGCCTACTCCTCGGGCAAGCCCGCCCTGGGCGTCGGCGCCGGCAACACGCCGGTCGTCATCGACGACACCGCCGATGTCAAGCTGGCCGTCAACTCCATCATCCACTCCAAGACCTTCGACAACGGCATGATCTGCGCTTCCGAGCAGTCCGTGACCGTCATCGACACCATCTACGATGAGGTCAAGGCCGAGTTCCAGCGTCGCGGCTGCTACTTTGTCAAGCAGGGTGCCGAGATGGAGGCCCTGCGTGCCGCCATGTTCAAGAACGGCGCTCTCGACCACCGCATCCCCGGCATGGCTGCCGCCAAGATCGCCGAGCTCGCCGGCATCGAGGTTCCCGCCAAGACCAAGATCCTGATCGCCGAGGTCACCTCCACCGACCCCGCGACCGAGGAGTTCAGCCACGAGAAGCTCTCCCCCGTCCTGGCCATGTATCACGCCAAGGACTTCCAGGAGGCCGTGGACAAGGCCGAGCACCTGGTGCTCGCCGGCGGCCCGGGCCACACCGCGTCGCTCTACGTGCATCCCGCCCAGGCCGACAAGATCAGCCTGTTCGAGCACGTCATGAAGGCTTGCCGTATCGTCATCAACACCCCGTCCTCGCACGGCGGCATCGGTGACCTGTACAACTTTGGCATGAAGCCGTCTCTGACCCTGGGCTGCGGCTCCTGGGGCGGCAACTCCGTCTCCGAGAACGTTGGGGTGAAGCACTTGATCAACGTCAAGACCGTGGCCGAGCGCCGCGAGAACATGCTGTGGTTCCGTGCCCCCGAGAAGGTTTACTTCAAGAAGGGCTCCACGCCGGTCGCGCTCGACGAGCTCGGCACCGTCATGGGCAAGAAGCGCGCCTTCATCGTCACCGACCAGTTCCTGTTCAAGAACGGCAACACCCGCGCCATCGAGGCCAAACTCGACGAGATGGGGATCGCCCACGACTGCTTCTACGACGTCGAGCCCGACCCGTCGCTGCAGTGCGCCCGCCGCGGTGCCAAGCAGATGGCCCTCTTCGAGCCTGACGTGATCATTGCCGTCGGCGGCGGTTCCGCCATGGACGCCGGCAAGATCATGTGGATGATGTACGAGCACCCCGAGTGCAAGTTCGAGGATATGGCCATGGACTTCATGGATATCCGCAAGCGCATCTTCACCTTCCCCGAGATGGGCAAGAAGGCCTACTTCGTCGCCGTCCCGACGTCCTCGGGTACCGGCTCCGAGTGCACGCCGTTCGCCATCATCACCGACAAGGAGACCGGCATCAAGTGGCCGCTCGCCGACTACGCGCTGCTGCCCAACATGGCCATCGTCGACGCCGACAACTGCATGACCGCCCCGCGCGGCCTGACCGCTGCCTCGGGCATCGACGTCATGACCCACGCCATCGAGTCCTACGTCTCGATCATGGCCTCCGACTACACCAAGGGCCTCTCTGAGCGCGCCGCCAAGCTCGTCTTCGAGAACCTGCCCTCGAGCTTCGAGAACGGCGCCAAGGACCCGCACGCCCGCGAGGAGATGCACAACGCCTCCTGCATGGCCGGCATGGCCTTCGCCAACGCCTTCCTGGGCCTCAACCACTCCATGGCCCACAAGCTCGGCGCCTTCCATCACCTGCCCCACGGCCTGGCCAACGCCGTCATCCTGACCCGCGTCATGCGCTACAACGCCGCCGAGGCCCCCGTCAAGATGGGTACCTTCTCGCAGTATCCCTACCCCAACGCTCTGCACAACTATGCCGAGCTCGCCCGCTACTGCGGCATCGAGGGTAAGGACGACAAGGAGACCTTCGAGAACTTCCTCGCCAAGCTCGAGGAGCTCAAGGACTTCATCGGCGTCAAGAAGACCATCGCCGACTACGGCGTCGACGAGAAGTACTTCCTCGAGACGCTCGACGAGATGACCGAGCAGGCCTTCAACGACCAGTGCACCGGCGCCAACCCGCGCTACCCGCTCATGAGCGAGATCAAGGAGCTCTACCTGGACGCCTACTACGGCCGCGAGCCGCAGGACTACGCCGTCTGCTAAGCGCTTCGTCTTTTTTTGCGGAAAGCGGGTATAAACCCAAAAGGCGTAACACCCGCCTTCCGCTTCCATTCGCATCGTTGAAAGGATGCAACCATGCTGCTCCCCGATTCCAAGACCGAGCTCGTCCGTCGCGGCAACAAGGTCGTCTACGACCTGGGCGACAAGATCGTCAAGGTCTTCAACGAGACCAAGCCCGTCTCCGACGTGTTCAACGAGGCTTTGAATCTTGCCCGCATCAACGAGTGCGGCATCCGCAGCCCCAAGGCCCTCGAGGTCTCGCAGCTCGAGAACGCCAACGGCTGGGCCCTGGTGACCGAGAAGGTCCCCGGCACCACCCTCGCCGACAAGATGGCCGCCGAGCCGCAGCGCTTTGGCGAGTATCTTGAGATGTTCGTCGACCTGCAGATCGAGATCCACGGCTACACGAGCCCGCTGCTCAACCGCCAGCGCGACAAGTATGCCCGTATGATCAACGGCCTCGATCAGATCAACGCCACCACCCGCTACAACCTGCTTGAGCGTCTTGACGGCATGAAGAAGGAGTTCAAGGTCTGCCACGGCGACTTCAACCCCTCCAACGTGATTCTGGGCGAGGACGGCCAGCTGTACGTGTGCGACTGGGCCCACGCTACCCAGGGTTCGCCGGCAGCCGACGTTGCCATGACATATTTGCTCTTTGCCCTCAACAGCAAGGATCAGGCCGAGACCTATCTTGAGCTCTACTGCGATCGCGCCGACATGCCCATGCAGGTCGTGCGCCAGTGGACGAGCATCGTCGCCGCGTCCGAGCTTGCCCGCAAGCGCGACGTCGACGCCGACTTCCTCATGAACTGGATCGACGTCGTCGATTTCCAGTAAACCCTGAGCATAACGGCCAAGCGCCGTTTGCAATGGAGGCACAGGTTGGGCCCCGCGATCGCATGGTCGCGGGGCCCTTCTTGTTTCATCGGCATGCTACGCAAGCGGTGAGGTTTCGTTGAAAAGATAGGCGATAGCGGAGCCCGCATGACAGACAACCGCAGCATGACCGGATCGATCGACATAATTGGATACGCCCCGATCGCCCAAAAGAGGCAGCGCGGCGTGATCGAGCGACCAATGAAGCCCATCCTCGGAAACAATGCAGCCATCAGAGAGGGACACGATCGAAAAACGCCGCCCTGCAGCACCGTGGATACCCCAAGTCATGCCACCATGCAGCAGGCGTGCCTCAAAAGCATCTTCGACCAGAGATACGGATCCCGCGCGATACGCTAACAGCTGGCCCAGAACCGTAAGGTTCAAATCGGGCTTGCCGCCGGTTGCGCACGTGGCGCAGATATCCGCCCCCGGCCAGCGACGTTTGACGGCGCTGAGTGCCAGAGCAAGATCGGTTGCGTCCTTGTAGGGGTCATAACGTTCCACATCAAAAGGAACCGAACCAGAGATGGCATTCAATGCCCGCACAACAAGTTGGCGACCCTGGGCGCTCACCGTATCGGCGTCTCCGCAAAACAGATCGACGGTAAGCCCGGCAGACAGGGCAGCATCAAGCCCGCGATCGACCGCAACCACGGCATCGCAGCGTGCAGCCGCGCCACGCAGCACGTCGGCACCAGCAACTTCGGGCGAGCCGCAGACCAGCAAAACCTTCATGATCAGACCTCACGCCACCGTTAACCCACAAAATGGAAAATTGCATCAAGCGAAAGCTCGTCGTAGCTATCGATAAATATCTCGCAATTTGCCTGGACGTCGGCTCGATTCATACGGCCGTGCGGGTCATAGATCCCCACGCGCGAGAAGCCCGCCGCTCCCGAGCTCTTGAGGCCAAAGACGGCATCCTCGAACACCCAGGTGCGCTCAAAGGTGCACCCATGGCGTTTTTCAAGGCGCTGAAGCGCAAGCTCATACACATCGGGATACTCCTTGGAACGCCCCGCCTCGCCTGTCGTGGTCACAAGCTCAAGGTAACCATCGAGTCCGGCGCCGACAAGCGCCGCGCTCACCAGCTCAACAGGAGTCGAGGTGGCGACACACATGGGAATACCCATGGCGGCGGCACGCTTCAGGAATGGCACCAGGCCCTCGCGCGGTTCAACCTTGCTATAGCCGTCGATCAGAATATCGAAAAGCTCGCGATAAAGCTCCTCTCCGCTCTCTCCCACTCCCCAGGTGTCGTGATAGGCCTGGCACTCATCTTCGAGCGCCAAGGATTCGAACGGGGCAAAGTCATCTTTGGTTACCGCGATCCCATGCCGACGCAACAGCTCGGGCTGGGCATAATTCCACACCGGCGTGCTGTTGACGAGCGTACCGTCGCAATCAAAAATAAATGCAAGGGGCAACGTTTCTGTATGCATGGTCGAAGCGGCCATAGTTGCAGTCCTTTCGAATCAAAGCCCGCACAGCTAGGCAAATAAAAACGTTTTACCAAAAAACTCGCAGCATCTGGGCAGACCGATTGATAAAACTCTGTCAAGCATTTTATCAATCTATTCTGCGAAGGGTTCAAACTCGACACTTACCGAATAATGGAGCGTTCGTGATGGGTTTGTGACGGCAAGGTAAGCGACAGGTGTTATCTTAAATGCTGTCGAAGGTTCCACCGATTACGTGACGTGGAACGAATCATATGAACTCACACCGTCCCCGATTCGCGTAGCACTGGGCCTCGAACATAAGAAAAAAACAAGGCACCGCTGCCGTTGGATGATGGGATGGATCGTGAGCGATACAAAAGAGCAAAAGACGTCCGTCAAGAAGACCGCCGCACGCACGCCGGCACCGCACGCACCTCAGCTCTCCGAAGACGATATCTACCTCTTTGGCCTTGGCAGCTGGGAGCGTAGCTGGGAAAAGATGGGTGCCCACCCCGATACGCAGTCGCGCACGCGCGGCTGGCGTTTTTGCGTTTGGGCCCCCGAGGTCAAGAGCGTTGCCGTGATCGGCGAGTTCAACGACTGGAACGAGCAGGCAAACCCACTTGAACAGCACGGAACATCGGGCATGTGGCTCGGTTTTGTTCCCGGTGCCCAGCAGGGTCAACTGTATAAATATGTGATCGAGACCGCCGAGGGCGAACTTCTCTACAAGGCAGATCCCTATGCCTTCAAAGCCGAGTGCCCTCCGGGAACCGCTTCGGTTTTGTGGGACATCGAGGGCTACCGGTGGAACGATGCCTCGTGGCTCAAGCGCCGCGCCGGTCACAACCATATGCATGAACCCCTTAACATCTATGAGGTGCATCTGGGCTCGTGGCGCCGCCATGGCGACGAGCCTCAGGGGGATCCCGATGAGTTTGGCAACTATCCCGGGCCCATGGACCCCTTCCCCGCTCAACGCGGCACCTATTACAGCTACGACGACCTTTCCGTCGAACTCGTGAACTATGTGCGCGACATGGGCTATACGCATATCGAGGTACTGCCCGTCATGGAGCACCCCTTTGACGGCTCCTGGGGATATCAAACCACCGGTTACTATGCCGCAACCTCGCGCTACGGCGATCCGCAGCAGTTCATGCACTTTGTGGATGCCTGCCACGAGGCGGGCATCGGCGTGATCTTGGACTGGGTACCCGGCGGCTTTTGCGCCGATGCCCACGGCCTTGCCACGTTTAACGGCCACATGCTCTACGAGCACGAGATCCATCCCAACTGGGGCACGCACAAGTTTGACTACGCACGCGGCGAGGTTCGCAGCTTCTTGGTGTCCAACGTTTTGTTCTGGCTCGAGAAGTTCCATGCCGACGGCATTCGCATGGATGGCGTGTCGAGCATGCTCTACCTCAACTTTGGCATCGACGATCCGTCGCAGAAGAAGTTCAACAAATACGGCACCGAGGAAGATCTGGACGCCAGCGCGTTCATCCGTCAGGTAAACTGCGCTGTCGAGCATAGCCATCCCGACGTCATGATGATGGCCGAGGAGTCGACCGCATGGCCGCTCGTGACCTATCCGCCGCAAGACGGCGGCCTGGGCTTCCACTACAAGTGGGACATGGGCTGGATGAACGACACCCTGCACTATATGCAGACTGATTTTCCGTGGCGCCCCGGCAACCATGGCATGCTCACGTTCTCCATCATGTATGCCTTTACCGAGAACTTCATCTGTCCGCTTTCGCATGACGAGGTCGTGCACGGCAAGTGCTCGCTCATCGGCCGCATGCCGGGCGACTGGTGGCGCCAGTTTGCCGGCTTGCGCACCCTTGCGTTCTATCAGATGACCCATCCCGGCGCCAAGCTCAACTTCATGGGCAACGAGATCGCCCAGTTCATCGAATGGCGCTACTACGAGTCGATCCAGTGGTTCTTGACCGAGCAGTACGAGACGCACGCCCATCACCAGGCGTTCATCCGCGCTCTTAACCACCTGTACACCGCCGAGCCCGCCCTCTACGAGCGCAGCTACACCGACGACGGGTTCACCTGGATCGACGCCGATAACTCCAAGCAGTCGATCGTGTCGTTTGTCCGTCAGGGCGAGAACGTCGACGACGACCTGGTAATCCTGATCAACTTCGATCCGGCCAGTTACGAGACCTATCGCATCGGCGTGCCGCGCGAGGGAGACTGGAAGATCATCTTCAACTCCGACGAGCCGGCATACGGCGGCAGCGGCTTTGCGGCCAAGGCACCGCAGCTGGTTTCGAGCGAGCCGTATCCGTGGAACGGACAGATGGATTCCATCGAGATCGCCGTTCCCGGTCTTGCCGGCGTGGTGCTCAAACGTGTGGGACCGAGCTCCTATAAGCCCAAAGAGACCGAAGAGTCCAAGGCGACAACGCAACCTGCAGCCAAGACGATCAAGCCCAAACCCGCACGAGCCGCTAAAACCGCTAAGCCCAAGAAGTCGATCGCCAAAAAAGCAGCCTCAAAGGCCGTGGCAAAAAAGCCGGTTGCGACCAAGGCTCAGGCTGCGGCAACCAAAAAAGCCGCTGGCAAAGCAACTAAAAACGCTCGGTAAACCTTGATGAAATTTACCCGCCGGGCCCCGTGCCGGGCGTAGGATACAAGTCATAACCGTTCCGGGAGACCCCCGGGGGAAGGAACGTATGAATAAGATTTTTGAAACCAAGCAGGAGTTCATCGAGCTCTACCGCTCGCAGGTCATGAGCATCTCGGGCAAGAGCGTCGAGGACGCCAGCGACCTAGACCGCTTCAACGCGCTTGCCAAGCTCGTCGCCGAGAAATCGCGCACCGTGGCCACCAAGAGCGATGCGCGTGCCGCCGAGCAAGGCAAGAAACGCGTGTACTACTTCTCGATCGAGTTTTTGATCGGCCGTCTGCTCGATAACTACCTGCTCAACTTCGGCGTGCGCGATATGGTTGCCGAGGCCCTGGACGACATGGGCTTCAGCCTTGAGACCATCGAGAACCAGGAGCCCGATCCGGCACTCGGCAACGGCGGTCTGGGCCGTCTTGCCGCCTGCTTCCTCGACTCCATGGCAGCCGAGGGCATCGCCGGTTACGGCAACGGCATGCGCTATCGCTACGGCCTCTTTAAGCAGGAGATTGTCAACGGCAGCCAGGTCGAGGCCACTGACGAGTGGCTGACCCACGGCTACCCCTGGGAGGTCCGTCGTCAGGACAAGGCCGTCAAGATCGGATTTGGCGGTCATGTCGAGGGCTACGAGGAGAACGGTCGCACGTTCTACCGCACCGTCGACACCAAGGACGTTCTTGCCGTGCCCTACGACATCCCCGTCGTGGGCTTTGGCGGCGAGACCGTCAACAAGCTGCGCGTGTGGAGCGCCGAGCCGGTCGAGGAGCACTTTGACCTCGAGGCCTTCAACCGCGGCGACTATGCCCTGGCCGACGCCGAGCGCGCCGAGGCCGAGGCCATCAGCGCCATCCTCTACCCCAACGACGCCGGCGAGCACGGCCGTCTGCTGCGCCTGAAGCAGGAGTACCTGTTTGTTTCGGCCGGCATTGCAAGCCTGCTCGACACCTTTGAGAAGGAGCATGGCGACAACTGGAAGCTGCTCCCGCAGTTTGTGGCCATCCACACCAACGACACGCACCCCGCCATGTGCGGCCCCGAGCTCATGCGCGTGCTCATCGACGAGAAGAAGCTCGAGTGGGACGACGCGTGGGAGATCGTGACCAACACGGTGTCCTACACCAACCACACCATCCTGCCCGAGGCGCTCGAGAAGTGGCCCATCGGCACGTTCTCCAAGCTACTCCCCCGCGTGTACCAGATCATCGACGAGATCAGCCGCCGCTGGCACGAGTCGTTCGACACCACGCAGGAAGGCTGGCAGGAGCGCCTGCGTCAGACCGCCATCCTGTGGGACGGCGAGATCCGCATGGCCAACCTGTCTGTGATCTGCAGCCATTCGGTCAACGGCGTGGCCAAGATCCACTCCGACATCATCAAGAACATCGTGCTCAAGGACTTCGCCGCCCTGCAGCCCCAGAAGTTCAACAACAAGACCAACGGCATCTCGCACCGCCGCTTCTTTGCCGAGTCCAACCCCACCTATGCCAAGCTCGTGACCGAGGCCATCGGCGACGGTTGGCTCAAGGACGCCTTTGAGCTCGAGAAGCTCAAGGACTTTGCGGACGACAAGGAGTTCCTCGAGAAGGTCGGTGCGTCCAAGCGCGCCAACAAGGAGCGTCTGGCCGCCTACGTCAAGGCCGAGACCGGTCTGGTGATCGACCCCAACACCGTCTTCGATGTCCAGGTCAAGCGCTTCCATGCCTACAAGCGCCAGCTCATGAACATCATGAAGGTCATGGACATCTACAACCGCCGCATCGCCGACCCCAACTTCCGCGTGCAGCCCACGACGTTCATCTTCTCGGGTAAGGCCGCCTCGAGCTACACCTTTGCCAAGGAGACGATCCGCCTGATCAACTCGGTGGCCGAGGTCGTCAACAACGATCCGCGCGTCAACGAGATCATGAAGGTCTGCTTCATCCCCAACTTCCGCGTGAGCAACGCCCAGCTCATCTATCCCGCCGCCGAGATCTCGGAGCAGATCTCGACCGCCGGCAAGGAGGCGAGCGGCACCTCGAACATGAAGCTCATGATGAACGGCGCCATCACGCTGGGCACCCTCGACGGCGCCAACATCGAGATCGCCGATCTGGCCGGCCGGGAGAACGAGGCCATCTTTGGCCTGACCGCTCCCGAGGTCGAGCAGCTCTGGGCTTCCAACAGCTACTTTGCCTGGGACACGCTCAACGGCGACCGCGAGCGTCTGGGCCGCGTGATGGACGAGCTCAAGGACAACACCTTCGCCGGGCTTTCGGGCAATTTCGAGAGCATCTACAACGAGCTCATGAACAACAACGACCCCGACCTGGTGATGGCTGACTTCCGCAGCTACGTGGATGCCTGGGAGAAGCTCACCAACAGCTACAGCGACCGCGAGTCCTGGAACCGCCGCGCGCTGCTCAACACCGCCTCTTCGGGCTGGTTCTCGAGCGACCGCACCATTCGCGAGTACCGCGACGAGATCTGGCACGCCTAGATCCGCACACGGCACGTGGCCCCACGGTCACACGGCATCAACGGCGGACGGCGCGTCCATAGCGGCGCCGTCCGCCATAGGGATACCAACATCGATGGAAAAAGGAGAAATCGATGAGCAAGAAAGAATGCATTGCGATGCTCCTCGCAGGAGGACAGGGTAGCCGATTGGGGGCGCTCACCCAAAAGATCGCCAAGCCGGCGGTGAGTTTTGGCGGCAAGTTCCGCATTATCGACTTCTCGCTGTCCAACTGCTCCAACTCGGGCATCGACACCGTGGGCGTGCTCACCCAGTATCGCCCCTACCTGTTGCATGCCTACGTGGGCTCGGGCGAGGCTTGGGATCTTGACAGCCGCGACGGCGGCGTGTCGATTCTGCCGCCCTACGAAACCCAGACCGGCGGCGCCTGGTACGCCGGCACGGCAGACGCCATCACGCAGAACCTCGACTACATCAAGGCCAACGACCCCGAGTACGTCCTGATTCTCTCCGGCGACCACCTGTATCGCATGGACTACCGCAAGATGCTCAAGACGCACATCGACAACAACGCCGATCTCACCGTCTCGGTCATGCCCGTGCCCTGGGAGGAGGCCAGCCGTTTTGGCATCCTGACCACCGACCCCGAGGACGGCCGCATCACCAAGTTCACCGAGAAGCCCGAGAAGCCCGATTCGAACCTCGCGTCCATGGGCATCTACATCTTCTCGGCCGACGTGCTGATCAAGGCGCTCGAGGAGGACGCGCTCGACCAGCGCTCGAGCCACGACTTTGGCAAGGACATCATCCCCAAGCTGCTCGGCGAGGGCAAGCGCCTTTACAGCTATGAGTTCCACGGCTTCTGGAAAGACGTGGGCACCATCGCGAGCTTCCATGAGACCTCGATGGACCTGCTGGGACCCAATCCTGAGTTCGACCTGTTTGACAAGAACTTCCCCATCATGTCCAACATCACCACGCGCCCGCCGCACTATATCGGACCCGACGGCCGCCTGGACGACTGCCTGGTCTCCAACGGCTGCAAGATCTACGGCACTGCGCGCCACTCCATCCTGTCGACCGATGTCATCATCGAGGAGCGCGCCGTGGTCGAGGATTCGGTGCTACTGCCCGGAGCGCATGTCAAGAGCGGTGCGCACATCTGCCGTGCCATCTTGGGCGAGAACTCAACCGTCGAGGAGGGCGTAAAGCTCGGCTCCGTCGATACCACCAAGGATACGGCCGTCGTCGGCAACGACGTCGTTATCGGGAAGGGGGAATGATCCGATGATCAACCGCAAAGCCATCGGCTACATCACCGCCAACTATTCTTCTAGCAACCCCAGCGTGCTGCTCAAGGACCGCCCCGTCGCGTCCGTGCCGTTTATGGGCCGCTACCGTCTGATCGACTTTCCGCTGTCCAACATGATGAACGCCGGCATCAAGACCGTCGGTGTGGTCATGCCGGGCAACTACCGCTCGCTCATCGACCACGTGGGCTCGGGCAAGGACTGGGGCCTCGACCGCAAGAAGGGCGGCCTGTTCATGGTGCCCGGCAACGCCTACGGCACCACCAAGGGCGGCATGCGCTTTTTGCTGCGCGACATCATCTCCAACAAGAGCCTGTTCCAGCGCTCGGACAAGCCCTATGTGGTGCTCATGGGCACCAACATCATGTTCAACCTCGATCTGAACAAGATCATCGAGGCGCATGAGAACTCCGGCGCCCAAATCACCATGGTCTACTGCAAGGCACCGCGTTCCATCAACGATATCACCAAGCTCGAGATCGGCGACGCCGGCCGCGTCAAGGCCGTGTCCGCCGGCGTGGTCTACGGCGACAACGCGTCCATGGACTGCGCCATCATCAACCGCGAGACGCTGCTCGAGATCATCGACCACTACGAGGCTGCCGACTACCTCGACCTGTTCGAGGCCATCCAGGGCGACTTTGGCCATATCGACGTGTGCAGCTATGAGTACAAGGGCCTGGTCGTGGGCGTCTTTAGCGAGAGCTCGCTGTATCGCCGCAGCATGGACCTGCTCAACCCCGAGCTCGCCGACCAGCTGTTCCAGCCCGAGCGCCCCATCCTCACCAAGGCCCACGACGTTCCGCCCTCGCGCTACGCCACCGGCAGCCACGCCTGCAACTCGATCATCTCGGCCGGCTGCATCATCAAGGGCACGGTGCGCAACTCCATCCTGTCGCGCGGCGTGGTCGTTGAGGAGGGTGCATCGATCACCAACTCCATCATCAACCAGTCCTGCGTCATCAAGTCGGGCGCTCGCGTCGAGAACGCCATCCTCGATAAAAACAACGTGGTGCCCAACAACACCGAGCTGCGCGGCACGCCCGAAAACATTCTGGTCATGGGCAAGGCGCCGATCACCAGCGAGACGACGATCGTCCGCTAGCGCACACGTGTAACCTCACCCACCGGATGAACTGAAGCATCGAGAATCGCCGCCCGGCACCGCGCTTGGCGGCGATTCTCGAATCAAGAGAAAACGAGAACGATATGGCACAAGCCAACAAAAAGATGCAAATCGTGTTTGCCTCGGCCGAATGCGCACCGTTTGTCAAGACGGGCGGTCTGGGTGACGTGGCGGGCTCGCTGCCGGCGGCCCTGACGCGTGCCGGCGCCGAGTGCATCGTGATGGTGCCCAAGTACGCCACCATCAAGGACGAGTACAAACAGCAGATGACCCACATCGCCGATTTCTATGTGAGCTTGGGCTGGCGCAACGAGTACTGCGGTCTTGAGAAGCTCGAGCACGACGGCGTCACCTATATCTTTATCGACAACGAGCGCTATTTTGCGCGCGACTATCCTTATGGCTTCTTTGACGACGGCGAGCGCTTCGCGTTCTTCTCGAAGGCCATCACCGAGAGCCTGCAGCACCTGCCCGAGGGTTTTGAGTGCGACATCCTGCACTGCAACGACTGGCAGACGGCGCTTGCCCCGGTGTTTTTGCGCGAGTTCTACCAGGGCCTGCCGCTCTACGAGCGCGTCAAGACTGTATTCTCGATCCACAACGTGGCCTTTCAGGGACAGTTCTCAGACACCATCATGGAGGACATCCTGGGTCTGGCACACATTCCCGCGGCTGCCACGCAGCTGCGCTGCGACGCCACCTCGATCAACTACATGCTGGGCGCGCTGCACTATGCCGACGCCATCACCACGGTGAGCCCCACTTATGCCGGCGAGATCCAGACGCCCGAGTTCGGCGAGGGTCTGGACGGCGTGCTGCGCGAGCGCTCCTATGCGCTGCAGGGCATTCTCAACGGCATCGACGTGGCGGCCTTCGACCCGGCGACCGACAAGCGCATCGCGGCCAACTTCACCGTCGCCGACCGCTCCGGCAAGGCCGTGTGCAAGGCCAAGCTGCAGGAAGAGCTGGGGCTCGAGGTGCGCGACGACCGCCCGCTCATGGTGATGGTCACGCGCCTGACGCGCCAAAAGGGCCTGGACCTGGTGATGTACGCGCTCGATCGCATTCTGTCCGGCGGTGTGCAAGTGGCCGTGCTGGGCACCGGCGACCGCGATTACGAGGACAGCCTACGCTACTTTGAGGGCAAATACCCCGGAACCATGGCGGCCCGCATCGAGTTCGATCCCGCGCTCTCGCAGCGCATGTATGCCGGTGCCGACCTGTTCTTGATGCCGTCGCTGTTCGAGCCCTGCGGCCTGTCGCAGATCATCGCCATGCGCTACGGCACCCTGCCCATCGTGCGCGAGACCGGCGGCCTCAAGGACACCGTTGTCCCCTACAACCAGTTTACCGGCGAGGGCACGGGCTTCAGCTTTGCCAACTTCAATGGCGACGAGATGGGCGACACCGTGTTCCGCGCGGCACGCCTGTTCTGGGATGACCGCAAGGAGTTCAACAAGCTGGTCACCAACGCCATGGAGCAGGACTTTAGCTGGACCCGCTCGGCCGATAAGTATCTGGACCTGTACTTCTATATGCATCCCGAGATCGATCGACCGGCGTCTGCTGTGGAGCCCGAAGCTATGGTTGAGACTGAAAAGGTCGCCGAAGAAAAGCCGGCATCGGCTAAGAAGGCACCCGCACGCAAGCGCACCACTACTGCCAAGAAGACGACCGCTAAGAAGCCGGCCGCTACGGCTGCGAAGTCGACTACCACGGCAAAGAGCACGACGGCTAAGGCATCCGCTACCAAGAGCGCGGCCATGACTACCACGGCCAAAAAGGACACGACAGCAAAGAAGGCTACAGCGGCTGAGGTAAAGACCGAAGATGCCCCCAAGGTAGAGGCCGAGGTCAAACCGGCAGTCAAGACCGCGACCAAGACCGCAGCCAAAAAGACCACGGCTACGACCAAGAAGGCGGTCAGCACCACCAAGAAGGCAACGACCACCAAGACTACGGCCACCAAGGCCGCCGCAAAGTCGGCAGCCAAGAAGGCGCCTGCCAAGGCCGAAAGCGTGTCGGCAGAAAAGGCCGCGCCCGCTGCAGCCGAAAAGCCTGCAGCAAAGACGACAACCAAGGCAGAAGCCAAGCCGGCTGAGCCCGAGGCCAAGAAGCCCGCGACCAAGCCAGCAGCCACCAAGACCACGGCGACAAAGCCGGCACCCAAGGCCGAGGCAAAGCCCGCAGCCAAGCCCGCTTCCGCGCCTGCGGCAAAGACCAAAGCGACGGTCGCATCCGTCCGCAAGACGTCGAGCACCCGCAAGCGCCACTAAGCACCCAAGACCGTCCCTTGAGGCCGAGGCTCCCCGCCTTGGCCTCTCTTTTTGGCGGACACGGACGCCCCGCTCACCGAAGAACCGCACCAGATTGTGGGCATTTGTCCACGAACGGATATACTTGACAACGGTGTGCAACCACTCGGTGTAACCATATATAGAACTGGAAACCCCTATGAGACTTATTCACAACAGCCGCCTGCCGCAGTTCCGCGAGCCCTTTGGCGCCGTGACCGCCGGCACCACGGTCGACCTCTCGGTCATCCTCGAGGACGCCGACCCCACGGCGGCCACGATCATGCTGCGCACGTGGGTCGACGGTATCGGCGAGACGCTCACGCCCATGGAGCACGAAGGCGACGGCATCTTTAGCGTGCAGCTCAAGGCCTCCGAACCCTCGATCATCTGGTACAGCTTTGTTTTGCAGATCGAAGGCCAGCCCGAGCGCCGCCTGGGCGCTCCGCAAGGCCGCACCGGCGGCGAGGGCGTGCTGTATGACTACGTCGAGGTGCCCTCGTTCCAGATCACCGTCTACCAGCACCGCCAGACCCGCCCCAGCTGGTACGAACAGGGCATGGTCTACCAGATCTTCCCCGACCGCTACGCGCGCGACGAGCACTGGCGCGAGCGCACCAAACCGCAGATCGATAAACCGCGCCACGGCATTCAGCGCCGCATGATCGAGGACTGGGCCGAGCCGCCCGCCTACGAGCGCGAGCCCAACGGCGCCATCAAGACCTGGGACTTCTACGGCGGCTCCCTCAAGGGCATCGAGCAGGATCTGCCCCGCATCGCCGAGATGGGTTTTACCGCCATCTATCTCAACCCGATCTTTGAGGCGGCGAGCAACCACCGCTACGACACGGCCGACTACACCAAAATCGATCCTATCCTGGGCACCGAGCAGGATTTTAAAGACCTTTGCGCCGCAGCCGACAAGCTGGGCATCTCGATCATCCTGGACGGCGTGTTTAACCACACCGGCGATGACTCGGTCTACTTCAACCGTTACGGCAACTATCCCGGCGTGGGCGCCTGGCAAAGCGAGGACTCCCCCTGGCGCGACGCCTTTACCTTCCATGAAGACGGCACCTATGACTGCTGGTGGGGCATCGACAACATGCCCGCCCTTAACGAGCATTCCGAGCTGGTGCAAGAGAAGCTTTTGGGCAAAGACGGCGTGATCCGCAAATGGCTGCGCGCCGGCGCCCACGGCTGGCGCCTGGATGTTGCCGACGAGCTCACCGACGGCTTCCTGGAAAAGATCAAAAAGGCCGTGCTCGCCGAGAAACCCGACGGCCTTTTGCTGGGCGAGGTGTGGGAAGACGCCTCCAACAAGATCAGCTATGGTCAGCTGCGCCGCTACCTGCAGGGATCCGAGCTCGACTCGGCCATGGACTACCCCTTCCGCGACATGGTGATCGGCTTTTTGATGGGCCACAAGACCGCCTATGACGCGGCCGAGGATATCGAGACGCTGCACGAGAACTACCCGCCCGAGGCCCTTGCGTGTGCACTCAACCTGCTATCGAGCCACGACCGCCCGCGCATCATCAGCGTGCTCGGCGGCGGCCCCGACGAGTCGCAGCTTCCCGAGTCGGAGCGCAGCCGCTGGCGCCTCGACGACAACGCCATGGGTCTGGCCAAGAGCCGTTTTTGGCTTGCCACGCTCATGCAGATGACCTTCCCCGGCGTGCCCTCGGTCTATTACGGCGACGAGTTTGGCCTTGAGGGACTCACCGACCCGGGCAACCGCCGCACCCTGCCCACACCCGACCAGCCGCGCGATTTGGACATGCTCGCCATCGTCAAGAACGCCGCCGCGCTGCGCCGCGCCCTCCCCTTCCTGGTCGACGGCGATATTCATGCCCGCGCCCTCAACGAGGACGTGCTGGCCTACACCCGCACCGGCAAGAACGGTGAGGCCGCAACCGTTATCATCAACCGCAGCCTGTCCAACGTGCATACCGTCGAGATCCCCGCACTTGCCGAGTGCGCGAGCGATGTGATCTCAGGTGTCGAGCACACCATCAAGGACGGCAAGGTGAGCGTGCATCTGTGGCCGCTCGGCTCGTCGATCATCTATCACCATGCCGAGCGCCGTCTGCAGGAGCCACTTGAGCACGGCGCGGGCGTGGTGTGCCACATCACCTCGGTGCCCACCGACGACGGCAAGCCCGGCACGATAGGTGCCGACACGCGTCGCTTTATCGAACACATCGCTGCCATGGGCATGCGTTACTGGCAGGTGCTACCGGTCAACCCCACGGACTTCTTCCGCAGCCCCTACGCGGGCCCCTCCGCCTTTGCCGGCAACATCGACCTGCTGCCCCAGAGCCACGACGAGCTCAAAGCCGACTATCGCGCCTGGAAGACCCGTGGCGGCGAGGACGCCGATCCGCTCTATACCGCCTTCAAGCACCGCAACGCCGACTGGCTCGAGAAATACTGCGCCTACATGGCCGTCAAGAAGTACTACGAGGGGCAGTCGCGCCACGAGTGGCCGGCCGAGGTCGCATGTTACAGCGAGAAAATCATCGTCGATGCGCGGTTCCGCGACGAGGCTGAGCTGCAGGCGTACATGCAGTATCGCTTTGACCTTGCCTGGTGCGAGCTCATGAACTATGCCCACAAGAAGGGCATCGAGGTCATCGGCGACATTCCCATGTACGTGAGCGACGACTCGGCAGACGCTTGGAGCGAGCCCGAAAACTTCTGGCTGTCCGACACGGGCAAGGCGATCGAGATCTCGGGTGCGCCACCCGACAACTTTGCGCCCGAGGGTCAGGTGTGGGGCAATCCCACCTTCCGCTGGGACCACATGAAAAAGAACGGTTATCGCTGGTGGATGGACCGCCTGCGTCGTGCCTTTGCGCTCTATGACCGCGTGCGCCTGGACCACTTCTTGGGTTTCCACAGCTACTTTAGCATCCCCGCCGGCAAACAGTGTGCCGACGGCCGCTGGCTGGCGGGACCGGGCAAAGACCTGTTCCAGTGCGCCTATGACGAGCTGGGTCCGCTCAACTTTATCGCCGAGGATCTGGGCTATCTAACACCTGGCGTGCGCGCCATGGCCTCGACCTGCGGCTTCCCGGGTATGGACGTACTGGAGTTCAGTGACTATGACGTGCGTGCGGGTATCAAGCCCACGCCGGGCAAGATCCTCTACACCTCGACGCACGACACCTCGACACTTGTCGGCTGGTGCACACGCAGTTTTGCTGACGGCGACGAGGACGCCGCGCGCGAGGTGGCCAACAAGCTGATCGCCGATGCGCTTGCCAGCGATGCACCTCTTGTGATGATGCCGCTGCAGGACGTGCTGAGGCTCGGCGACAAGGCCCGCATGAACGTGCCGGGTGTGGCCACAGGCAACTGGACCTGGCAGGCCGACGAGACAGACGTGGCAGCTGCCGAGGAGCGCACCGCAAAGCTGCTGCGTGATACCCATAGATTCGCCGCACAAGCGTGATTAAACGGCCGATATAGGGTACAGTAACCACTGTTTGAATGTGGCGGGCGATACGTCTAGCACGTGTCGCCCGCTTTGTGTTGCAAAGGAAGTACGTCATGGCGCGTTACGATTACAAGTGCTCGAGCTGCGGCAACGTGTTCGAGGTCGAGCATCCCATGTCCGAGACCCCCGAGGTTATCTGCCCCGCGTGCGGCAAGCCGGCCGCCAAGGTGTTCAACGCCAGCAGCATCAAGTTCGAGGGCAGCGGCTTCTATAACACCGATCAACGCTCCGGCGGCTCCAGCACCAGCGCCACGAGTGGCGGCAGCGAGGCGGCAACTACCAGCGCCCCCACCGAGCACCACTGCTGCGAAAACTGCCCGCACAACAACTAGGTAAACGCCACTCAAGCAAACAAAATATCCCCGCCCCACCATCAGTCACACATGAGAGCAGGGCGGGGATATTTATAGACTAATTCAGCAGGTGAAAGCGTCGAGAAACAATCTACTTAAACAGTTCGTCATGGCTACCGGTACGTTCAAAGAACGCAACCCTATCGTTAGAGGACCATATCACCAACCAGTCGCCTGAATTAGCGACATGGCACTCGCTTCTCCCGGCCCAAGTGCCGCTTAGTCGGTGCATATTGTGGCGACGTTTAAGAATTTCCATTGACTCGGTGGTGTTTTCAAGTACTAAATCAATAAGGTTCTGGAGTTCTGCCAAATCCCATTTACGTCGTTTAGATTTCTTCTTGAGGTCACGCGAAAATGCAGTTGAGAATTCTGCAGTAAGTCTGCCCATCAGGACATAGCCTCTGCGATAAGATCAGCTCCGCTGGTAAAACGCCCCTTCTTACCAGAAGCCAAAAAGACATCACCCTCATTGATTGCTTCCAGGCTTTCAGTATTGGGCTCCTCCGGTGCAAAGGTAAGCGGAATACGCCGAGTATTCACCATTTGCTTGTAAAAGGCACGCGTCACAGAGGACAGATCAAGCCCGTAATAATCAGCTACCTCAGAAGCTTCACGCTTAAGGTCATTATCGATACGTATAGTCAAAGTTGCAGTAGTCATTCCGAGCTCCAAACTATATCTGTACGTACATATATATATTAATGCACATACATTTTTACACTCATCCTTAAATCCAAATATTCTGAGAATAAAAAGAAAACGACGTATCTTCCATATTGCTATCCGTTATATGGAAGCCGATTATCTGCCCGAAGCCAGTCCTCAACATTCCAGATCTTTGACCCGTTGACCTCGGTCGTGTGATCGTATCGCATAACAACCGCACGTCTTTCCGGATCAACTTCAAGGAACTTTCCGACCGAATCAAGGTGGCGCATAAAACTATTTCGATATGTCCGAGCGGACTTGATCTCATACAATAACGGTTTCGTCGCATCAGTCATATCAACAAGATCGACTTCACAGCCATTTGAGTCACGATAGAAATAGAGTTCCGGAGACTTGCCCAAATTCAAGTAGCTTTTATACCGCTCCGAAATTACAGCATTCTCAAACACAGGTCCCAGAGTGCCAGAACGCTCCATCTCCAAGACGGATTTGCTCGAAAGCAGATAACAAAGAAGTCCCGTATCAAAGAAATAAATCTTGGGAGTCTTTACCATCCGCTTTCGCGAATTAGAGAAATAAGGTTGCAACGGAAAAATGATATAAGACTGCTCGAGAATAGATAGCCATGCGCGCAGCGTCTTAACACTCACGCCCACATCCGAAGCCATTGAGGTAATATTAACCAGCTGTCCAATGTTACCAGCGGCGATACGCAAAAACAAATTGAACTGAGACAAGCTCGACGCGTTAATGAGTCCGGACACATCACGATCAAGATACGTGGTGACATAGTTCGAATAGTACACGTCCTCTGGAATCTGAACGTTATAGAGTCGTGGGTAGCCGCCACGATGGAGAAAATCATCGAAAGATATTTCGTCACGATCCACGCAAAGCTCTTGGTAAGAAAGGGGCAACAGCGTAAGCATGCCCACACGCCCCGCTAAAGACTGGGATATCTGCCGTTTAAGGATAAAGTTCTGTGAACCGGACAGGATGTATTGCCCTGGAGTCCCCACCCTATCAGATTCAACCTGAATGACGTTAAACAGCTCGGGAGCCAGCTGAGCCTCATCTATGATAAGCGGCGCCGGATGCGACCGAATATACCCAAGAGGATCGTTATTTGCAGCAGCGCGTTCTCCCGGAAGCTCGAGATTGACATAGTCGTAGTTGCTAAAAATCTCTTGGACAAGCGTCGATTTACCACTTTGTCTAGGACCCGTCACCGATACAACCGGAAACCACTCTGAATATTGCTTGAGGATATGAGCGATATTGCGCGGAATCATAAGACTTGGCCCTTCATAGATTTATGCAAATATGGAAGTCAAACTTATGATATTCGGGAACTCACACCTATGCAAATCGGGAAGTCTTGCTTATGTAAATTGGGAAGTCATAGGGTTTGAACTGTAGATATATCAAGAATACATAAGGCGACTATTTGGCCTACCTCTTTGATAGCAACAAGGAAGCGAACCCAAGTAATGACACAGGTTTTACAACTAGCTTTTCAGCCGACGAAGAAGCAGGGTTGGCAGTGATAAGAAATGCAACCCAAAAAAACTTGATGTAGATTAGCAATAAAAAGTCAATGAATCCGCACCAAAAGAATCTTGCCACTTATCACAAATAAAATGATGGTTCATGGTGATCAACTTTGCAAGATCTCGCAGGTCTTTGGCTGAAATTTGACTGTTATTATTAGCGAGTTTGCAACCGCCGGCTTTTGTAAGCCAGAACTTGGTTGAATTTGCCGAAGCACGTTTCACCCCAACATGAACGTGAACAGGTTCTCCATTCTCAGCGATCCAAAAGAACAGGACATACTGACCATAAACGAGAATTCTAGGCATCAGGCCACCGCCGCGCCGTTTTTTTGACGCTCAGCAAGCTCGAAAATAAAGGGAGCATTCGATCGAACGAAATCTGTCAGAAATTGAAGATCGCTTTCTGAAAAGCCTTCAATATTGAACCATTTAATGGTCGGAAGATAACATTCCGCATGGTCGAAGCCTAACTCGATCGGTCGCTCAACTGCAATGCGAACGGTGCCGTCATCTCTTGTCTCCGAGTAAGCAAACTGCGTCCCGTCATCAAGTTGGACATAACTCCACAGCATGGTTCTCTCCTTTCTTAATGGTATGAGTATAGTTAATTATCCATAGTGCGGAAAACTGGGCTTACATGGCCGAAAAAAAAGAAATTGCTTTACATCACAAATTTTAACGAGATCACGACAGCCGAGCTGAGCAATGATGATCCAAGAATGGCAAATGTGGAGGATGCAACAATCCAGGAGGCGTCACCGGTTTTTGGAAGTTTTGCAGTTGTCGAGTCGGTTGTTGCACCGGCACGGAGCTTAGAAGCTGCCTTAGTTGTGACGGTGGTTACCTTTGTTTTCGTTACGGTCTTGGGTGCGGCCGCAGGTTTTAGCACCGGCTTCTCGGCAGGAGTTGGAATAGGATCGGCATCAGGTTCTTGTTTGGGCTGGGGATCGGTCGAAGGTTCGGAATCGCGGGGTTCGGTCTCCCCTGCTGGAGGCTCAGCCGAAACGGGCTCGATCACAACGTGCGGCGCCACGACACCGGCGGCATCCGTAACGGCCGTATTGCCAAAGGCCGCTCCCGCAGGTTCGACAAACTTTGAAGCCGTAAGCGAGCCGTTTGCGCAAGCAATGCCAGTATCGGCTCCTATAGCGTTCACCCAAGAGGCGTCAACGGCAAATGAGCCGCTCGGCGTATACACGCCATAGGAACGCGAACAAGCAACACCAGCCGCCGCCGTAGCAATCAAATGTCCGCCGTTACGAACAGTAACAGAGGCACCGCGAACGCCCGCAACATAGGAATTGTAGATACCCACGCCGTCCGCCGAAGCCGTAACGGAACAGCCATCCAGCGTCAGAGCGCTAAAAGCGTATATACCGCACTGAGAGCCCTCGACGCGCAATGAACCGGTCCCTGTGAGCGTAAGGGCGCCCCAAACCTCGATGCCGCACGTTGAGATGTCCGCGTCCTGCGCCTGCGCCTTGACCACGCGGTTTTCGCCGGTAAGGGTTACCGTAATATCGCCCTCAACGCCGATCGCCTGCCCGTTATAGCCATTGAGCTCTAGATGATCTGCATCGGTCCACGCCCAACCAGAGCCACTAACACCCGGCTCGTCATACGTAGCGCCATCGACCGAGAGGCTGTCTGCCGCGGCAGCAAAAGAAGGCCCGCCCAGCAAAACGCATAGGCAGGCCAAGAAGACAGCGATTGTAATAGTGTGCTTTGATAAAGAGAACGACACGTGCATGGCTGCTCCGATCTAACCAGGGAGCCAATAGGTCAAGCGCCCAGAAAAAACCTGGTAGCGCTAGGTATCAGTATGAAGGAGATCGGTAACAGCAAGCGAGTAGAACTGTGTAAACGCAACGACTATTCGGCGTAATACGTTTTAGCTTGGGGCGAGTGGCCGCGAATCAACCTATGGGCACGTTCCCAAACCTCCTCGGGAGCAATATCGACATCATCGGTCCAAACGATGGTGTCGAAAGCGGCGTGGGCACGATTGAAAAATACAGGGTTCGCCAAGCGCTTCCAAGGGCCTTTTCCAATTAGATCAGAAAAATCAATCAAAGCCTCTTCTCCATTCGCAAACACGACGCCAACCTGAGTATTTGAAACTGCTTCGGCACTCGTTACGGGAACGAAGCTCTTATAGCTTTTAAGATCAGACATTGTTGTTCCCATCAAGCCGTAACGTGCCAAGACGATATTTATACCAATGATTCATGACATCGGGAGCAGACCCCAGCACGCGCTGTGCGAACGGTCCCAATTGATGCGCTCAATCTTTCAGTTCTGCAAATGCATAAGAGTCTTCTTGTTAAAGCCTTGTGCCCTGACGTTCCTACAGAGCGTTAAAGTCCCTAGAGCAATAGGCTACTCGCAGTGAGCCAAGATGAACTCTACGGTGACCCCGAGCCCCCGTAGAACGATACGTTACAAATATCCCGTTTTCTCTGGGGGGGGTGAATCTAGCATCAGAATGTTTTAACAGGGAAGAACTCCTCTGCCGTCTACCGATTCTGTTTTCAAAGAAGCCCAATACCCCATAAAATTAAGCCAGTGTACATAAGCACCAGCGAGCCTAGAGTTGCGGTGCAAATTTATAGCGCGATGGGAGCACCCATGAAAAAGACCACTCCGCTGGTTACTGCCTTGGCCACGGCATTGTTTATTGCAACCATTGCGCCATCAACAAAAACTCAGGCTTACGCTTTCGAGCCCTTTGATCAAGCTAGCGCGGAGCAGATTTCAAATCCCAATGAAATAAACGCTTCTTCACTATCTCAAACTTACGCCCACAGCGCCACCGCGAGCCAGAACGGCGTGACCTTCACCGTGGCGTGGAACGACGCGCACGCGGGCACCGCCACCACCTTCCACGTCACCCAGTCCGGCGGCTCCGCCCAGGCCAAGGCGCGCATGGACGTGCCCACCTACTGGGACACCGACGGCAGCCAGGAGAGCGTCTGCGACCCCTCGCGCAACCAGTGGTCCGGGGCCTCGTCCTATAAGACGATAGGAACGGATGGGTACGACTTCACCTTCGAGCTCACCGCTTCGGGCGGGTACAACATCTATTTCTATTTCTTGGACACGGAAAACGGCATCGGCTACCTGCGAACGACCGATGTGTGGGTGACCGTCGACGACCCCGCCCGCCCCTCGGTCACGCAGATCGTCAACGGAGCCGTCGCGCAGTGCAAACAGCAAACGGACGGCTCCGAGTATTCCATGGCCCTGTGGCTGCACGACTGGGCGCTCGACCAGCTGGAGTACGACCGCAGCCTCAACTGGTGCTCGGCCGAGAGCGGCCTCACGCGCCACCAGGGCACCTGCGAGAGCTACCAGCGCATCTACGCCAAGTTGCTCAACGCAGCAGGCATCGCCAACGGCCGCATCACCGGCAACGGCCACACCTGGAACGCCGTGAAGATCGACGGCAAATGGTGCCAGATGGACCTGACCTGGGACGACACGAGCGACAACTGGTACGGCGGCCTGGACCAGCGCCACCTGTACTTCGGCCTGACCGACGAGCTCATGGCGATCGCCCACAGCGACCACACCAAGAACTACCAGGAGGACGGCTACGTCCACCGCTCGACCGACCTCAGCAACAACTACTTCGTGCGTAACGGAAAAGCCAACGAGTGGGCCGACGCCTATGCCGACCGCATCCAGCAGCATCTGGACGCCAGGGAGGAGAGCTTCTCCATCGACGCCGACAATCAGTCCTTCCCGCCCAGCATCTCGGGGATCCAGAACGTGATCGTCGCTTATGCGATGAATCAGAGGAAGTGGAGCACAGCCGACGGCGCCGTGGCGCTTGCTGCGACTTCAAACGTCACGACAGTATCGAGCTATGAGTGGACAGCGAAGTTTGGCTTCGAGGTAGACTACCCAATTGTGGCCCCAATCCCAAACGGTGCCTACAAAATCATGAGCACCATTAGCAAATCAATGGGCATCTCGGCATCCGAAAACGGCTGCACGATGTCGTCTGCCGCCGGGTGCTTCGAGTTCCGCTTCGACCCTGGCACAGGGCTCTACAGGCTTATAGCTACAGGCGGGAAGGCGCTCGCGATGGCGGGCAGCGGCCTCTCGCTCACGACTCCGAACGGCTCGCCGGAGCAGCAGTGGTCCATAACGGCCGTCGGGGACGGCTACGCCATAGTGAACGCCGCGACCGGAAACGCCCTCGACGACAGGTGGCGCGACACAGGCGAGGGGGCCCTGGTGTGGGGCTACGCCCCGAGCCTCGGAGACCCCGCCCAGACATGGGTCTTCTTAAGGCAGGGGACCAACTAGCCTCCTGCCCGCTTGGCAACGCAGCTCGACATCGACGCCTCAGAACAGACCTGCCGTCACCTTACCCCGCTTGAGCACAATGCTAATCCCCAAGCTCACGAAAAGCGAGGTAACGAACAGTATGACGACTATCGCCACAGGCGGAACGCCGGGTACGTTAATAAAGCTCAGCAGAATCCAGTCGACCTGCTGATGGAACAGGTACACCCCGAAGCTGTGCCTCTCGAACAGGCTTTCGCGCACCCTCCCTATCAGCCGCTCAGCATGCCCGAAAACAGAAAGGAGCGTAAGCGGCCCCAGAAGCCTCAAGACGAACAGCAGGATCTTCGATGCCGACCCGAGAGCACCCCCCCCGAGGCATTGCAGACGAACCACGCCGCGAACAGCATGACGTCGGCCATGAGCAGCAACGAAGGGTTGATACGCCAGAAACGGGACGTATCAACCCGCCTCAGCCACACCCCGAACAAAAAGCACGGGAAGTAGTCGAGAGCACGCGCAGCCTGAAACAGATCGAGAGGCAGCGCATACACAACCCGCGCGAAGACGTACGCTGTGACCGCTGATGTTAGCAACAACTGCCACCTGCGCAATAAAGACGGCCTGGCGCGCCACATCAGCTCGGCGAGCGCGAACATCCAGAACAGCGCCAGCAAAAACCACAGCTGCGAGGGGTTGTCGCCAAAAACGAAGGCTTCCACGGTCGAGGCAGGCCCGTAGAATAGGCAGTATACGGGACCCGCCCAAACGACCCCCACGAACAGGTACGGCACGAGGAGGCGCTTCGCCTTCTTCTTGAGCACGGCGCGCGTGTCGTCGTACTTGGCCGTCTCCATCTTCAGGTACGCCCAAATATAACCGGAAACAAGGAGGAACAGCGGTACATGGATAGTGGCGAGCCACTGCACGAAAACGCCCAAAGGCGGGCATGGGGTGGCTGGCACGCCGAACCACACACCGGTATATAGAGCACACGCGTGGTTGAGCACAATGACGAGCATGGCCAACGCCTTCACCGGCCCAGTGAGCCCCAGTTCCCGCTCCTTGGTCTCCACAAACTCACGCACGCCCGAGCCTCCTTCTCGCCTCCGCCACGACCAAGCTCATTCCGTCCCGGTCGAACCAGAGGTACATAGCCAACATCAGCGCCACCGCAGGCCAGCTCCACGCGCCCAAGAACCATGACGCCGCCATGAATCCGGTGGTCAACAAGGCTTCGGTAACACAAAAGCCGGCCACGTGGTTGCCGAACCTGCGCGACATAATCAGCTCGAAAGCCAGGTCGCGAAGCGCCACCGAGGCGACGATGCCGCACGTCGCCAGTTCCACGCTCGTGAGGCCCACGATGCTCGCAAGAGCCAACACCGCGTTCAGCGCCATGGCGGCGACGTTCACCGCGCACAGTGCCCCCTCGCGCCGCCCCATCTTCATGTAGGTGTTGAACAGCAGGTTGGCCTTGCAGCTGTAGACGCACAGGGGCATGGTGAGCGCCAGGTACACGAGGCTCTCGTCGTATGCCGGTAGCCAGAGCCCCAGGACAAGCTTCACGGGCACGTACAACAGGTATGCGCATGGAAGCACGGTGTGCAGCATGAGCCTTATGGTTAGATACTTCTCCCGCTGTCCCTCCGCGTCCAGGCGCTTAAGCACAGGAAACGCTACCATGGACACCTGGCCGATGAAGGCCAACACGAAGTTCGTGAGTGAGAAGGATAGCGACAGATTGCCGAAGGCCGCAAGCCCCAAGCGCCAATCGGTCAGCATGCGCGTGAAGCCAACAATCAGCGAGTCGGCGTAGTAGGCAACCATGATCTTGAGACCGGCTCTCACGTCGGCAGCGCAGGTGCGCAGCACGCCGTTGAAGGACGCCTTGGCCCGCAAGGTCTCCCTCGCACATGCAAGCACATATAAAAAGGCAACGGCCTGACAAGCTATATAGCCAACGATGAACGGCAGCGAGGAATTAACGCCCACGAGAAGCACCGTCGCCATAAAGACGATGAACAAACCCTTGGCAAATAGGTCGGCGAGGGAGGAAATGCGCGTGAGGTTCGTGCACTGGAACACATAACGCAGGCACTGGGTCAGGTTCGTGAGCAAGCCGAAGAGCACGCACAGCGCGAGCACGAGGGCGCGGTACGGCTCGAATCCCGCCACAAAGACGCCAGCAAGGCAGCAGGCGGCGACGAGCAGCTGCGAGGCCGCGACGACACACTGCTGTGCCTTCAGCTCGCCGTGATCGACCTCGGAGTAGCGTTTGCCACCCAGGCGCAGGTAGATGCCGTCGTTGAGCCCGAGCAGGGCAAACCCGGAATATGACGAGTACAGCAAGAACAGCTGCCAGTACGCGTAGTCCTCCACGCCCAGAAACTTAGGCAACACCAGGGACGTCAGGACGCTCGAGAGCAGACCAATTCCCTGGGCGACAACGGCGTAAGCAAGGTTGCCGGAGACGCCTCCCCGCTCCTCTATTGAAAAGATGCTTGTCAAGCCAAAATCCATTCGATAGGCGCGACAGACGCGCGTTGTTAGATGCTGCGGCCGGGAAGCTACCGCCCAGCCCTTGCGGCCCTCGCCTTCGCAACAGCCGTGACAAGCGGATACACCCCATGCCTCAACGCGGCGATTACCAGCCTCCTGTCAAACCGAAGTATCGAAAGGGCCCCTCTGTCCCCTGTGCACCGCACGAAATCGTCCGACGTCCGCAGGCCCTCGAGCCCCACTTTGTCCACCCGGGATGCCATCCACTCCGCATATTGGGCAGCCGAATCCAACCTGCACGCCGCAAGCCCCTCCATGAGGCCATCGCAGGAATAATCGGCCTCCCAGCGCCGCGCGAAGCCCTCGGCCACATCGAGGCAGTGGCAGACGTCGCGGTAGAAATGCGGGTTGTAGGCGCGCGTGATGCCGCTGCCGGGGCGGTAGTAGTAGAGCGTCGCGTCCAAAAAGCAGAACGTCTCGGCGCAGTCGTACACCGTGAGGGTCTGCAGGAAGTCCTCCGCGAAGGTCAGGCCCTTGAACTCCGAGAAGTCCACGTTCGCCCCCACGCACTCGCGCCGCAGGGCCTTGAAGCACATGGGGTTCTCCGAGCCGCTCGTGGTACAGCAGATTGCCCGCAGCATCGCGGGCTTCTCCCCGGCGGGGTAGAACTCGCAGGAGGAATAGTCGCCCGAAGGCCCGGCCGCGCCCGCCTCGCGGGTGAACCCGAAGCGCACGACGTCTGCCCCGGTCTTGTCGACGGCCGCCGCCACAGCCGAGAGAGCCCCCGGCAGTAACATGTCGTCGGAGTCGACGCACATGACGTATTGGCCTGCTGCTCGCGCGAAGCCGTCACGGCGCGCGAGCAGCGGGCCTTCGTTGTCCTTATGGACAACGAAGGCCCGCTGCGATTTTTTTTCGGCGTACTCGTCGCAAATAGCACCGCTTCCGTCTGTCGAGCCGTCGTCGACCATTACGACGTCGAAGCGGGGGTAGTCCTGCGAGAATATGGATTCCAGGCACTCGCGCAGGTAGCACTCGACGTTGTAAACGGGTACGCAGACCGTGATCGAAGGGCCCTCCGTGGGGACACAGAGGCGAACGGCATCTTTAACGGGCATCGTTGTCTCCTCTCGATTTCTTCAATCCGCGGCCGGAGCAGGCCTGCGTCACCAGGCCGCATGTCATGTACGCAAGCGTGAGGCAGAAGTTCGAGGTCAGGGAATCGGAAGTAATCATGTTAATCATGAAGTAGCCGATAATGACGACGCCCCAAAGCGAGGTGCCGGCGACGTCCCAGAACAGCCAGACGAACGCCACCATGGCAAGCGGCGTGAGCTCGATGGCTATCTTCGTAAGGTCCATCTCAAACGGCGCGGTGAACACGGCCTTCGCCGCCTCGTTCGCAGACCCGAACCCGTAGCTCTCAAACCCTGAGTTGACGAGGTACGCAAGCACGTCGCTGCGGCCCATGGTGAAGTGTGAGGGCGTGTCGCCGAACAGCTGGATGAAGAGAATCTGCTGCTCGGGCAGGAGCATCCACGTCCAAAGCGCCGTGGCGGCTATCGTGAGAAGCTTCAGGGCCACGATGCCGCCGCGAGGCACCTCAACCCGCATGAACCTTGGGGCGAGGAAGCTCACCGTCAGAGCGAACAGCACGGCGACGATAGCGAGCCGCTTGAACGTGAGGATGCAGAACAGGGCGGACATGACGAGCCAGGCCTTCCTCTGCCTGAAGAACGCGAAGTAGAACGTCAGGACCAGGAAGATCCCGGAGAACGTCGACGACTCGGAGGCGCTCTCGGAGTTCTCGAAGTCCGACACCATGATGTCGGAAAGCCCGACCCCCTCGTGGGCAAGCGTCAGCAGGTAGCCGACCATCGACACCAAAAGGACGCCCACCATGCATCGGTAGAGCGCCCTCGGCGAGAGCGCGTTCAGCATAGCATAGGCGAGAATGACGGGGATAGCCAGCTTGACGAGCTCGACGAGCACCGAGGCCGAAAAGTGCGACGAAGCCACTTGGAAAAAGCAGGACACGATGGTGAACACAACAAGAATGATGGCGAGACGATTGAATTCCTTCACAAAGACCTTCTCGCCGTGCTTCAGAGCGAACCCGAGCGCCGCCAGGCAGGCAACGGCCGCGGTAACGTACTTGGTGTAGGCGACGGTCGAGGAGATGTCGCCTCTGGTGAACGCGTCATCGACGAGGGCCTTGATGAAGAAGGTCAACACGAAGAAGACGGCGGCGATCAGCGGCAGAATCGGAAGCGAGGAGAGGCCCTCCTTCTTCGCGCGACGCCCATACGCACGCCGCCAGGCCTCGGTTGAGCTAAACCCGCTCATCGGCGATACCTCCTCTTGAAGATGAGGTCCAACAGACCGGTCCTCAGAAGCAAGTATCTGCCGAGGCGGTCAAAGCCGAGCTGCGAAAGTCCGACCTCGCGCACGCGGAGGATTATCTCGCGCTTGTAGCTTCCCCGCAGCGCCTCGGAAGCGGTGCCCCATTCGATGAGCTTGTACGCGTTGAAGAGCAGGCTGATCTCGAGGCAGAGCTTGCCCGTCGGGTCCCCGGCGTCATCGTGGTTGGCCAGGTCGCGCACGGCGCGAAGGCCGCTGTCGGCGGCCTTGTCGCTGGGCCTCTGCGTCATGGAGCCCGCGGACTGCCTGTAGCCATAGTACTGCCCCCGCAGGACCTCCACGCCATCGACGCGCCTGAGTATCTCCTCCATCGATACGACATCCTCGTAGAGGGAGAAGTTCTCGCGGAAAGGCCAGCCGCTGTGTTCATTCCTGCTGCGCTCGGGCGCAGCGTGTTCATTCCTGCTGAGCAGCGCGTCCGTGCGCAGCAGGAATGAACACATGTAATGCTGTCCGCGGCCGCGGTATATCTCGCGCAGGTACTCCTCGGACGTGAGGGCGACGGGGTTTTCGGACGGCGTTGAAGCCGGCCAGGCCGGCTTCTCGCCGTCCGAAAACCTCAGGAACTGAATCTGGACGGCGTCGTGCGAGGAGGCCGAGGCGAGCCTCTTCAGCGCGTCGAGGGCGTAGGGCGCGATGACGTCGTCTGAGTCAATGAACCACACCCAATCACCTTCAACGCGCACGCAGCCCACGTTGCGCGCTGAAGGTGATCCACCGTTTTCACGGTGGATCACCTTCAGGTTCCCATGCTCGCTTGCCAGCCGGTCGCATATCTGCGGCGTGGCGTCGGTCGAGCCATCGTCTACCACCACGACCTCGACGTCGGGGTGGCCCCCTAAGTCAAAGCTCGCGACGCAGTCCACGAGGAAGCGCTCCGCGTTGTAGGCGGGCACGACCAGCGACAGCCAAGGTCTGTTACTCATCGCCTGCCTCCCTTCCGCGCGAAAGCGCGTCGTAGATTTCCTCAATTCGGGCAACAGAGCGGTCGACCCCGAATCTGTCCATGATCTGGTTCCTGGCGTTGCGCCCCATATCGGCTCGCAACGCGGCCGACCCGATCAGAAAAACGAGCTTTTCGGAAAGCCCCTCGACGTCGTCAACGTCAATGAGAGACCCGCTCACACCGTCCTCGATGACCTGGGGGACGCCGCCCACGGCCGTGGCGACTGTCGGGATGCCCCGCGCCATGGACTCGAGCACGCTCATTGGCAGCCCCTCGTTCTTGGAGGGCAGACAGTACACGGCGGCGCGCGCGAAGAGCGCCTCGCGCTCCTCGCCCGTCACCCAGCCGCAGAACTCACACCTGTCGGCTATGCCGAGCTCCTCGGCGAGCCGTTCGTTCTTCTCGACCTCGCCGTCGCCGCCGAAAACAATCCTGGTATCGGGGAAACGCCGGAGGACCGCCTTTGATGCGCGCAAGAGCACGTCAGGGCTCTTGTTCGCATCAAGGCGTCCCAAAAACAGAACGTCTTGATGCGAACAAGGTGAGCACGGCCGCGCGGGCACCTTCACGCCGTTGTACACGACGGCTATCCTGCCCGGGTCGCAGACGTTCTCGGCAAAGTAGTCGCGCCACTCCTCGGAGAGCACCACCACGCGGTCCGCAAGGCCGAAAGTCTCCCTCACGTCACGCCGGTAGGCCTCGCCGCCCTCCTCGAACGCCTTGGCAAACTCACCGTCATGGTCGTGCAGGATCACTCGCTTACCCGCCTTGTGCGCCATGCGTGCCATGATCGACTTGCGCCCGTAGGAACCCCGGGCGCTGATGTGCAGGTGCACTATGTCGTACTTCGGCAGCTCCATCTTGTAGCGCGCGAGCGCGCCGACGAAGGCCAGGGACTTGTCAAACGTGCTGGCGCCCACGCCCGTTCCCAGATACTCGAACCCGTCGCAGGCCTCGGGCAAGTTGCCCTCCAGATAACCATTCACCACGGAGACGATGCCGCCGTGCAGCGAAAGATCGGGTCCGACCATGAGCACCTTGACCGGGATTTTATTAAGCGAGGAATTCATCGTCATCATCAGTCCTCAAGCCGCGATCCTAGGCAGCGAGCAGGTACCCCCCCAGATTGAATATTCGGGCCCGACGTCCTTGGTCACGACAGCGCCCGCCGCTATCACGCAGTGGTCGGCCACATGAACGCCTTTGAGCAGCGTCACGCCGCTGCTCAGCCACACATCGTTTCCGACGACGACGTCTTGGTCGTTCTCGGGAAGTTTATCCTCCTCGGTCAGCGACATCATCGGCTGGCCCAGCACATCGATGCGGTGATCGCCCGCTATGATGGTGAGATTGGGGCCGCTCATCACGTAGTCGCCCACGACAATCCTCGCGCGGGTGGAGAGAAGCGTCGCACCCGGGCCCAGGTACACGTCATGACCCATGGTTATGTTCTGCGCGCCGGCCACCTCGCTGCGACGCCCGATCGACACGCTCTTGCCGCACGAAGCGAAGCAACGGCGCAGCGCAGGCACGAACAGCAGCTTGTTGTAGGCGCGGGAAACGCCGTCGAGCAGTTTGTAAGCGATACCCATGGCTACCCCTTCCTCCACACCATACGGTCGACGATGCCCGTGTAGGACTGGATGATCTTGACCACCTTGGTCGAGACGGTCTCGTCGGCGTAGTCGGGCACGGGAGCCTCGGGCATCGACCCCTCGCGGTCGAGCTCGACGGCGGTATGCACCGCTTGGAGAAGACCCTTCTCGCTGATGCCGGCGAGCGTGAAGCACGCCTTGTCGAGGGCCTCGGGGCGCTCAGTCGAGGTGCGGATACACACCGCCGGGAACGGGTGCCCGATCGATGCGAAGAAGCTCGACTCCTCGGGCAGCGTGCCAGAGTCGGAGACCACCGCGAAGGCGTTCATCTGCAGGTTGTTGTAGTCGTGGAAGCCCATGGGTTCATGCATGCGCACACGCGAATCAAGCTTAAAGCCCGTCTGCTCCAGGCGCTTGCGCGACCGCGGGTGGCACGAATACAAAATAGGCATATCATACTTCTCGGCCAGCGCATTGATTGCTGTAAAGAGACTTGTGAAGTTTGCCTCGGTGTCAATGTTCTCCTCGCGGTGGGCGGAGAGCAAAATGTAGCGCTTGGGCTCGAGGCCGAGCTCGATAAGGACGTTCGACGCCTCGATCTTCTGCAAGTTGGAGCGCAGCACCTCCGCCATGGGGCTTCCCGTGACGTAGGTGCGCTCCGGAGCGCAGCCGGTGTCCTTGAGGTAGCGGCGCGCATGCTCGGAGTAGGCCAGGTTGACGTCCGAGATCACGTCGACGATGCGGC
>DJRP01000026.1:30797-32623 GCA_002437815.1 Collinsella sp. UBA6357 | reverse complement strand
ACTCGTCCTTGCAGCGGTTGCCGGCCTCCATGTGGAAGATAGGGATGTGCAGACGCTTGGCGGCGATGGCGGAGAGGCAGCTGTTGGTGTCGCCCAGGATGAGGAGCGCGTCGGGCTGGACCTGGACCATGAGCTTGTAGGAGCTCGCGATGATGTTGCCCACGGTCTCGCCCAGGTCGTCACCGACGGCGTCGAGGTAGACATCAGGGTCGTCCAGCGACAGGTCGCGGAAGAAGATGCCGTTCAGGGTGTAGTCGTAGTTTTGGCCGGTGTGCGCGAGCAGGCAGTCGAAATGGCGCCGGCACTTCTTGATGACCTCGGAGAGACGGATGACCTCGGGGCGGGTGCCCACGATGATCAGCAGCTTGAGGCGACCGTCGTCCTTGAAACGAATATCTGAGCACTTCTTCGCCATGTGGCTAGACCTCCTCGTAGTAGGTGTCGGGGTTCTCGGGGTCGAAGGGCTCGTTGGCCCACATGACCGTCACGAGGTCCTCGGTGTCGGACAGGTTGGTTATGGAGTGCGTGTAGCCGGGGATCATCTCGACCACGCGCATGTCGCCGCCGGCGACGGTGTACTCGTCGACAGGGTACGGGTTGCCCTCGGCATCCTCCCCCACCTTGCGCAGCCTGATGGAGGCGGTTCCGGAGACGACCAGGAACTTCTCCCACTTGGTCATGTGCCAGTGGTTGCCCTTGGTGATGCCGGGCCCGGAGACGTTGACGGAGACCTGGCCGCGGTCGGGCGTGCGCAGGAACTCGGTGAAGGAGCCGCGCGCATCCACGTTAGGTTTGAGGTCGTACGCGAAGTCACCGGGCTCGTAGTAGCTCAGAAACGTGCTGTAGAGCTTCTTGGAGAACGAGCCGTCCGAGAGGTCAGGCACGTCGCGGCGCGCACGGGCATCGCGGAAAGTCCCGAGCAGGTAGACGATCTCACCCAGCGATTTCACATCGGTGTCGGGGACGTAGCAGAAGTCATCGCCCTCGACGCGCACAAGGCCATCGTAGCCGCAACGATGTTCCTCGCCCAGCAGGGCGCCCAGCATCTCTTCGACGAGGTCGTCGATGTAGAGGAGCTCGAGCTCGACCGAGGGGTCGTTCACGGTGTACGGACGGCCGTTAGCGATGGCGTCGCAGAAGGTCGCGACAGCGGAGTTGTAACGCGGGCGGCACCACTTGCCGTAGAGGTTAGGGAAGCGGTAGATCAGCACGGGCGCGCCCGTGCGAACGGAGTACTCGCGGAAGAGGCGCTCCCCCGCCAGCTTGCTCTCGCCGTAGACCGAGCCCTCGAAGCGCCCCGAGAGGCTCGCCTGGGCGGAGCTGGAGAGCATGACGGGGCATGTGTTGCCGTGACGCTCCAGGGTGTCGAGCAGTGTGGAGGCGAACCCGAAGTTGCCCTCCATGAACTCGGACTGATCCTTGGGCCGGTTGACGCCGGCCAGGTTGAAGACAAAGTCGGCGCGGGTGCAGTACTCCTCCAGCTCCTCCGGGGTCGAGTCGACGTCGTACTCCAGGACCTCGAGGGGAAGGAAGCTCTGATATTTGGCGCGGCAGTCCTTGCCGTCGCGGATGTTCTTCAGCGCGCAGCAGAGGTTCCTTCCGACGAACCCCTTCGCGCCGGTGACGAGGACGCGCACCCTACTGCACCGCCTCGTGCTCGCGGCCCTCGAGGGCCAGCTGCACGTACTCGGCGGTCTTGATCTTGGCGATGGTGCCCTCGACGTCGAGGCGCTCGGTGTTGTGCGAGGTGTAGGACTCGTCCGCCTGGGTCTTGACGTCGCCCTCCACCACGAACTTGTCGTAGTTGAGGTCGCGCGAGTCGCAGG
>DJRP01000026.1:218-30721 GCA_002437815.1 Collinsella sp. UBA6357 | reverse complement strand
GTCTCGTAGAGCTTCTCGCCGTGGCGCGTGCCGATCACCTGGGTGCCCACGCGGCCGAAGACCTCCTGGACCGCCTCGCCAAGGTCGCCGATGGTCGATGCCGGCGCCTTCTGGATGAACAGGTCGCCGGGGTTGGCGTGCTCGAAGGCGAACTGAACGAGATCAACAGCCTCGTCGAGGTTCATGAGGAAGCGGGTCATGCTCGGATCGGTGACGGTCAGCGGCTCGCCCTTGCGGATGCGGTCGATGAACAGCGGGATGACGCTGCCGCGCGAGCACATCACGTTGCCGTAGCGGGTGCAGCAGATAGTGGTGCGGCCGGCGCCGTTTCGGGCGTTGGCGTAGATGATGGACTCCATCATGGCCTTGGACTTGCCCATGGCGTTGATGGGGTAGGCGGCCTTGTCGGTGGACAGGCACACCACGCGCTCGACGCCCTCGTCGATGGCGGCGTGCAGCACGTTGTCCGTGCCGATGACGTTGGTGCGCACGGCCTCCATGGGGAAGAACTCGCAGGAGGGCACCTGCTTGAGCGCCGCGGCGTGGAAGATGTAGTCCACGCCGTGCATGGCGTCGCGCACCGACTGGGGGTTGCGCACGTCCCCGATGAAGAAGCGAACCTTGCCGGCCAGCTCGGGCGACCTCTCCTGCAGGCGGTGGCGCATGTCGTCCTGCTTCTTCTCGTCGCGCGAGAAGATGCGGATCTCCGCGAGGTCGGTGTTCATGAAGTGCTTGAGCACGGTGTTTCCGAACGATCCGGTACCGCCCGTGATCATCAGGGTCTTATTTTTAAATGCAGTGGTGCCTTTCATCTACTTGCCTTCCTTGCGCTTAGCGCCCGTGAACTGATAAAAGAGAAACTTGGTATTAGTGACGAGATATCGTTTGAAGAGTCGCTTCGGCTCTTGCATCAAGCGGTATAACCACTCAAGGCTCAGGCTCTGCATCCACATCGGCGCCTCCGGCACCACGCCAGCGAGAACGTTGAAGGCTCCTCCGACGCCGATCATCAATGGCTGGGGACCGCCCTTTAGCTCATGCATAAGAACCTCTTGCCGCGGCGCACCAAGTGCAATCCAAGCAAAGTCAGCGCCGGAATCGGCGATACGCCGTGATAGGTCACGTTTCTCAGAATCGGAGAGCGGACGGAAAACAGAAGGCTCCATACCAGCGATATTTAGTCCCGGGTAATCCTTCTGGAGTGAAGACCTCAGTGCATCAAGATTCTTCTGTTCATTTCCGTAAAAATAATGAGTCCATCCGCGTTGAACAGAGATGCCAAAAACTTCCCGCATAAGGTCCGGGCCCGTCACGCGCCCCATAGACTCGACTGTCTTTCGACCGACAATAGACAGCGGCTTTCCGTCCGGAACGGACATGACAGACTCAGCCTGACAGGACCAGTAGCTGGGATCGTCATGGGCCATAACTGACGTATGAGCGTTGGAAACGCAGATATACTCACCATGAAGTTCATCGATATTACGACTAATGAAATCGACGCATTCAGACATGTTGGTTCCCGTGATTGGAACATCAATCACGGGAACTCGATTTAGTTCGGGATAATCGAGATAGGACTCGAGCACTAGCACGCACCCTTTCCCGTAATCACTTCGATGACGGTAAGAGCGATGATCCTGAGGTCCGTCTTGATCCCACGCTTCGCGATGTATTCCAGGTCGCGGCGAACCATGCCGTCGAATCCCGTGTGGTTGCGCTCGGTCACCTGCCACCAGCCGGTGATGCCGGGCTTGACGGCCAGGCGCTGCAGGTCGCGCTCGGTGTACTGCTCCACCTCGCGGGGCAGCGGCGGGCGGGGGCCCACGACGGACATCTGGCCCAGAAAGACGTTCAGGAACTGCGGGAACTCGTCGATCGAGTGCTTGCGGATGAACTTCCCGATCCTGGTTACCCTGGGGTCCTCCCTCATCTTGAACATGGCGCCCGCGATCTCGTTTTGTTCCTTCAGCTCCTCGAGGCGCTCGTCGGCGTCCCTGTACATGCTCCGGAACTTCCACATGCGGAAGGTGGACAGGCTGCCGTCTCGGTGGGTCTGCCCCACGCGGATCTGGCTGTAGAAGGGGTTGCCCTCGCTCTCCAGGCGTATGGCCGCCGCGAGCACCAGGCTCGGCACGGCTATGACGGCGAGCACGCAACCGCTGAAGCAGATGTCGAACGCCCGCTTGACGAAGCGGTAGCCCAGGCGCGTGCGGTCCCAGTCCTTGATGCCCTGCATCGACCGGTAGCGCTGGACGTTGCCCTGGCCGCTCATGGCCTCGGCGACCAAAGTCGCTCCCACAGGCGCCGTTGTATCTATCTTTCTCTCCCCCGACAAAACTTCTTCCAAACCTACGTCCCCGACCTCAGGGATCCTCAGCAATCCGTAATTACTCGCCTGCAGCTAGGCGATCGCTCGTTTCAAGTTCTGCATCGCCCACTGCTCTTTGGACAGCACGGCAAGGCCCAAGCGCGCCGTAACATGACGGCCGCACAGGTCAAACTCCAGCGAGGCGATGCTTTTATGCCTGTTGATGCTCGAGATCATGGCTTCGTGGCCCAAAAGCGGGCCCGCGGTCACCACCACGTTGTCGCCCTCTTTGACAGCCTGGCTCATGGGAACAACACGCTCACCCCTATGGGTAAACTGTTCCAAGACCACTGTTTCTTCCTTGGCCAGGGGCACAAACTCATCACCCTGGCGCAGCACGCGGGCAAAATCGTCCATACGCAGCAAATGCTGCTCAACAAGACGAGGGTCATCGGTAATGCACATGAGGTAGCCTGGGAACAGCGGCTTGTCTACGCTGGTCCACGTACCGCGGACTTTGATCTGCGTTGTATACTGGGGATAAAAAACCTCAGCGGCCACATCGGCAGGCAATACACGCTCGATGCGCTCGACCATTGCCTCTTCGCGGCCCTTGATAACTTGAATCACATACCACATGAGCATCACCCCCTTTGCTTGTCTTGTCTGCTGCACGGAGTTTGTCTATGGCTTCGCCAGGGCGGTAAATGCAGCCGCGATGGCGCGTCATATTCAAACCCTGAGCCCAGAGGAACAAGCACGTGGCTCTGCCCCACCGTGAACGGTATGTTGCATATGCAAACAGCGAGATATGCAGGCGATGTATCGCTAGATGCCTGCATATCCCAGCTGGTTGCGTGCGCCTTAGTCAAGCGGGAACAAAACTAAAGCGCACGCAAACAGCTGCGACACATTCTTGCCTATCAGAAAAACATCTGACAAGACAAAACATTATTGGAGCTCGTGGTTGATCGCAGTACTGCCATTGCGGCCAGATACCACGCAGCCACCGCCTAAGCGGTTGGGCTCATGTGATGTCATTATCCTAGCACAGCAAAGCGCGGCGATTGATTTGGGCTGTTCGTTGTTACATATAGCGCACGTGCCGCTATGAGGGGTCCGTTTAAGCAATACAACCGCCTTAGCTGGGGCTTAGCGAGCTACCCCCCCCCGGCACTATTTTTATGCGATTTCTATTTGATCGACCGTCAACAGATACTTTGCAAAACCATCCCCAAAGTTGCACAACTTTTTGTGCAAAATTAGGACGGGGTCCAGATTCGCAACGCGTCTTTACACCAACTCAAAAGAATTCAAAATAGTACTTGCGCCTTTGGGACGTTTACCGTATATTAACTACCGCACCGCACGGGGGCGTAGCTCAGCTGGGAGAGCGCTTGACTGGCAGTCAAGAGGTCAGGGGTTCGATCCCCCTCGTCTCCACCACCGTGAATGCACAGCTCCTGGGAAACCAGGGGCTGTTTTATTATTTGGACTCATGGCGCAACGGTTAGCGCAGGGGACTCATAATCCCTGGGTTGCAGGTTCGAATCCTGCTGGGTCCACCACTGTTATTGTTTGGCCGTCTGCTTGTACAGACGGCCTTTTTGTTGCCACGTTTTCGCCGAAACGAACTTAATAAAAAAGTTCTTGCAAAGTAGCGGGGCTTCCAGTATTCTAAATCGAGTCACGGGGGCGTAGCTCAGCTGGGAGAGCGCTTGACTGGCAGTCAAGAGGTCAGGGGTTCGATTCCCCTCGTCTCCACCACCGTGAATGATAAGCGACTTTGGATTTCCAAGGTCGCTTTTTTATTAGGTACTCAACGTCTAAATCTGTTCAGCTGGCATGGACTTATATTGGATTCCACGTCAACATGCAGCCCAAACTTAAAGCACTGCGCGTCATCACATGGTTAGGCAGAGCTTTAATTACCAGCAAGAACATCGAACAACATTTTGGTTGGCATAATCGCTGCACCGCAAATCAACAGCACATGGTCAGCTTTCGGTAAGCAAATGGCACTTATCGGCACAGCGCTACCCAATATCCTTAAAGCAATTCGAAATTGAGCGCATCGTATCCCAATATCAATATTGATTTATGTATTACATAAATCTAGAATCGGAGGAAAGATGCTGAGGATAGAGGTTTTGGACAGAGTCCCCAAAAGACATCCCGACGTTACAAAAGGAGATGCCGTCTATGCCTGGAAGAATGCAATTGCATGTGCTCCGGCGATTGAACAGAATCCAAATCGCTATTACGCAATTGGACCGGATTCAAAGGGAAGGTTAATTGAATTAGTTGGGGTTATTAAATCCGACGGCTCGGTTCTTATCATTCACGGCCAAACCCCTCCACAACAAAGCATCAAAAAGAGATTGAACCTATTACGAAGAAAGGGAAACAAACATGGATGACAAAAAGCTTCTCGATGAATTCAATATTACCGAAGATCAAGTTAGCTCATGGGCTCAGAAAATTGAAAACGAAGATCTAAGCGATTATGACTTCTCAAAGGCCCAAAGAGGTCGCCCAAAGACCTTTAATGAAGAGCTTGAGACAATCTCCGTGCGAATACCCAAATCGAAAGCAGAAGCAATATCTCTTGCAGCGAAGTCCCAGGGGATCACCAAATCAGAATGGTGCAGACAGGCCATGAATAACGCGCTCAAGGCGTCTTAATAAATTACGCAACGTATCGACACTGGCTAATTAAAGAAAGCCATTGTCGATAGACGCACGCGTTCAAGCCCGGTTTCACCCCGAGCTTTTTCGTTTCCTATCAGGATGGCCCACGCAGGCTGCGCACTTAGTCGATGCTTGTCTGGCAAGCTCTAAATGAAGGTACGGGTTAGAAAGTATCTCTGATAATATTGGTTTTAACAGATATGGCGAACCAATGAGCTGGAACGTTGAAGTCAAATACATCAAGGATTGGCTGGACCAATTGGACGGTTTGACTACGCGCATATCCAAGAGGCAATCTACTCAGCACATCTCAAAAATTTGGAGTAATCAATGGATATGACGCAGTATTTAGAGACAAGAAAAGACATTACGCCTCAAATGCGTGACCAAGCGAAAGAAGCGACTAAAGAACGAATTGAAGCATATAACCTTGCGCAAGCACGCAAGGAATGCCACATCACGCAGGCCCAACTTGCTAAGGCAATTGGAGTTGGCCAATCTAGAGTTTCGGAACTCGAGAACGGCAACCTTGGCGCGGTTCGGGTTGATACGATTAAAAAATATGTAGAAGGACTTGGCGCTACCTTGCACATCGCGGTCGAATGGCCAGATAAAACAATCCGCCTTACCTAATTCATCTGCCGGCATTTGAGCGCTAAAGCAAACACCGGCAATTCACTAGTACCCCAACCTGCTTAACGTGAGCTCGCTCCAAGAGTATTGGGTCATGTATTCGCCGCGGTAGCTGTTAACGGCCACCGGATCGCACATCAAGAACTTGTAGTAATCGCAATCGACGAGCGAGGGCACCACGGCGATGCTGTCGCGGGCACGGTCGATCACGGCATCCTGGCCAACGCTTGACAGAGCGCTACGCAAGTCGCTGATAAAGTTACGCACCTGGGCGCGGCGCGACATACTGTCGGCGCCGTCCTCCCACAGCACACCCAAGATCTCGCCGATCGAAACACGGGCACCGTGGCGATCGATTAAATAGGCAAAGAGCTCTTTGGTGCGCGTGCGCTTGAACTTGAGCGGACGGCCCGCATACGAGACCTCAAAGTTGCCAAAGCAGTGCACCACGAGCTTCTCGGGGTCCTCCTCGACAAGGGGATGTCGCAGATTCTCGAGTGCATCGCGCACGCCCTGTTCGGTAACAGGCTTCATTAAAAAGCCGCTGGGAAACAGGCCATGGGCCTCGAGCGCATACTCGCCATGTGCGGTGGCAAAGATAATATTGATATGGGAGTCAAGCTCGCGCAGTTGCTTGGCAAGCTCCAGGCCGCCGATCTCGGGCATCTCGATGTCGCAGAACACCACCTGCGGATGATGCTCGCGCGCATAGGCAAGGGCCTCGCGCGCGCTGGTCACGCCCTCGCAGACGCCATCGGGATCGATCGCTTTTACACAGCGAACCACGGCATTGACCGCAAGCTGTTTGTCATCGACGGCTAAGATGTTCATGCAACGGCCCCCTTGGGGATAAATACGGTAGCGACGGCACCGGTCGGCGTGAGCTCAAGATCAAGCGAACCTTGGCACATCAGATCGAGCCGGGTGCGCGTGTTCTCGATCGCGATACCATTATGCTCCTTTTTATTGGCGAGCGCTGAGGGCTCAGGGGTGCGCACTCCCCCGCCATTATCCTCAACGCGCACCACATAGGCATCATCGGCTTCCCATGAGCTTATCGTGATCAGCCCCTCAGAAGCCTTATGGGCCACGCCGTGACGCACGGCGTTCTCAACCAGCGGCTGGATGACAAGCGACGGCAGCCTAAAGCTGGTGGCGCGCAGATCCCATGCCACGTTAAAGGTGGTTGAGGGGTCGATCATCTCGAGCGCAAGGTACGACTTGACGTTTTCGACCTCGCGTGTGAAGGGAACAAGCTGGCCGTCGCCCACCGCCTGCATGTTGCCGCGAAGATAGCGCGAGAAATCCTCGATGCCCTTGCGTGCCAGCTGAGGATCCTCAAGGCAGAGCTCTTCGATCGCCGCCAGCGAGTTGAAGATAAAATGCGATCGAATTTGGCCCGAAAGCAGCTTGGTCTTGCTCTCGGAGAGCTCTAGGTCCTTTTTCATGAGCACCATCCGGCTGCGGTACGACATCTGCATGCGGATGAGCACGAGAGAAAGCGTGGTCATGGGATACAGGCACATCAGCGTGGGCAAGGCCAGCTCGCAGAGCAGCCCTACCACGCTCAATCCTGCGCAGAAGAGCCAAAGATGCAGCGCAGAGGTGACGTGTTGAGCCTCTACGAGCATCAGCGCCAGCGTCAGGAGATACTGCAAAAGCGTGATGATGTCGGGAGCGGAGCGCAGAGGGCCCCACACAAAGTGGTTTCCCGGCTCGATGCGGTACAGACAGCCGGTGGCGTAGCTCGCAACCACCAGGCCCAGCTCGAGCGCCAGGAGAAGCAGTATGAGCACGAGCAGCACGCGGCCGGCGCGCGTGGTGGGTCGACGCCCTCCCACGCGCGGCAGCATGGGCCCTTGCGCGATACCGTTAAAGGCGAAGAGCATAACGCCCGTATAGGCAAGTGGGGCGAACCAATAGGTCAGATTATTACCGATCTGGCACATTACGGTGCTCATGGCGCCGGAGCCGCGGGTGAAGAACCACGACATCAAATCACCCGTAACGTTGAGCAGCATGCAGGTGCACACCACGGCAAATGAGCCCTCAGCATGCGTGTGACGTCGTTGGGCAAACACCGCAACCACCAAAAACAGGCACAGGAATTCGGAGATGAGCTCCATGGTGATGTTGGCGGTGTAGATCATCGCCTCATAAGCCGTGGCCTGATCGGCAACCAGCATGTATCAACGCTCCTCGAAAGAACCTCGCCCCTGCGGTTGGGGACGTAGCAAAACGGCAGGTTCGAAAGAACCTGCCGTTTTGCTACGTCCCCAACCGCAGGGGCTGCACGGATATGGATTAGCGGCGGGCAGCCTTGACCAGGGCTGCGACCTTGGCCACGACCTCGTCGATGGCAACGTCGTCGCGCTCGCCGGTCGCGCGGTCCTTGAGCTCGACAGTGCCGTTCTTAAGGCCGCGCTTGCCCAGCACGATCTGGTACGGGAAGCCCATCAGGTCGTTGTCGGCAAACTTGAAGCCCGGTCGTTCGTCGCGATCGTCCACCACGACCTCGATACCCGCGACGCACAGCGCGTCGACAATCTGGGAGCACACGCTGGCGCACTCCTCCTTCTTGGGATCGAGCGGAATCACGGCGACCTCATAGGGCGCGACGGAGACCGGCCAGATAATGCCATGCTCGTCGTTGTGCTGCTCGACCACGGCGGCCAGCGAACGGCTCACGCCCACACCGTAGCAACCCATGATGAGCGGCTTTTCCTTGCCATCCTCGTCCATAAACGTGGCGCCCATGGCCTCGGAATACTTGGTGCCCAGCTGGAACACCTGCGAGACCTCGATGCCGCGTGCGGCCTTGAGCGGAGCGCCGCAGTGCGGGCAGGGATCGCCGGCGACGACGGTAACCAGGTCGGCCCACTCGTCGACCTCAAAGTCGCGCCCGGGCACGATACCGGTAAAGTGGAAACCCTCCTCGTTGGCGCCGCAGGCCCAGTTGGTGCAGCGCTTAAGGTTGTTGTCGCACACGATGCGAATGCCCTCGGGCAGGTTGACCGGCCCGATAAAGCCCTTGTGCAGGCCAAAGGCCACGAGCTCCTCATCGGTCATCATGCGATAGCCTTCGCCAAAGATATGCTCGGCCTTGCAATCGTTGAGCTCGTGATCGCCCGGCACGAGCGCCAGGACCGGATCGCCGTCGGCGGTGATCAGGCACAGCGACTTGACCGTGGCGTTCTGGGGCACGTCGAAGAACTGGGCGATCTGCTCGATGGTGCCGCAGTGCGGGGTCTCCACACGGGTGAGCGTACCGTCACCGGGGCCGTCAAGGACAGCGACATTGGTGGTCGCGGCCTCATCGTCGGCCGCGAAGCCGCAATCGTCGCAATAGACGAGCGAGGCCTCGCCGGCATCGGCCAGCGCCATGAACTCGACCGAGGTGTCGCCACCGATCTGGCCGGTATCGGCCACCACGGGCAGGGCCTTGATGTAGCAGCGCTCGCAGATGTTGGCATAGGCCTGCTTCATCTTGTCGTACTCCTCCTGCAGGCTCTCCTGCGTGGCGGAGAAGCTGTAGGCGTCCTTCATGATGAACTCGCGACCGCGCATCAAGCCAAAACGAGGGCGGAACTCATCGCGGAACTTGTCCTGGATATGGTACAGGTTGACCGGCAGCTGTTTATAGGAACGCAGCTCGTTGCGTACGAGGGCGGTCACGGTCTCCTCATGGGTGGGGCCAAGGACGAACTCGCGGTCGTGGCGGTCGTTGAAGCGTACAAGCTCCTTGCCGTAGGCGTCGATGCGGCCGCTCTCGCGCCACAGCTCGGCATCGACCATGATGGGCATCATGAGCTCCTGGGCACCCGCGGCGTCCATCTCGTCGCGCACGATGTTCTCGATCTTGCGGATGGCACGCCAGGCCAGCGGCAGATAGGTGTACAGGCCGGCCGCCTCCTTGCGGATCATGCCGGCGCGCAGCAGCAGGCGGTGGCTCGCAAGCTCCGCATCGGCCGGATCCTCCTTGAGGGTGGGCGCATAGAGCTTGGACATATACATTGCTCGGGTCATTTAATTACTCCTTGTATAGGCGTCGACCTCGGCCATAAGGGCGTCGACGATTTGATCCTCAGCTACTTTACCAATGATCTGGCCGTGCGAAAAGAGGATGGCCTGACCGCGGCCGCAGGCAACACCCAGATCGGCATCGGCCGCCTCGCCCGGCCCGTTGACGGCGCAGCCCATGACAGCCACGCTGATGGGCGCCGTGTAGTTTTGCAGCCGGCGCGTGACCTCCTCGGCAATGGGGATCAGGTTGACCTGGCAGCGGGCGCAGGTGGGGCAGCTCACGATCTCGGGGCCGCGGCGACGCAGGCCCAGCGCCTGTAAGATGCCCCAGGCCACGGGCGGCTCCTCGACGGGATCGGCCGTGAGCGAGACGCGCATAGTGTCGCCAATACCCTCGTTGAGCAGGATGCCCAGACCGATGGAGCTCTTGATGGTGCCCTGCTGTTTGGTGCCGGCCTCGGTCACGCCCAGATGCAGCGGCACCTGCGGAAGCTCGCGCGATAGGGCGCGATAGGTCTCGACGGTCGTCTGGACGCTGTGGGCCTTGGCAGAAAGCACGATGTTGGTAAAGCCCCGGTCCTCGAAGTGCTTGACAAAGCGCTCGGAGCTCATGACGAGCTTTTGCGGCTGGGTCAGGTCGTCGCGCTCGGCGATATCCTGTTCGAGCGAGCCGGCGTTGACACCGATGCGGATCGCGCATCTCGCGGCGCCCGCCGCATCGATGACGGCATCCACCTTGGCCCAATCGCCGATGTTGCCCGGGTTGATGCGCAGCTTGGCGGCACCGGCCTCGACGGCGCCGATGGCGAGCTTGTGGTTGAAATGTATGTCGGCCACGATGGGAACGGGGCTTTGGGCGCAAACCTCTTTAAAGCCCGCCAGGGCCTGCTCGGTGGGAACCGAGACGCGCACGATGTCGCAGCCGGCCTGCGCCAGCGCGTTGACCTGGGCGAGCGTGGCTGTGGCATCGGCCGTGTCGGTGCAGGTCATCGACTGCACCGCCACCGGCGCACCACCACCGATCTGCACGTCGCCCACGTGAACGGGCCGCGTCAGGTCGCGCGGTAAAGGCTTAGGGGAATCAGACATGATCGGACTCCTTTACAGAATGAAACGCAGGATATCGCTGCGCAGCATATAGATAAACAGCAGGGCAAACAGACCGATACCGATATAGCTCACGATATTTTGCACCTTGAGCGACAGCTCGCGCCCGATGATCTTTTGGATGATCTCGATCAGCAGCTTGCCGCCGTCGAGGGGCGGAATCGGCAGCAGGTTCATAAAACCGAGCGAGAAGCTGATGAGCGCGGCAAAGGTAAGGAAGGTGGCGGGGCCCGCCGCCGCGGCTTGTGACGACATGACCGAGATGCCCACGATCGAAGTGGATTGATCGAGTACCTCCATGGTGTGCTGCGGTTGGAGCAGCTGCGCCACGCCGCTGGCCGTCTGGGCGAGATAGCTCCACGAGAGTCGTGCCGATGTGATGGGATCAAGATGCACCGTCTGCACGCTGGCGCTGATGCCAAGCATGTCGTTTTTGCCGAGCGTCACCGTCACCGCGTGCTGCATCTTGCCGCGTCGATACACAAGCTCCACGTCGCCATGACCCGCGGCATCGACCACCGCGTCGTGCACATCGGTCCAGGTCTTGCACGAGGTGCCGTCGATAGAGAGAATGTCATCTCCCGCCTTGAGCCCCGCCTTGGCGGCGATGGAGCCCTCGTCCACTGCGCCGATGGTGTTGACATCGACCGCCGTGGAGATACCGGCGATGGAGTAGATGCTCATGAGCAGCAAAAAGCCTGTGAGCAGATTGACCAGGATGCCGGCGAGCAGCATGAACGCGCGCTTGGCAAAGCCCTTGCCCAGATAGGTGTGACTCCGCTCCTGCTCAAGGAAATCCGCCGGACTCGCGGGGAGCTCCCACGGCTCGCCCTTGGCCGTCGCATGCGCGCGATCGAACGCGTGCCCGTCATAGACGGTATTGCCGGCGACATCGCGTGGCAGGGTCTGATAGCGGGTGGGATAGTACCTGGAAGGGGGCTTCTCCCCCTCCTCGTAGCACGCATCGATAGAGCCCCAACCCAACAGCAGCGCGCAGGCCTCCATGACCTCGTCTTGCTCAAGATGAAGCTCGGAAGCCAGATCCTCGACCGATACGCGACCGTGGCGATAGATAGCAGCGAGCACGGCGTCGGCGCACTCCACCGTGGTGGGATCCATGCCGCAAATGGCCGCATAGCCGCCCAAAAGCAACGGGGTGATGCCGAACTTGGTGCCGATGCGTCGCGACACATGATGCAGGTTGTAGCGGCACGGAAGACCCAAGAAGAACTCCGTCACGCGCACGCCACACGCCCGCGCGGCAAGAAAGTGCCCGCCTTCGTGCAAAAAGACGAGCACCGAGAGCATGAGGAGTCCCCAGAACACGGAGGAGAGAACGCTCAATAGTTGATCCATAGGTTTAAAGAGAATCCTTTGCAGTCGTGAAACGGTTCCGGGGTCCTAGAGCGCGCTCAACACCGAAGACGCCTTGAGACGCGTGTCGGCATCGATGGCGGCAAGCTGGTCGAAACCCCGAACGGGCTCGACGTCATGCGCGTCCATGCAGGCCTCGACCACGCGATCGATATCGGTGAAGCTGCACCGGTCATGCAGAAACGCATCGACGGCGACCTCGTTGGCGGCATTGAGCACGCACGGCATGGTGCCGCCCGTCTTGCCCGCACGCTCGGCAAGCGCCAGACAGCGGAACGTATCGGCATCGGCGGCATCAAACGTAAGACGACCGAGCTCGCGAAAATCGATGCGCGGCGCCGGCGTATCCCACCGCTCGGGATAGCTGAACGCAAACTGGATGGGAATGCGCATGTCAGAGGCGCCGAGGTGAGCCATGACCGAGCCGTCCGCATACTCGACCATCGAATGGATTTTAGACTGGCGCTGAACCACGACGTTAATAAAATCGAGGTCGCAACCAAACAGGTGCATGGCCTCGATGCGCTCAAGACCCTTGTTCATGAGCGTGGCGGAATCGATGGTGATCTTGGCGCCCATCGACCACGTGGGATGCGCCAGGGCATCGGCACGCGTGACGCGATCGAGCTCGGCACGCGTGCGGCCAAAGAACGGACCGCCCGAGCAGGTAAGCCAGATGCAATGGGCCTCGCGAGGATTCTCGCCCAGATAGCACTGATAGATGGCCGAATGCTCCGAGTCGACGGGAATCAACTGGCCGGGCCGGGCAAGGGGCATGAGCAGATCGCCGCCCACCACGAGCGACTCCTTGTTGGCCAGGGCCAGACGCTTGTTAGCCGTCAGGGCCGCATGGCTTGCCTCGAGACCGGCGGCGCCCACGATGGCCACCAGCACGCAGTCGACGTCGTCGCGCACCGCCAGATCACGGACAGCCTGGGCGCCCGCGGCGCAGGAGCAACCGGCGGGAAGCTCGGCAAGGACGGAATCGCCGGCATGTGCCTCGTCCGCCACAGCCACGGCAGCGACATCGAACTCGCGCGCCGCCGCGACCAGGGCTACGGTTCTCGAGTTGACGGAAAGCGCCACGACCTGCAAACGGTCGGCATGCTGGCGGCACACATCGAGCGCCTGTTTGCCGATGGAGCCGGTGCACCCCAAGATGGCCACGCGCAGACGCCCATCGGGACCGTACGTGGTGGTAAAAGCCTCCTCGGCAGCCATTACAGCACGCCTCCGATCATCAGCAAAAGCTGGGCGGTGATGCACCCGAAGATCAACGAGTCGGAGCGATCGAGCATACCGCCGTGACCGGGAATGAGGTTGCCCGAATCCTTGACGCCCACGCCGCGCTTGATGCGCGACTCGATAAGGTCGCCGAATACGCCCAGAATCGAGACGAAGACGCCGCACAGCAGCGCATAGGCAAGATTGAGGTCATAAAGATGCGTGGCCCACAGGATGACCCAGATAAGGACCGAACCCACGATGCCGCCGACAAAGCCCTCCCAGCTCTTGTTGGGAGAGATCTTGGGCACCATCTTGTGCTTGCCGATACGGCTGCCCACCAGATAGGCAAACGAGTCGCTCACCCACAGCGAGGCGCACACGCCCACGGAGAGCAACGCACCGGCAAATCCGGGAACAGCGTCGCGCAGCAGGACGATCGACGAGAGCATAAAGCCCGTGTACAGCGGGCCGAAGAGCGTGACGGCAAGATCGGCGATGCGGGTGCGCGGAGAGCAGAGATACCAGATGCCAACGGCGACGACCGTGACAAACAGCAGGGCGTTGAGCCACACGGGATCGCCCAGGGACGCCAAGGGCAGCACCACGGAAGCAACGATACCGAGCTGCTCGTTGGGCACCTTGCCATCGCGCCGGACCATGCGGTAGAACTCAAAGCAGCACAAACCGCTCATGGCTGCGACAAACGCCGCTGTCGTCCAGCTGCCGAGCACCAGGCACAGGATGAACAAACCGGCATAGATAAGACCAGCCGCAGCGCGGGTGATAAAGCCCGAAAGCCACGAGGACTTCTTGGCCGAGGCCGATGCCTTGGAGCCCGAGGTGCCACGGCCGCTCGATGCCTCGACCGGCTTTCCGCCCGTGATGACGGTCTTCTGGTGTGGATCGACCGGCTGCGGCGCCTGGACACCGCCCTTATGTTGCTCGTTTTGTTCCACGGATCTATTCCTCCTCGCTCTTGCTCAGGCCGCCGAACCTCCTGTCGCGACCCTGGTAGGCAAGAATCGCCTTGACCAGGCCCCAGCGATCGAAATCGGGCCAATAGGTATCGGTGACATAAAACTCCGAATAGGCCACCTGCCACAGCAGATAGTTGGAGATGCGAAGCTCGCCGCTCGTGCGGATCACGAGCTCGGGATCGGGTAGCCCCGCCGTATAGAGGCGAGAGGCCACAGCCTGCTCGTCGATCGACGACGGATCGATCTTGCCGGCCGCGGCATCGAGCGCAAGCTCACGCGCGGCACGGGCGATCTCGGCACGACCACCGTAGTTGACGGCCAGCGCCAACGTCATGCCGGTATGATCAGCGCACTCCGCAAGCCCGCGCTCAAAGACGTCGCGCGTCTTTTTGGGCAGTGCGGAGATATCGCCCAAAAAGACGACGCGCACGTTCTCTTTTTTGAGCAGCGGCAGCTCATCGACGAAGGTCTTGGCAAACAGATGCATGAGCACGTTGACCTCGTGCTGCGGGCGATTCCAGTTCTCTGTCGAGAACGCGTAGGCCGAAAGCACATCAACGCCCAGACGCACGCAGGCGGTAATGATCTCGCGCAGCGAGACGATGCCGGCCTTGTGGCCCTCGGTGCGGGCAAGGCCGCGCGCGGTGGCCCAGCGGCCGTTGCCGTCCATGATGCAGCTGATGTGATGCGGGATGCGGTTCATGTCGAGGTCTGAAAAACCGACGCCCGCGGGGGCGTCGGCAAAGTACTCGACTAGTTTGTTCTGGTCGTATTGCACTTTAGATCTCCATGACCTCGGCTTCTTTTTCCTTCAGAAGCTGCTCGACCTTGGCCACGTAGTCATCGGTGTGCTTTTGGACCTTGGCCTGCTCGCGACGGATATCGTCCTCGGTCAGATCCTCGTCGCGCTCGAGCTTGTTATTGAAGTCGCGACGGATGTTGCGGATCGAGACCTTGGCCTGCTCGGCGTACTCGCGGCACTCCTTGACGAGCTCGCGGCGGCGCTCCTCGGTGGGAGCCGGGAACGGCAGGCGCACGACGGAACCGTCGGAGTTGGGCGTGATGCCCAGATCGGAGGCGCTAATGGCCTTGACGATGGCGTTGACCAGGGCCTTGTCCCACGGCTCGATGAGCAGCATGTGGGCCTCGGGGGTCTTGACGGCGGCAACCTGGGTCACCGGGGTGGGAACACCGTAGTAGTCGACGGTGATGTCTGCCAGGATGTTGGCGTTAGCGCGGCCGGTGCGCACCTTGGAGAAGTTGTGCTTAAGGGACTCAAGCGACTTGTCCATATGCTGGGTGATGTTCTCTGCCATGATCTAATCCTCCTGGTAGACGAGCGTGCCGACGGGTTCGCCCGCGAGCGCGCGTTTGACGGTGTCCTCGCCATCGATGTTGAGGACCAAAATGGGCATACGGTTGTCCTGGCACAGGGCCGTTGCGGTGGAATCCATGACCTGCAGGCCGCGCACGAGCACCTCGTGATAGGTGATCTTGTCAAAGCGGACGGCGTCGTCGCACTTGACGGGGTCCTTGTCATAGATGCCGTCGACCTTGGTGGCCTTGATAAGCACCTCGGCACCGATCTCGCAGGCACGCAGGGCCGCAGCGGTATCGGTCGTAAAGTAAGGGTTGCCCGAACCGGCGGCGAAGATGACGACGCTCCCCTTCTCAAGATGGTTGATAGCGCGACGGCGAATATAGGGCTCGCAGATCTCGTTCATCTGGATGGCGCTCATCACGCGGCAGGGCACATCGTTGTGCTCGAAGGCGTCTTGCAGGGCCAGGGCGTTCATAACGGTGGCGAGCATGCCCATGTAATCAGCCTGAGCGCGATCCATGCCGCCGGCTGCACCGGCCATGCCGCGGAAGATGTTTCCGCCGCCGACAACCACGCCGACCTCATGACCCGCAGCGAGCAGATCCTTAACCTGCTTGGCCAAACGATCGGTGACCTTAGGGTCGATGCCGTAGTGGCTCTCCCCCATGAGCGCTTCTCCCGAAAGCTTGAGAAGCACGCGCTTATATCGGATGTCGGACAAGGCGATCCTCCTTAATCGTAACTTTCAATATTCTAGCAAAGGCGAGTTGATTGCCCATAAAAAAGCAGGCCGTGAGTAAAACCCACAGCCTGCTCTATAGAAGCTACAAAAGCTTATAGCCTACTCACCACGGACGAGGCGATCGAAGGCCACGACGGTGATGGTGTCGCCGAGCTCCTTGGAGACGTTCTCGGCGTACTTCTTGATGGTAAGGGAGCTGTCCTTGATGAACTCCTGCTCGGTGAGCACGGACTGCTTGTAGAACTTCTCCAGACGGCCAACAGCCATCTTCTCCTGGATGGCCTCGGGCTTACCGGACTCGGCAGCCTGAGCCATGTAGATCTGCTTCTCGTGCTCGACGGTCTCGGCCGGAACCTGATCGCGGGTAGCGCAGATCGGGGCGACAGCAGCAACCTGCAGGGCGACGTCATGGGCGAAGGTCTTGAAAGCCTCGGCCTCGGCAGTCTCGGGCTTCTCGAAGCCAAACTCGACCAGAACGCCGATCTTGCCACCCATGTGGATGTAGGAGGACAGAGCGCCGTTGGCGACCTTGCGGGCGGTGAAGCGGGCAATCTTCATGTTCTCACCCATGATGTGGATCATCTCGGTGAGCTCGGAAGAGACGGTCTCCTCGCCCATGGGCTTCTCGAGCAGGGCATCGACGTCAGCCGGCTCGGTGGCAGCGACGACCTCGGCGACCTTGGAGGCGAAGCCGGTGAACTTGGCGTTGGAGCCGACGAAGTCGGTCTCGCAGGAGAGCTCGAGCAGAGCGCCGGACTTGCCGTCCTCGGAGACGAACGCGGCAACCGCGCCCTCGTTGGTCTCACGACCGGCCTTCTTGGCAGCCTTGGCAAGACCGTTCTTGCGCAGAACGTCGACGGCGACGTCCATATCGCCATCGGCCTCGACGAGAGCCTTCTTGCACTCCATCATCGGGGAGTCGGTCATCTCGCGAAGCTGCTTGACCATAGCGGCAGTAATCTGGGCCATTGTGGTTCCTTTCAAAAAGATGAAGAAGACGAATCAGAAGGGACCGATTTACTCGGCCTTGGCCTCAGCGGCAGGAGCCTCGGCGGCCATCTCGGCCTCGGAGACCTGCTCCTTGCCGTTGCCGGCCAGGCAGGCGTCGGCCATGAGCTCGCACATAAGGGTGACAGCGGAGATGGCGTCGTCGTTGCAGGGGATGCCGTACTCGACCTCGTCGGGATCGGAGTTGGTGTCGATGAGGGCGACGACCGGGATGTTCAGGCGCTGGGCCTCCTTGATGGCGTTCTCCTCGCGCTTGGTGTCGATGACGAAGAGCGCCTGGGGCAGACCCTTCATGTCGCGGGCACCACCGAGGTTGGTCTGGAGCTTGGTGAGCTCCTTGCCCAGAACAGCCTGCTCCTTCTTGGGCAGAACAGCCATGCGGCCGTCCTCGACCATGGCCTCGAGCTCCTCCATGCGGTTGATGCGGGAGCGGATGGTCACGAAGTTGGTGAGCATGCCGCCGAGCCAACGCTGGTTGATGTAGGGCATGCCGGCGCGCTCAGCAGCGGTCTTGACGGCCTCCTGAGCCTGCTTCTTGGTGCCGACGAACAGCACGTTGCCGGTCTTGGCGGTGTTCTTGACGAAGGTGTAGGCCTTGTCGGCGTCAAGGATGGTCTGCTTGAGGTCGAGGATGTAGATGCCGTTGCGCTCACCGAAGATGAACGGCTTCATCTTGGGGTTCCAGCGACGGGTCTGATGACCGAAGTGGCAGCCGGCCTCGAGCAGGGTACGGATATTAATCTTGGTAGCCATGTAAACCTCCTGTGGTTTGCCTCCGCGCGGGGTCAACCTCCAAGACCAACCCGGACATGTGCTACCAAGGCCCGGGCACCACGGTCGAGAGTAGCCGCGCGTGCGTGATAAGAACGTGTTGCCGTGAAGCAACCCGATGAATGATAGCAGGAATGCCCCGCGCTGCCAACCCGCCATAAAAACTGGAGAATTGCCATGCCGGATGCCCGAGGGCGAACAGGGCGAAGCTGGCGGCTATTTGAGCCAAGACGCGGCCTGCCCTAGGCGCGCGGGTGGGCCTGGGTGACGGTGGCCTTGAGGCGCTCGGGCGTAAGATGGGTATAGAGCTGGGTGGTCGACAGGCTCGCGTGACCCAACAGCTCCTGAACCGAACGCAGATCGGCACCCCCCTCGAGCAGATCGGTGGCAAAGGTATGCCGCATCGCATGCGGGGTGATGTCGGCCGGAAGCCCCGCCAGGGCGCACAGCTCATGAAAGCGTTTGCGTAGCGCGGCGGCGCTCATGCGGTTACCGCGGACCGAGATAAAAAGCGGCCGTGGCTGGCCAGGCGCATCGCTACGGCCCGCCTTGGCGAGAAGCATCGAGCGACCGCCATCAAGATAGGCAGACGTGGCCTCAAGAGCGCGCCGGTAGAGCGGGACGATACGCTCCTTGCGGCCCTTGCCCCACAGGCGGACCGTTCGCGCCTGCCAATCGAAGCTCTCGATATTGAGACCGGACAGCTCGGAAATACGCGCGCCCGAGGCATAGAGCAACTCGAGCATCGCGGCATCGCGAAGTCCCGCCGGCGTGGAGGTATCGGGCGCCGCCAGCAGGGCATCCATCTGGGAAGACGTCAACACGGTCGGAAGGCTGCGCGGAAGCTTAGGACTACCGATCGTACAGGCGACATCGTGCTCGATCAAACCCTCCAGGTGCGCCCAGCGATAAAACCCCCGCAACGCCGAGAGGTGCGCAGCTATCGTGCGCGGAGCCAGCCCCTTACGCGAAAGCTCCGCAAGGTAGGCACGCAGGTCGCGCACGGTGCATGAAAAGCCGTCCGCCTTCTGGCGCTCGCACCAGGAGGCAAACAGCTCAAGGTGCGAAGCATAGGCGGTCGCGGTGTTGGGAGAAAGCCCCTCGACGCGTGCGATATGCGCCGTGAAATCATCGATTGCCGCAGAAAGCGTCAAGGCTAGCGCCCTTGCCGTTCGAAGAGCTCGGGGCGGCTGGAGAGATATTCATCGAGCGCGGCGCAGGCACGATCGGCATAAGCCTGGTAGCGATCGCGCTTGCTGCGGCGCTTGCCGTCCTCGAGGGGCGGCACCAGACCAAAGTTGACATGCATGGGCTGGTAGCCCACGGTGGCCGGATCGGTGGCATAGGCAACCAGCGCACCCAGGGCGCCGGTACGCGGCAGGGCCACGGGGCCGGCACCGATCGCATCGGCATAGGCGTTGAGTGCCGCGAGCAGACCGGTCGCGACCGCTTCCATATAGCCCTCGGTACCGGTGATCTGCCCGGCAAGGCGCACGCCGGTACCCGGCACGCCAAACGTGCCGTCGAGCACATGCGGCGCATCGACAAACGTGTTGCGGTGCATCACGCCGTAGCGGAAGAACTCGGCGTTCTCGAGGCCCGGCACCATATGGAACACGCGCTTCTGCTCGCCGAAGGTGAGATTGGTCTGAAACCCGACCAGGTTGTACGCGGTGCGCTCGCGGTTCTCGGCACGCAGCTGAATCGCTGCCCAAGGACGGCGCCCCGTGCGCGGATCGGTAAGGCCGACGGGCTTCATGGCGCCAAAGCGAATGGCATCCTTGCCGGTGCGCGCGACTTCCTCGGCGGGTTGGCAGGCCTGGAACAGGTCGCCGCCCTCAAAGTCCTTGAGCACCACGCGGCCGGCCGTGGTGAGCGCCTCGATAAACGCCTCGTACTCCTCTTTGTTGAGCGGCGCATTGAGATAGTCGCCGCTCCCCTGCTCCTCGTAGCGCGATTGCGAGAACAAGACATCCATGTCGAGCGTCGAGGCGTCGACGATAGGCGCGGCAGCATCGAAAAACGCCAACGCGTCACCGCCCACGAGCTTGAGGATCTCATCGGAGAGCGCCGGGGAGCACAGAGGGCCCGCGGCGATCACGCAATGACCCTCAGGGATCGACGTGACTTCCTCGTGCACCACGGTGATCGCCGGACGTGCGGCAATCTCGGCCTCGACGAGCTGCGAGAACACGGTGCGGTCGACCGCCAGGGCGCCCCCGGCGGGAACGGCGGCACGCTTTGCGCAATCCAAAAGTACCGAACCCATGCGCTCGAGCTCGATCTTAAGCAGGCCCGCGGCCGAATCGGGGCGCGTCGACTTAAACGAGTTGGAGCATACGAGCTCGGCCAGGTGATCGGTATGATGGGCCGGCGAGGACTTGGCGGGACGCATCTCATAGAGCGTTACCTGAAACCCGCGATCCGCGAGCTGGATGGCGCACTCCGAGCCCGCAAGGCCGCCGCCGACAACCGTCACCTGATCAAACTGCATGCTGCAACACCTTTCTACTTGAGACGTTTTCCATTGTGCCCGAACGGCGTCTGGGCATGCAAGGCAAACTTGGAGGGAGCATACCTTCCATCCATCATGCGCTCGATAGCGCCCGCAACCTCCAGTGAGCCCAGGAGTTTGAGCGTTCCCACGGCATCGAGGCCCATGAGGGCGCTAATCTCATCGACCTTGAGCGGAGAGGCGATCAATGCATGCATCACCGTCTGCTGCTCGGGAGTCAGATCGGCCACGCCTGGCGCGGACGGATGGCTAAAGCGCAGGGTCTCGTAGATGCGCGATATGGCGACCTCGATCGACTCCTCGTCCACGATACAGCAGGCGCCATTGGAGATCAGGTAGTTGGTGCCGCGCGATTCGGGTGACAAGATCGAACCGGGAACCACCAAAAGCTCGCGCCCCAGGTCCATGGCGCATTCGGCGGTCGAGAACGTACCCGAGGGCATGCCGGCCTCAGAAATAAACAGCGCGGCCGACAGCGCCGCGATCACGCGGTTACGTCGCGGAAACGCGAACTTGCGCGGACCGGTACCCCAGGGGCACAGCGAGACGATGGCGCCGCCGCGCTCGAGCGTGCGCGCAATGAGCCCGGCACTCGATCGAGGGTAGACCACATCGGCACCCGTACCGAGCACGATCACATGACGGCCACCCCGGTTGAGGGCTTCCCAGCCCGATGCCTGATCGCAGCCGATGGCGCCGCCCGAGACCACGTTCACGCCGGCCTCCACCGCAACGCGCGCCGCGAGCTCCGCACAGGCGATGCCGTAGGGGCTCGCCTTACGCGACCCGATGATCGAAAGCGACGGCATCGTGAGTACCTCGGGGTCGCCACGGACATAGAGCGTGCGCGGCGCATCGGAAAGCTCGGCCACCATGGATGGATAGAGCCGATCTCCCGGATGGATCTCGTACGTGGGATACGGTTCAGTCATTGGTCTCGTCTCCCCTGATACATTGCGGCCTCGAGCACATGTTCTTCGAGCACCCGCTCGCTTTGGGCGACATCGGCGATCGTGCGCGCGATCCGCGACAGGCGCACGATGCCGCGGCCCGTAAGGTGCGTGCGCCGCGAGAGGGCAAGGACACATTGCTCGGCGGCCTCATCGAGTGCAAAGGTGCTGACGACACCCTCGATGGACTTCGAGACGGAATCATTTGTCGCTCCGGAGCCCAGGGTAGCGCCGCGCTCCTCGCGCCATCGCTTAAACGCGCGCCCGCGCACGACCATATCGCGAAGATCGGACGAGGACATGCCCTCGGCGCCCTCGATGATCACCTGCGGTTCGGGCCGCGTCACATCGATCATGAGGTCGATGCGATCGGCCAGGGGGCCACTCAGCTTGGCACGGTAGCGCTCGACCATGGCGGCAGAACACTTGCAGGGCACCTCGCGGTCCCCCAAAAAGCCGCACGGGCAGGGATTGCTCGCGGCGAGCAGCTGAAACCGCGAGGGAAACGTATAGGCGCCCTCGACGCGCACGATACGCACGTAACCGCGCTCGATAGGCTGACGAAGCGTCTGGAGCACGCCGTTGGGAAACTCCGCCAGCTCGTCAAGGAACAGCACGCCACCGTGCGCCAGGCTGATCTCACCGGGATGCACGGGGCGACCGCCCCCGATCAGACCCGCCGTCGAGATGCTATGATGCGGACTTCTGAACGGCCTGTGCCCCGCCAGCAGGCCATCGATATTCTCGCCGAGGACCGAGTGGATGCAGAGCGCCTCCTGTTGGTCGCGGTCCGACAGTTCGGGCAGAATGCTCGTCATGCGTCGCGCAAGCATGGTCTTGCCCGAGCCGGGAGAACCGATCATGAGCAGACCGAGCTCGCCCGCTGCCGCCAGCGCCATGCCGCGCTTGGCGACCTCTTGGCCCAGCACGTCGGCAAAATCGAGCTCGGGCTCGGCATCAAGCGCGGTTTCGCCACGGTCGGGATAGGCCGGTAACGTTCGCACACCCCTTGCGAGCTGCGCGATGTTATCTAGGAAAAGACAAGATGCGCCCTCGAGCGTGACATGCTGGACAACATGGCCCGCCACCACCCTCAAGCCGTGCTCGCGCGCCAGGATCTGATAGGCGACCTCGCCCTTGACGGGCAGCACATCCCCATTGAGAGCAAGCTCGCCCACAAACAGGCAATCATCGAGACCATCGCGGGGAATCTGTCCGTCGGCTGCCAGCACAGCCACGGCAATGGGCAGATCGAACCCGCTGCCTGTCTTCTTAACGTCACCCGGCGCCAGATTGACGGTGATGCCCGCCCGCGGCAGCTCATAGCGGGCCGTGCGAAGGGCACAGCGTATACGTCCACGCGCCTCAAGCACCTCGGTGCTCGGCATGCCCAGAATCTGGATGCTGGGAATACCACCGCCCAGCGACACCTCGACCGTGACGGGGATGGCCTCAACTCCGCGGATCACGGCGGCATGCACGGCAAACGTCTCCCCCGGCATCACGACACCTGCCAATCGAACGCCTGCAGGATATGCTCGACCTCCGCCACGCGACCGGCACGGATCGTGACCCCCACGGCGTCAAAACGTATGGCGTGGACAGGGAAATGCTCCATCACGTAGCAGCTCGCTATTCGACGGTAGCGGCGCTGTTTCTTGGCGTTGACCGCCTCTTCGGGAAAGATTCTCGAGTTGTCGCAGACCGGAACACGACGGGTCTTGACCTCGACCATCACCACCAGATCATCGAGCTCGTCGAAGAGCACCAGATCGGCTTCGCCCTCGGCGCAACGATACCCATGCTCGAGCATGCGGTAGCCACGCTCCTCAAAATAGTCGATTGCCAGCAGCTCACCGAGCATCCCGAGTTCGCGGGGCGCAAGACCGTCCACAAACGCGGGCGTCAGCATGCTGTCATCGAGCTCACCCCGCTCCCACCTCTCCTTGAGACGGCGCGACTTGCTCACGGTCTTCTTGGCAGCACACATGGATGGCTCCTTTCGGCAGGTTCTGCGTAGCCGCCATCATCCCCAGGGAGCCTATGCACGTAAGTACCAAATGCTGACCGAAAACTGACCAGAACGCCCAAAAATAAGGACCCTGTTCGACGATATGTCAAACAGGGCCCATGAGCTGTGTCAATGAAAAGCAGCTCAAACACCGGTATGCAAAAACGAGCTAGAAAAGACGCTCCGTCTGCAAGAAGTTTCCACAGAAGCTCACACGATGGATGGGTGAAAGGCCCTTGTTCTGTATGGAGGAAATATGCTCGGGGCTGGCATAACCCTTCGACTCGGCGAGGTGATAGCCGGGATACTCGGCATCATATTCCACCATCATCTCGTCACGCGTGACCTTGGCCATGATGGAGGCGGCGGCGATGCAGGCGATCTTGGCATCGCCTTTGACCACGTCGCGCTCATTGGGGACGGCACCCAAGGGGTTGCCGTCCATGAGCACGCAATCTGGCGTCAACCCCGTGTCGGCCACCGCGCCGGCAACCGCCTTGCGCAAGGCGCGGGCCATGCCGATCTCGTCGATCTCATGCGGAGGAATATGGCAGAAGCCGATGGCACGGGCCACCTCCGAGATGCGCACCGACAGCAGCTCGCGGCGCGCAGGGGTCAGCTTTTTGGAGTCGTTGATGCCCCAAACGCGCGGATCCATGGGCAGACACACGGCACACACGGTAAGGGGTCCTGCCACCGAACCGCGACCGACCTCGTCCACGCCGACCACCACGCCGTCGCCGCCCAGCTCGGCCATGAGGTCGTACATAGCGTTGACGCGATCGCGCTCGGCAAGCTCCTTGGCATGGCGCTTGAGGGCGCGCTCACACGCCTTTTTAACCTGTTGGCGCGGATCTTCGCTATAGTGCTCCACCAATGCGGGAATCTCTTCGAAGGTGGCACTCGCCAGCTCGCCCGCGACCTGTGATGCTGATACGGAACTCGTCATGTTGGCCATGGTTGCCATGCCTTTCGATACAAAAGAAGGGCCGCCCGAAGGCGACCCTCATGTCCAAACGAGCAGTTAGCCTGCGTCGGTTTAGCGCTTCTCCGGGATGCGAGCAGCCTTGCCCACCTTGTCGCGGAGGTAGTACAGCTTGGCGCGACGAACGCGACCATGACGGACAACCTCGAGCTTGGCAATTTTGGGGCTGTGAAGCGGGAAGGTACGCTCGACACCGACGCCGAAGGAGATCTTACGGACGGTGAAGGTCTCGCGGGAACCGGCACCAGCCATACGGATGACGTCGCCCTGGAAGACCTGGACGCGCTCGCGGTCACCTTCCTTGATGCGGTAGTGGACCTTGACGTTGTCGGCGACGCGGACCTGCGGGATGTCCTCGCGGATCTGCTGGCGCTCGATTGCGCGGATGTAATCCATGTGCAATTCCTTACTCTTCTAGAGGTGCCGTACCACCTGGCCGGCACGTAGTTGAACAAACGATAGTCAGTATACACGCCGTGACCTCGGCTGCAAGAACAATTTTGCCCGTGCGCAAAAAGACAAAAGACCCGCGGGCGGCGTTCCGAGCACCGCCGGCGGGTCAAGCGGAAAACGAGCTGCAGGAAGTCGTTTTCTGACGAAAATGTACTACCACACGCCGCATAGCCCTGTGGACGCGGCGTGTGTCCATAAACTATCTATGCGGCGTCATTCGACGGTGCGGCGGGCACGTCGGTCGACGTGCCGGGAGCGACATAGCCGTGTTCGAGCATCACGGAAAGCGCGTGCTGCTTCCAGGTGTCGATCTGGTCCGCATCGAAGTGCGCTGAAACCCAGACGGCCATATCCTTCTGGACGTTTTCGGGAACCAGGCCCTGGTTGTCGGCTATCACATAGAGAATTCCCAGCACATCAAAATCATGCTCGGTCATATCGTCTTTCGAAGTCGCCCCGATCAACCCATGGTCGGAGCCGTAGCGGCAGATGTCGGTCAACACGGTGATGAGACCCGTGGTGGAATCCGACGACGAGGATCCTGCGTCCGCGGGGGTCGTCGTGGAATCCGCGCTCGCGTTGTTCGCAGAGTTATCTTCGGGCGACGAGGCATCGGCAGTCGCGGAATCTTGAGCTTCCGTTGCCGCGGAAGCAGCCGAGTCACCCTGACCCTCATCCGTGGGAGACGTTTCCTGCGCGTCACCGGATGCACTCACGGCTACATCGCCAGTGACCGGAATCTCAACGACGGTGGACATCGGATCCACCGGCGCAGGCGAGGCCACGACCTCGGCCCAGTCGGAATACACGCCGTCGATATAGGCACGGACATGGAACGTGCCCGGCTGCGTGATGTTCATGGTGCCATCGGCCGCGACGGAAATGCCCTTGCTCTCGAGTTCTTGCGCCTCCCAGCTCAAGACCCTATCGACCTCTTTGCCCGTGGCATCGTAGACCGTCGCCGTCAGACCCTCGATACCGTTGAGGTTCTCCTCGACACCCACGACCGCCTGTGCTGAGCCCTCGAGCTTGATGGAGCCCGAGAACGGATCGGGTGCCGCCTCGGTCACCTTATATTTATAGGCTGCGGCATCGATCTCGTCATTGGTCGACACGTGACCGTTAACGTCGACATAGGTGTTCTCGGGAATAAAATACTTGACGTAGGCAGTACCGGCCTTTTTGGCAACGACCTCCTGCTCGTGGGTGACGGGATCGGTCTGGATCTCGATAACGTCCGATGGGCACTCCTTGCCCTTCTTATCGACCACGCGCCATTCGCCCGAAGTCTTCACAAAACCGTAGTAGTCGACATCGTCCTCGTCCTTGGCGCGCACGCGATAGGACGAGATGGAATCGGACTCGCCCACCTTGAGCTTGCGCGTCTTGTCGGTCTGCAACGCCACCGTGATCTTGGAAATGGGCTTGATGGGCTGCGGGGTGCCCAGCTGCGAGTCGACCGTCACCGATTCAAAAGACAGGTTCGATCCCGTGATGGACATGGGGTAGGTCGACGCCATGTCGTTGAGCACGTTGCAGGTGCGCGGCGCGCCGCCATTGCGCGAGGGAACCTCGCGATCGGCCAAGACGCTGTTCCAATCGATGGCACTCACCATATGATTGTTGGACCGATGCGACCAGCTGGTCACCTTGCCCATGGAGTTGTCGTAGCCATCGTCGCCCCTATGCGCGATAGCGCGCAGATAGAGGTTCTGCACGGCATCGGTCGAATCGTCGCCAAAGGTGGTGCTGAACGAGCGCTGGTCATAGCCTGCTGTATGGAACTCCTGTACAAGCGCGTTGTCGTCGTAGCACTCGCCGTTCATGTTGAAGATGATCACGTTGAACGAGACGCCCACCGGCTGGTCATAGTCCTCCGAAAGCGTTGTGGTGGAACTCGTCTGCTTGGTGTTGACCTGCGTATGCGCGGGAATCGTCATGTTGACCGTCACCGATTGGTTGTCGGTCGTGGTGATGGATTTTTCCTGGGTCTGACTCGCCGCCCACAGCTCAGACATGGTTGCCTGCGCGGAGAACGAGGTCTCGAGCTCGGCACCGGCCTCTCCGGGAATACCCAGCGAGGTCTTGAGGCTCATCGCGGCGCCCCACGAGCCACCCTTGGACCATTCCTGCGACTCAGAGGTGCTCGTCGAGACCGTCTCCTCGGTTCCGCGGGCAAGCGTGATGGACTGCGAGGCGTCCTCGTAGCCGGTGTTGAGCGCCGAGGTGATCAGATCCTGCTCTTTCTGAGAGCCCCGGTAGGTGTAGCCGGCACTGTTCTCGGGAGCGCAGTTAAGAGTGTTTTCGCTGTTAAGCTGCTGCACCTTGAAGTTATAAAACGCGATGCCAAAGCCATTGAAATCGTATTGGTAGGTGCCGCCGAGCTTGTCGACGCAGGCGATCGTGGCATAGATCACATCCTGCTCGGTGGTGTCCTTCGAAAGCCCGTCAAGCGGCACATATTTACGAAAATCAGAGCCACTCAGCTTATGGCCGATGCACCCGGCGATGTCATCGGTCATGCGCACGTACACCTCTTTCAGGCTTTTGGCGGAGGTGAGCCCGCTCTGCTTGGATTTGTCCGCACCGTCAGAATGCTCTCCGTTGCCGCCCGAGAGCGCATCGTACAAGTAAATGTAGTGGCCGCGCCCAAAGTCCTTCTCAAAGCCCTTGTCCGCATGGTCCCAATACAGAAAGTCCTCCGAATCGTCGCCCCCGCCATAGCCCAAGATGTTGTAGGCAAGCGACGCCCAATTAGGCAGAACCTTTTTGACAGCGGCCGTATAGAACGAAACGTTGTCCGTCATGGAGGTGCGACCCTCGAGCTTACCGTCATCGATATCGACGAAGCTGCAGGGGCGATCGTTGACCTGTATGGTGAGCGGGTTGACCACATCGCCGTACAGCTCCTTACGGCCCTCGTCGTTAAGGGCAAAGCCGGCCGTGGGCAGACCGCACATCGCCGTGGCCGCGATCGTGGTCGCACAGACGATGCGCGCGGCGGCTTTTCGTATCCGGCGTCCCATGGTGTGCAAACGTTGCATGGTTGATCCTCCCGTCGCATAGAAGCCGTGTTGTCCCAACATAAAACGCCGCCGCGGTCTCAAGGGTCACGGCGGCGCGAAGGGGCATGTCCGATGCGTGGAAAACGGAATAGTCGGTTAGACGGTCCGCTTAGCCTCGAGCTTGGCCTGAGCGGCGGCCAGGCGCGCCAGCGGCACACGATAGGGACTGCACGAGACGTAATCGACGTCGGCGACGTTGAAGAGCCGCTTGATGGAAGCGGGATCGCCGCCGTGCTCGCCGCACACGCCAAAGTGCATCTGCGGGTTGACGGCGCGGCCCTTCTCGACGGCCATGCGCACCAGCTCGAGCACGGCGGTATCGATCGTCTCGAAGGGGTTCTCCTTCAGGATCTTCTTGTGCAGATAGAGCGGAATGAATTTGGCCTCGGCATCATCGCGGCTGAACCCGAAGGTCGTCTGCGTGAGGTCGTTGGTGCCGAAGCAGAAGAAGTCCGCATGGGCCGCGATCTCGTCTGCCACCATGCAGGCACGCGGAAGCTCGAGCATCGTGCCCACCGGGATATCGAGCTCGACGCCCTCCTCGGCGGCGACTTCGGCGATCACGCGCTCGATAACGGCACGCGTCTGGACATGCTCGGCGGTGATGGACACGAGCGGCACCATGATCTGGGGGCGCGGGTCGAAACCGTCCTTGATAAGGCGAGCTGCGGCGGTTGCCACCGCGCGGACCTGCATGAGCGGCAGATCTCCAAAGACCACCGACAGGCGCACGCCGCGCAGGCCGAGCATGGGGTTCGACTCCGTCATGGCATCGATGCGGCGCAGGCGATCGCGCATCTCGGCGAGCTCGGAGGCGGCAGCGCCCTCGGCCTCACGCCTCGCGATGGCGACGGCGAGATCGCGTGGATCGTCGAGGAACTCATGCAGCGGCGGATCGATCAGGCGCATCACCACATCGCGGCCGCTCATGGTCTTGAACATCTGGAGGAAATCCTCGGTCTGCACGCGGAGCAGGTCCTCGAGCGCCTGCTTTTTGGTGCCGGCGTCATCGCTCAGGATAAAGCTCTGGATGATCTGCTTACGCTCGCCCAAGAACATGTGCTCGGTGCGGCACAAACCGATCGCCTCGGCGCCAAATTCGAGCGCAAGGGCGGCGTCGGCGGGATTGTCGGCGTTGACGCGCACGTGGTTGGCATGGCCGCAAGACTCGTCGAGACGAATCTCATCGGCCCAGGAAAGAATCGTATCCAGATCCCCGGTAAGCTCGGCAGAAACAAGCTCGACGGCACCGTCGACGACGATACCCTGCGTGCCATCGATCGAGATCACATCGCCCTCGTGCAGCACGCGGTCGGAACCTTCGATACGCACCGTCTTGTTGGCCGCATCGATATGGAACGATTCGACGCCGCACACACACGGCGTGCCCATGCCGCGCGCGATGACGGCGGCGTGACTCGTCTTGCCGCCATGGCTCGTGAGAATGCCCTCGGCCGCGACCATGCCCTTGAGGTCGTCGGGGTTGGTCTCCCAACGCACCAGGATCACCTTATGGCCCTCGGCGACACGGGCGACGGCATCATCGCTCGAAAAGACGATCTCGCCCACCGCCGCGCCGGGGCTTGCGTTGAGACCGCGCGCGAGCGGCACGAGCTTCTTGGTCGCGTCGAACTGCGGATGCAGCAGCTGATCGAGCTGGGCGGGATCGATGCGCGATACGGCTTCCTCGCGCGTGATGAGACCCTCCTCGACCATCTCGATGGCGATACGGAGGGCAGCCGTCGCGGTGCGCTTGCCCACACGGGTCTGGAGCATCCACAGCTTACCCTGCTCGATGGTGAACTCGATGTCGCACATGTCGCGGTAGTGGTCCTCGAGCGTCACGAAGACGCGCTCGAGCTCCGCGCCGGCCTCCTCAAGACCGGGCGTGCTCTTGAGATCGGCGATCGGCTCGGTATTGCGAATGCCCGCGACCACGTCCTCGCCCTGCGCGTTGACCAGAAAGTCGCCGTAGAATTCCTTGGTGCCATCGGCGGGATTTCGCGTGAAGGCCACACCGGTCGCCGAAGTCTCGCCCTTGTTGCCAAATGCCATGGCCTGCACGTTAACGGCTGTTCCCAGATCATCGGAGATGCCGTGCTGTTTGCGATAGATGCAGGCGCGCTCGTTCATCCAGCTGCCGAAGACCGCCTGGATGGCAAGGCGAAGCTGAATCGACGGATCATACGGAAAGACTGGCTTACCGCCTGAGACCTCGAGCTCGGGATAGGCGGCAGCGTCCACATGATCGGCAAAGATCTGCTTGAACGTGATAACGAGACCCTGCAGGTCTTCGGCCGAAAGCTCGGAATCGGCGCGCACGCCCGCCACGAGACGCG
>DJRP01000026.1:0-123 GCA_002437815.1 Collinsella sp. UBA6357 | reverse complement strand
ACATCTGGATAAAGCGGCGATAACTGTCCCAGGCAAAGCGCGGGTTTTGGGTCTGGCGGATCAAACCCTGGACCGAATCGTCGTTAAGGCCCAGGTTAAGCACGGTGTCCATCATGCCGGGCA
>DJRP01000014.1:11609-13452 GCA_002437815.1 Collinsella sp. UBA6357 | reverse complement strand
CCTCGGCATCCATGCCGGTGATGGGCTCCTGCGTCAGACCGAACTCATCGCAGAGGTACCCGTAGGCCTCGTGGGACACGACGATCGAGTGACCCTTGGTCTTGCTCAGGGCATCGGCGAACTTTTGATCGAGCGCGTCGAACTTCTGGGCGTACTTCTGGTAATTTGCCTGGTAGTCGGCCTTGTTGTCGGGGTCGGCTTTGATAAGGGCCCGCTCGATGTTCTTAAGCTCGGCTTTGGCGTTCTTGGGGCTCAGCCACACGTGCGGGTCGTGCTCGCCGGCGTGCTCGTGCTCCTCGGACGAGTCTTCCTCCTCGGCGGCCGTGCGCAGCTTGATGCCGTTCGATGCCTCGCAGACCGTGGTCTTGGAGGTGTCCGTCGAGGCGATCGTGTCGTCGACCCAGCCTTCCATGTCGGCTCCGTTATAGATAAAGACGTCGGAGGTTTGGATCGCCTTGATATCGGAGGAGCTGGGCTCCCACTCGTGCGGCTCGGTGCCGGCAGGGACCAGGTTGGTGACGCTCACATGGTCGCCGCCGACTTTTTGGGCGAAGTCGGCCATGGGGTAGAAGCTGGCGACGACATCGAGCTTGTCACCGTTGGCCTCAGCGGAGCCGGCCGAGGAAGTGCTGCCGCCGCAAGCGGCAAGGCCGATGCTCGAGATCGCAAGAAGGATGGCCGCAACCGCCATGAGGCCGCGACGGCGAAGGAGACGCCGCCTGGGGCGACGCGTGCTGATTCGATTGTGCATAGAATGCTCCCTGATAAAAGATAGATGGCGCGATGATGACGGGGCGACCGTCACCATGGGCGCGGATGAATCGATATCGAATTGGTCAGGGGAGCCGTTAATCGTCCAGGCGGACCTTGAGCGAGATAAGGGTGACCGGGGCGTATGAAGACCGCTCGGCGCCGATGGCGGCCAGAGCGGAAATCAACAAAAGGGTGATGAGGGAGCCGGCGGCAGCGGGGACGGTGCCGCCGCCACGGGCGAGCGACAGGTTGCCGGCGAGCTCGGCGCAGACGGCGCAGCCCGTGCCGGTGCAGTCGTGGTGAAGCTCGTGCGCCGCGGCGATGGGGGAGAACACGGTTGCCGCGAAGAGGGCGAGGGCGAGCAGAAGAGCGAGGGCCCGCGTGCTGGCGGGCGGCATGGAATTATAGGCGCCGCATACCGTGTCGATATCGTGCGCCGCGATGCCGCTTCGATCGTTCGCCATCTGTCCTCCGTTCTCGCTCTAGCTATATTTCTTGTGGAGGATTGTATCCTCGTAGCACAACTTCACAAAGTTACCACGTGAAAACTTCAACCAAGGAGCTTTCCTTTTTTCCCTTATTACTCGGTATGTTAGATTTCCCGAATGCCGAAGCAGGCCGCCCAAGATCCCGAGGCCGAGGGGCCGGGTGCAAGGTCCGTCGCGAGTTCCGCACGAGCCGAAGGCCACTTAATGTGGCCTTCGTGCGAGCAGGACTGTCCGAGCAGCAGACCTTATATGCCGTGCCCCGCCCTCCCCGAGCCGACCAGCTTGAATCTCGGCATTCAGAAAATCTAAGTGCCAAGAAATAAGATTTTTTGCATTCGCGTTGTATAAGTCCGTTTTCGTGGGTACCATTCATCGCGTACGTAATCGTATGGGTGCAACACGCGGCGCGTCCGCGTGGCCCAGCAAAGGAGGAAACACAGCATGTCGTCTTTGAAGCCGCTTGCAGATCGCGTCCTGATCCGTCCGGACGAGGCCGAGCAGAAGACCGCCTCCGGTCTCTACATCGCCAGCAATGCCCAGGAGAAGCCGCAGCGCGGCACCATCGTCGCCGTGGGCGCCGGCAAGGTCAACGACAAGGGTGA
>DJRP01000014.1:5723-11540 GCA_002437815.1 Collinsella sp. UBA6357 | reverse complement strand
AACGAGGTCAAGGTCGACGGCGAGAAGTATCTGCTGATGCGTGCCGACGATATCTACGCTGTCGTCGAGGCCTAAGTTTTCCAGGATCGCCTCGATTCGTCTCTTGAGCGTGTCCGCCGCACTTAGACTCGGCGCGACGGTCACGCATCCCAATCATTTTTGGAGGAATACCAACAATGGCTAAGAACATTACGTTCAACACCGATGCCCGCGCCAAGCTCGCCAAGGGCGTCAACACCCTGGCCGATGCCGTTACCGTCACCATGGGACCCAAGGGCCGCTACGTCGCTCTGCAGCGTTCCTTCGGCGCTCCGACCATCACCAACGACGGCGTCTCCGTCGCCAAGGAGATCGAGCTCGAGGACAACATTGAGAACATGGGCGCCCAGCTGGTGAAGGAGGTCGCCACCAAGACCAATGACACCGTGGGTGATGGCACCACCACCGCCACGCTGCTGGCTCAGGCCATCGTCAACGACGGTCTGCGCAACGTTGCCGCCGGCGCTAACCCGCTGGCCATCCGTCGCGGCATCGACAAGGCCGTCAACGCCGCCGTCGCCGAGATGAAGAAGCAGGCTAAGCCCGTCGAGACCAAGGAACAGATCGCTTCCGTCGGCACCATCTCCGCCGGCGATCCCGAGGTCGGCGAGAAGATCGCCCAGGCCATGGAGGTTGTGGGCAAGGACGGCGTCATCACCGTCGAGGATTCCCAGACGTTCGACATCACGATCGACACCGTCGAGGGCATGCAGTTCGACAAGGGCTACGTCTCCGCGTACTTCGTCACGGACAACGACCGCATGGAGGCCGTGATGAAGGATCCGTACATCCTCATCACCGACCAGAAGATCTCCAACGTTCAGGACATCATGCCCGTCCTCGAGGCTGTTCAGCGCACTGGCAAGGGTCTGCTGATCATCGCCGAGGATGTCGAGGGTGAGGCTCTGCCCACGCTCGTCCTCAACAAGATCCGTGGCGCCCTCAACGTCTGCGCCGTCAAGGCTCCGGGCTACGGTGATCGCCGCAAGCGCATGCTCGAGGACATCGCCGTCCTCACCGGTGGCCAGGCCGCGCTCGACGAGCTCGGTGTCAAGGTTGCCGACATCACTGCCGATATGCTTGGTACCGCCAAGTCCGTCACCATCTCCAAGGACAACACCGTCATTGTCGGCGGTGCGGGCTCCAAGGAGGCCATCGACGGCCGTATCGCTCAGATCAAGGGCGAGATGGAGAACACCACCTCTGACTTCGACCGCGAGAAGCTCCAGGAGCGTCTGGCCAAGCTTTCCGGCGGCGTTGCCGTCATCAAGGTCGGTGCCGCTACCGAGTCTGAGCTCAAGGAGATCAAGCACCGCGTCGAGGATGCCCTGCAGGCTACCCGCGCCGCTGTTGAGGAGGGTATCGTCGCCGGCGGCGGTGTCGCCTTCATGGATGCTGCTCCTGCGCTCGATGCCGTCGAGATCGATGACCCCGAGGAGAAGATCGGCGTCGATATCGTCAAGAAGGCGCTGACCGCTCCTGTCGCCACCATCGCCAAGAACGCTGGCTACGAGGGTGCCGTCGTGGTCGACAAGGTCGCCGAGCTGCCTGCGGGCCAGGGCCTCAACTCCGCCAACGGCGAGTGGGGCGATATGATCGAGATGGGCGTCCTCGACCCTGTCAAGGTTAGCCGCGTCACGCTGCAGAACGCTGCCTCCGTCGCCAGCCTGATCCTCATCACCGAGGCCACCGTCTCCGATGTGCCCAAGAACACCCAGCTTGAGGATGCTATCGCTGCTGCCACCGCTGGCCAGCAGGGTGGCGGTATGTACTAAGGCCGACAAGGTCTAGAACTCCCACCGGGAATCCGGGGCCCGCCGGGGCTTTGCCCCACGGACGTCCTCGCACATGAAAGGACCCCTTGTCCTGCTCCTTTGGAGCTTGGGACAAGGGGTCCTTTCTGTGCTGCGGAATGTCCGTGGGGCAAAGCCCCGGCGGCCCCCCGGATTCCCTACGTTTACGCCCTTGGGGTCGGCTCGCTGAATGGGCTTTGGTGGGGGCGGCCTTTGGTCCCGGTCGCTGTTTCGCGGCTTTGCCGCGAAAGGCGCGCCACTTTGGAGCTCGGTGGGCTTGCGGGGTCGCTGCGGTTTCTCTGCTCGGGGGTATGGGGACGATGCCGGACACTTTGGGGCGAGAAACCGTCCAGCCGTGTCTCTCCTGCGCGTTTGAGATGCACCGCTGGACGGTTTTTGCCGAGAAACTGTCCGGCGCTGTCTCCTTTACATTCGATACATGTTGCGTACGAACGGCTTGCATGCTTGTCTGTTCGTGTTACACTCGCAATTGCTGTTTCAGGGCGGGGTGGAATTCCCCACTGGCGGTAAATCGGGCGGTGCCAAAGGGGTGCCGTGGTCAGGCGTTGTGCCTGCGGCCGAGCCGATGAGTCCGCGACCCGTGTGTGCGTTGGTTCGCATGCCGGCTGATCTGGTGAGAATCCAGTACCAACGGTTAGAGTCCGGATGAAAGAGGCAGGTGAGCTATATGTCTGAACAGTCTCAGCAAATTCGTAGCGATCTCAACAACACCAATAGGTGGTCGACCAAGCAATTGGTGACGATGGCGCTCATGTGCGCCCTCAGCGCGATCTTCATGTTCGTGCAGATTCCGCTGATTCCGGCGGCTCCGTTCCTCTGCTACGATCCGTCGCTGGTGCCGGCGATGGTATGCGGTTTTGCTTTCGGGCCCGGCGCGGGTGTCGCGGTGGGTGTCATGGCTATCGTCATCCATGCGCTCATGACCGGTGATTGGGTCGGTGCGCTCATGAATGTGGTCGCCACCCTTGGCTTCATTCTTCCGGCGGCCATTGCCTATGGACGTTCCCGTAGCTTTAAGGCCGGCGTCGCGGGTCTGGTGGGCAGCGTGCTTTCGGCAACGGTGCTTTCCATCGCTGCCAATCTCACCATCGGCGTCGCCTTCTGGTACGGCAGCGTGGATGCCGTGCTGCCGCTCGTGCTGCCGGCGCTGCTTCCGTTCAACCTGATCAAGACGATCCTTAATTCCGTTTTGACCGTCGTGGTCTACAAGGCGGTCTCGAATATGATCACGCCTGCCAAGCAGCAGGTTAAGGGTCGCGCGTAACGGCGCATGTTGATTGGATCGAAGCTGTGCCCGCGCCGTCTGTTGGCGCGGGTCGGCTTTTTGTTGAGCGGGCGTGAGGAGGTTGGCCAGTGATCGATATCAGCGATATCGCCTATTCCTACGATGGCGAGCATGACGTGCTCCAGGGTTTTTCCCTGCATGTCGAATGCGGTGAGTTTCTCTGCGTGCTCGGTGGCAACGGGTCGGGAAAATCGACGCTGGCGCGTCATCTCAACGCTTTGCTCAAGCCGGATACGGGCCATGTTCTCATCGACGGTATGGATACGGTCGATCCGGGCAATCTGTACGATATTCGCTCGCGTGTGGGATTGGTGTTTCAAAATCCCGACGACCAACTTGTGGCAACGCTTGTCGAGGATGACGTGGCGTTTGGTCTCGAGAACCTTGGGCTACCCTCGCCGGTGATTGCCCAGCGGGTGAGCGCCGCGCTCGAGGCGGTGGGCCTCATGGGCTTTGAGCGGCATGAGACCGCTCAGCTGTCGGGCGGGCAGAAACAACGCGTGGCCATCGCAGGCGTGCTCGCCATGAAGCCCCAGGTCATTGTGTTCGATGAGGCCTCGTCCATGCTCGATCCCCGTGGGCGCGCGGGCCTTATGAAGATGATCCACGAACTGCGTGGGCAAGGCCTGACGATCGTGATGATCACCCATTATATGGACGAAGCCGCTCAGGCTGACCGTGTCATCGTGCTCGACCGGGGCCGTATCGCGCTCGAGGGTGCGCCTGCCGCGGTCTTTTCCCAGCCAAAAAAGCTGACTTCGCTTGGTCTGGAGCTGCCGCCGGCGGCGCGTCTTTCGCTTGCTTTGCGCGAGCGTGGGATCGATATTCCCTTTGATGTGGACGAGGATAAGGTTGTGGCCTCGATTGCGCGCACCGCAAAAGCTGTCGATACGTTCGAACGACAGCCCGTGCCGGCGCCGTCTCTGCATTCAGATATACAGGCCGATTCGGTGATCGAGCTCGAGCATGTTTATTACAGCTATGCCCTCACCGCGCGCGAACGCCGTCGTATCGCTCGTCGCGGCGCGGTGGCGCTTGCCGGCAAAAAACGCGCCAAGTGGGGGAGCGATCCGGCGTCAGTCTGGGCGCTCGAGGATGTGTCACTCGATATTCGGCGGGGCGAGGTGCTCGGTATCGCAGGGCATACGGGTTCGGGCAAGTCGACGCTGGTGCAGCATCTCAACGGTTTGCTCGCACCCGTTGCAGGCCGCGTGTGTATCGATCGCATCGACGCTTCGGACAAGCGGCGGGTTCGGGACGTGCAGGGACGCGTGGGCGTGGTGTTCCAGTATCCCGAACGGCAGTTGTTTGCCGCCACGGTAACCGATGACGTCGCCTTTGGTCCGTGCAACTTGGGGCTCGATGAGGACGAAGCCGCCTCTCGTGTCGTTCGAGCTCTGGAGCGGGTGGGCCTTGAGGCGGATGCCGTTGGCGACAAGAACCCGTTTGAGCTCTCGGGTGGTCAGCAGCGTCGCGTGGCACTTGCGGGCGTTCTGGCCATGGAGCCACAGGTGCTCGTGCTCGATGAGCCTGCGGCGGGGCTCGATCCGGCCGGTCGTGCGGAAATGCTGAGCCTGGTGGACGAGTTGCACGTTCAGGGCCTTACGGTCGTCATGGTCTCGCATAGCATGGAAGATCTCGCCGAGCATTGCGATCGCATCGCGGTGCTCAACGGCGGCAGCATCTGTCGCATGGGAGCTCCCTCCGAGGTCTTTCTCGATGCGGACACGCTCAAGGACGTGGGGCTCGGTGTTCCTGCGCCCCAGCGGATGGCGCGTGAGTTGCTCGATGCCGGCGTGGCACTTGATCGGGGGCGGCTCTATAGCATGGACTGCCTGGTGGATGCGCTTGTTGAGCTTGGCAAGAAAGATGGGTGCTGATGAACGGTTTCACCTTTGGCTGCTATTACCCGGGCGACAGCGTTATTCATCGTCTGGACCCGCGTGTCAAGCTCGGTTTGGGCTTTGCCTTTTTGCTTTTATCGCTGCTGGTGAGCGATCCGCGCGGATTGGTCGTCATTGCGGTGGGCCTCGGGGCTTGTTTTGTCATGTCGCAGGTTCCGTGGCGCCGCATCTTGCGTTCCACGATTCCGCTGCTTGGGTTTGTCGCGCTGGTCGCGTTGCTGCGTCTGGCTACCGAGCGCGGTGGCGAGCCGCTGTGGGAAGCGGGTCCGTTTGCCATTACCCAAAACGGCTTGTACCAGTGCGTTTTCACGGCGGCACGTTTGACGCTCATGATGGCGGGCATGAGCCTTATCACGCTTACGACCACCACGCTCGACCTGACGGCGGGTTTCGAGCGCCTCATGGCGCCGCTGGCTCGTTTTGGTGTGCCGGTTCACGAGCTCGGCATGATGTTGGGTCTGGCGCTGCGCTTCATGCCGCAGCTGTCGCAGGAGATGCATGATACCTACGTGGCGCAGGTGAGTCGAGGCGCACGGCTTGCACGTGGCCCTTGGGGTGGTCTGAGACTCTTGAGCTCGGTCACCGTACCGCTGTTCGCTAGCGTCTTCAGACATGCCGAGTCGCTCTCAGAGGCCATGGAGTCACGCTGCTACCACGGCGAGCAGGGACGCACGAGGCTGCATCCTCTGCGCCTCGGCCGCATCGACGCAGGTGCCATAGTTCTTTTCGCCGCCTGGTCGCTGCTCCTGCAATTTTAGGACGGGGTCCAGCTTGC
>DJRP01000014.1:0-5693 GCA_002437815.1 Collinsella sp. UBA6357 | reverse complement strand
GCAAGCTGGACCCCGTCCTAAATATGGAGGTTGACATGGATGAATTGAATACGGTCTTGGAGTATCTGACGTCGGTGCCGGCGTGGTATCTGGCAACAAGCGTGGACGGGCAGCCGCATGTACGGCCGTTCTCGTTTGCTCAGATTCAAGATGGAAAGCTCTGGTTCGTGACGGCGCGCAGCAAGGATGTGTGGCGTGAGCTTGAGCAAAATCCGCGATTCGAGGCGACGAGCTGGTGGCCGGGACATGGCTGGCTCATTTTGCGCGGTTGCGCCGGCATGGTCGATGGCGCGGCTCCCGCCATGCGCGAGGCCGGCTGGAAGCATCTTGAGCGCCTGGGTGAGCATTACGAAGGAGCGGACGATCCCAACCTCGTCTTCTTTAGCGTGGAGGATCCGCAGGCTTTCATCTGCAACCACGACGAGTGGAAGCCCCTGAGCTTGTAGCGTCATCTTGGGCGCGGGGATGTAGGCCCACTCAATGTGTCAGGCTTGTTTCGGTGCATGAATATGCAAAAAATTTGCGAGAATATGCATCAATGAGTGCTAAAGTTTCAGGCTATCTCATATACGCGGCTGCCCGATGCGCATCAAGGCGCTAGGCCGCAGAAGTGGAGCCTGATATGTCCCTCAAGGTCGGAGTTGTCGGCGCGGCAGGTTATGCCGGAGCCGAGCTCACCCGTCTTCTGCTCGAGCATCCCGAGTTCGAGCTTGTCGCCATCACGTCCAACGCCGACGCGGGCCAACCGCTCGCCGCAGTCTATCCCAGCTTCGCGGGCGTGAGCGACCTTTCCTTCACCACCCATGACGACCCGGTCCTCTCGACCTGCGATGCCGTCTTCCTCGCCGTTCCCCACACGGCCGCCATGGCCGTCGTGCCGGGACTCCTTGCGGCGGGTGTCTCGGTCTTCGACCTTTCGGCCGACTACCGCCTCTCCGATCCAGCCGTGTTCGAGGCCTGGTATAACGCCGAGCACACGAGCCCTGAGCTTCTTGAGACCCGCGCCTTCGGCCTGCCCGAGCTCTTCCCGGACGACCTTGCCGTCGCAGCCGCCAAACACGCCGCCGGCGATGCCACGCTCGTCGCCTGCGCCGGATGCTATCCCACGGCCACGAGTCTCGCCGCCGCGCCGGCCGTCCGCGCCGGCTGGGTGGCAGAGCAGGGGGCCGTGGTGGTCGACGCCATCAGCGGCGTTACCGGTGCCGGAAAGTCGTGCAACGCCCGCACCCATTATTGCAGCGCGGACGAGAACGTCGAGGCCTACGGTGTCTGCAAGCATCGCCACACGCCCGAGATCGAACAGATCCTGGGCCTTAAGGACCGCATTGTCTTCACGCCGCATCTGGCGCCGCTCAAGCGTGGCCTGCTGTCGACCGTTACGCTGCCGCTCACGCCCGCGGCCCTCGACAGCCTGACCGCCGAGAACGCCGTTTCCCATTACAAGAAGTTCTACGAGGGCCGCGTGTTCGTGCGCGTGCTCGACGCCGGTCAACAGCCCAAGACGGCTTCGGTTGTCGGCAGCAACGCCGCCCAGATCGGGCTTGCCCTCAACAAGCGCGCCGGCGTGCTCGTGGCGACTGGCGCCATCGATAACCTTTGCAAGGGCGCGGCCGGCCAGGCGATTCAGTGCGCCAACATCGTTTTTGGCTTCGAGGAGCGACGAGGTCTCCCGATCTTGGCCTGCCCGGTGTAGTAAAGACTCGTCACAGAATCGCAAAGCCTGGGCATTCGGGCCCGTACTCGTCCTACACTGGTCCACACGATGTGGCCGGCGGGACGGTGCGGCCCGAGTGCCCGGTTTTCTATCAAGCACATAAGGAGTCATAGAGACGATGGATACAGCAGAATTCGACCTCAAGATCCGTGCCGTCGACGGTGGCGTCACGGCCGCCGCGGGCTTCAAGGCCTCCGGCATCCATGCGGGCTTTCGCAAGAACCCCGAGCGCCGCGACTACGCGCTCGTCGTGCCCGATGAGCCCTGCGCGGGCGCGGGCGTCTTCACCACAAACCGCTTCTGTGCGGCGCCCGTCCAGGTGAGCCGTGCGAACCTCGGCGGAGCGGACAAGGGCTACGGCACCGTCGCGGGCATCTCGATCAACTCGGGCAACGCCAACGCCGCCACGGGCGAGACGGGTCTCGCCTGCGCCCGCGAGACCTGCAAGATTGCCTCGCAGGTGATCGGTTGCGAATCCGAGCAGGTGCTCGTGGCATCCACGGGCGTGATTGGGCAGATCCTGCCCATCGATACGTTCGAGACGGGCATCCCCGCGGCGTACGAGGCGCTCTCCTCCCACGGCGGCGACGACGCGGCACATGCCATCATGACGACGGACACGCACCCCAAGCAGTACGCCGTCACCTACGAGAGCGCGGCGGCAGGTTATGAGGGCAAGACCTTTACCGTGGGCGGCATGTGCAAGGGCTCCGGCATGATCATGCCCAACATGGCCACGATGATCGCCGTCATCACGACGGATGCGCCGGTTGCCCCGCAGACGCTCCATACCCTGCTCAAGAGCACCGTCGACCGCACCTTTAACAAGGTGACGGTCGACTCCGACACCTCGACTAACGACACCTGCATCATGCTCGCGAACGGCAAGGCTGCACCCGACGCCCCCGCCATCGAGGAGGGGAGCGAGGCCTTTGAGGAACTCGCCTATGCGCTCTACGTGGTGTGCGAGAGCCTTGCGCGCAACATCGCCGCCGACGGCGAGGGCGCGTCCAAACTCGTGACCGTGAACATCACCGGCGCCGCGACCGACGAGGAGGCCGACACCGCCGCGCGCGCCGTCGCGAACTCGCCGCTCGTCAAGACCTGCATCGCGGGGCATGACTGCAACTGGGGCCGCGTGGCCATGGCGCTCGGTAAGTGCGGCGTGCACTTCAATCAGGAGGACGTGGCCATCGACATGATGGGCATGCCCGTCTGCCGCAACGGCCTCACCGTGCCCTTCGACGAGGACGAGGCCCTGCGCCGCTTCGAGGCGCCCGAGATCGTGATCTCGGCCGATCTGGGTGCGGGCGACGCCTCGACCACGGTGTGGACCTGCGACCTCACGCACGAATACATCTCCATCAACGGCGACTACCGTTCATAGTCTGGGGAGGACGGCATCATGAAATACGCACGCGACTGCCGAACCGGCGAGTCTAACGAGGCGACCGCGCAACTGCTGTTCGAGGCGCTGCCATGGATCAAGAACCTGACGGGCAAGACCGTCGTCATCAAATATGGCGGCGCAGCCATGGTCGACGAGCAGCTTCGTCGCGATGTCATGAGCGATATCGTGCTGCTCAAGATTATCGGCATGCGCCCGGTGATCGTGCATGGTGGCGGCAAGGCCATTAACGAGGCACTCAGCCACTACGATATTCCGGTCGAATTCAAAAACGGCCAGCGTGTCACCACGCCCGAGACGATGGATATCGTGCGCGAGGTGCTCGGCGGCAAGGTCAACCAGGAGCTCGTGGGCGCCATCAACCAACATGGCAATCTGGCCGTGGGCGTCTCGGGCAGCGATGCCGGTACGCTGATTGCCGAGCCGCTCGATCCTGAACTCGGTCGCGTGGGTAAGGTTACGCATGTCAACACCGATTTTATCGAGCGCTTGCTCGATTCGGAGTACATCCCCGTGATCGCGACGGTCGCGGCGGGCGAGGACGGCGGCTTCTATAACATCAATGCCGATACGGCCGCCGGTTCGATCGCGGCGGCGCTCCATGCGCACAAGGTGATCTTCCTTACCGATGTCGATGGCCTGTACAAGGATTTCAGCGACAAGGATTCGCTCATCTCGAACCTCACGCTCGACGAGGTCAACGAGATGCTCTACGGCGGCGAGGTCGACAAGGGCATGATTCCCAAGCTGCGTGCCGCTGTCGAGGCACTGGCTGCCGGGGTATTCCGTGCACACATCATCAACGGCACCACGCCGCATTCGCTGTTGCTCGAGCTTCTGACCGATGCCGGTGTGGGTACCGTTATCCATTCCACCGAGACCGCCTACGAGTTTGACACGCATCCGCACCCGCTCTCGACGTTCGCGGCGCGCCTGTCCGAGAACCTCGATGAGGTCGAAAAGCTGCAGTCGCTTTAACATCTTCGGCTCGACCGATCCGCAACCTCTCGGGAGCCCGCGCTCCCGTTAACAGAAAGGACCCCCTATGTCCCTTGCTCAGCAAAAATCACTTGAATCCCAGTATGTGATGCATACCTTTGGTCGCTCCGAGGTGGAGTTTACCGAGGGTCATGGCATGAAGCTCACGGGCGACGACGGTCGCGAGTATCTGGACTTCTTGGCCGGTATCGGCGTGTGCAGCTTGGGTCACGGCAACCCGGCCGTGTTGGCGGCGCTCGAATCCCAGACAAAAAAGCTGCTCCATGTTTCCAACTATTTCTATATTGAGCATCGCGGCGAGGTTGCGGCGTTGCTGTCTAAGCTTGCCAACGACGATGAGGACGGTGCCCGTGTACTGGCCGACGCCATCGCTGCTGATGATGAGACTACGTCGGCAGCACTCGGCGCTCCGTCGGATGGCGAGCAAGTATGGGAGACATTCTTTGCCAACTCCGGTGCTGAGGCCAACGAGGGTGCGATGAAGCTCGCGCGCCTCTATGCCAAGCGTGCCGGCAACGGTGGTAACACCATCGTGTGCATGCGCGGTGGCTTCCACGGCCGCACCCTCGAGACCATCGCGGCAACCATGCAAGATTGGCTGCAGGACAGCTTCCGCCCGCTGCCCGGCGGCTTTGTCGCCTGCACGCCTAACGACGCTGACGAGCTCAAGCAGATCTTCGAGCAGCTCGGCAACGAGATCTGCGCCGTGATGCTCGAGCCCATCCAAGGCGAGAGCGGCGTGCATCCCATGACCGAGGAGTTTATGGCTGCGGCACGCGATCTGGCTCATGAGTATGGTGCACTGCTGATCGCCGACGAGGTCCAGTGCGGCATCTTCCGTAGCGGCAAGCCGTTTGCTTTTCAGACCTATGGCGTCGAGCCCGATATCATGAGTCTTGCCAAGGGCATCGCCGACGGTGTGCCCATGGGCGCCGTCGTTGCCAAGAAGGAGATCGCCGATGTGTTCCGCCCCGGTGACCACGGTTCGACGTTCGGCGGCAGCTGCCTGGCGGTGGCTGCGGCGGCCGCCACGTTGAGCTCGTTGGTGCGGGGCAACTATGCTCAGCATGCTGCTGAGGTTGGTTCCTATATGGAGGCCCGTCTGGCCGAGCTTCCGCATGTAACCGAGGTGCGCGGCCGCGGCCTCATGCTCGGATGCGATCTGGACGAGGCGGCCGGCGACGCGCACGATATCGTCGCCCGTGCCCTCGAGGCCGGCGCCGTGATCAACGCGACGGGCGTGCACACGCTGCGTTTCCTGCCGCCGCTCGTCTGCGAGAAGGGCGATGTCGACGATCTTATGACGATCCTCGAAGATGTCCTCGGGTCGCAGGCGTAACAAATAGCCTGCCATGGAGTCTTAAATTTGCACAGGTTTCATGAGGTTTGGCTTTGAATCTGTGCATATCTAAGATGTTGAGAATTTTTCTGTTGGCTCTGTCTGAGATCTGCACGGTTTTTAAGAGTCTTGGACTCAAATCTGTGCAAATTTAAGACAAATAGATACATGAAGATCACGAGTGGGGTGGACCTCAAGAGGCCGCCCCACTCGCGTTTCCTCAGCTCCGCATC
>DJRP01000027.1:231-18619 GCA_002437815.1 Collinsella sp. UBA6357 | reverse complement strand
GTTATCGCCGCTACCGACGGCCCCATGGCTCAGACCCGCGAGCACATCCTGCTCGCCCGTCAGGTCGGCGTCCCCTACATCGTCGTCTTCCTGAACAAGTGCGACATGGTCGACGATGACGAGCTCATCGACCTCGTCGAGATGGAGACCCGTGAGCTCCTTTCCGAGTACGATTTCCCGGGCGACGACATCCCCGTCATCCGTGGTTCTGCTCTCGGTGCCCTCAACGGCGATCCGAAGTGGATGGAGTCCATCCGCGAGCTCATGAAGGCCGTCGACGAGTACATCCCGACGCCTGCTCGTAACAACGACCTCCCGTTCCTGATGGCCGTCGAGGACGTTATGACCATCTCCGGCCGCGGCACCGTTGCCACCGGCCGTGTCGAGCGCGGTGAGCTCAAGCTCAACGAGCCCGTCGAGATCGTCGGCATCAAGGACACCCAGAGCACCGTCGTCACCGGTATCGAGATGTTCCGCAAGACCATGGACTTCTGCGAGGCTGGCGATAACGTCGGTCTGCTGCTCCGCGGCATCAAGCGTGAGGACATCGAGCGCGGCCAGGTTCTCTGCAAGCCCGGTTCGGTTCACCCGCACACCAAGTTCACCGGCGAGGTCTACGTTCTGACCAAGGAGGAGGGCGGCCGTCACACCCCGTTCTTCGATGGTTATCGTCCTCAGTTCTACTTCCGTACCACCGATGTTACCGGTACGGTCAAGCTGCCTGAGGGCACCGAGATGGCTATGCCCGGTGACCACATCACCATCGAGGGCGACCTCATTCACCCGATCGCCATGGAGGAGGGCCTGCGCTTCGCTATCCGCGAGGGCGGCCACACCGTCGGCTCGGGCATCGTCTCCACGATCATTGAGTAGATTAGCTCTCTGATTAGCTGACTTTTCGAACCCGGCACTGTAGCGGTGCCGGGTTCTTTTTGCCGCTTGCAAACGATTCTGTATCGATCAGAGGCATAGCGGCGCCTTATTTGGTCATTGGCTTCCTGCCGAATGACTTTCGTCGATCGCATTGATGTGATGCATTTATGAATGAGATCCACGAGAGCCATTTGATTCGCGGTTTTCATTGACAGCTCTTATATCGAGCTGATAAAGTACCAACTCGTGCCCGTACGGGGCGGAAATGAAAGGTTCAGGATTCATGCGTACTCTAGTTACTCTTGCGTGCACTGAGTGCAAGCGCCGCAACTATACGACCACCAAGAACAAGTCCACGATGCCTGATCGTATGGAGATCAAGAAGTATTGCCCCTGGTGCCGTCATCATACGCTGCACAAAGAGACTCGCTAGTCTCTAGTCATATACGCCAGTAGTTCAATTGGTAGAGCATCGGTCTCCAAAACCGAGTGTTGAGGGTTCGAGTCCTTCCTGGCGTGCCAGTCTTTAATTCCGTAAGCTCCCTTTTGGGGGCTTACGGTTTACTAATGTATATGCGCTTTTGCGCCGGAGGTAACCCACATGGCCAACAAGAAGAACAAGAAGAAGGTGCAGCAGCAGTCTGCTAAGACTGCTAACGCTACCGACTCCAAGGTCGAGGCCAAGAAGGCCGTTGCCAAGAAGTCCGATAAGCCTTCCAAGTCCAAGAAGGATGCCAAGGCTAAGGATAAGAAGCCCGGCCTGTTTGCGCGCATCAAGAAGTATTTTGCATCCGTGCGTTCCGAGATGAAGCGTGTTACGTGGCCCGATAAAAAGGAGCTCATCAATTACTCCGTCGTGGTTTGTGCTTCTCTGATCGTTGTCGGTGTTGTGATCGCTTTGCTGGATGCCGGCTTCGGTGAGGCTCTGGCTCTGTTCTCTGGATTGAGGGGTTAAGCCATGTCCAAGCGTTGGTATGTCGTTCACACCTACTCTGGTTACGAGAACCGTGTTAAGAGCGATCTTGAGCATCGTGTCGAGACCATGGGAATGCAGGATCGCATCTTCGATATCGAGATTCCTATGGAGCGCGTTACCGAGATCAAAGAAGGCGGTAAGCGCGAGACCAAGGATTCTAAGATCTTCCCGGGTTATGTTCTCGTTCGTATGGAAATGGATGATGATGCCTGGACGTGCGTTCGCAATACGCCCGGTGTCACCGGTTTCCTCGGCGGCAACGGAAAACCCGCTCCGCTTTCTCGCGACGAGTACAACAAGATGACTCGTCGTTCCGGCAAGGGTGATGCTCCCAAGCACACTTCTGTCGATCTTGAGGTGGGCACCTCTGTCCGCGTTACCGACGGCCCGCTTACCGATTTTGATGGTAAGGTGTCTGAGGTTAACGCCGAGGCCGGCAAGGTTAAGGTCACGTTGATGATCTTTGGCCGTGAGACCCCCGTCGAGCTCGATTTCGGCCAGGTTGCCGTTATCGCTTAATTCCCGTCCGTTCGCGCGAGCGTGCTTCTTTTGGGACTGCTCATCCCAAAAGTGCTTCTAACACGTGCGTGCTTACGATTGCTAAGTACTTCACACTCGTGATTGAAAGGAAATGACCATGGCTGAGAAGAAGGTTGCCAACGTCATTAAGCTCCAGATTCCCGCTGGCGCTGCTAACCCCGCTCCTCCTGTCGGCCCCGCTCTGGGTGCCGCCGGCGTGAACATCATGCAGTTCTGCCAGGCCTTCAACGCCGCTACGCAGGACAAGAAGGGCGATATCATCCCCGTTGAGATCAGCGTCTACGAGGATAAGTCCTTCGACTTTATCACCAAGACCCCTCCCGCGGCTCACCTCATCAAGAAGGAGCTGAACCTCAAGTCTGGTTCCGCCAAGCCGCAGGCTGACAAGGTCGGTCAGCTCTCCCAGGAGCAGCTCACCAAGATCGCCGAGATCAAGATGCCGGACCTCAATGCTAACGACATCGAGGCTGCCAAGAAGATCGTCGCCGGTACCGCTCGTTCCATGGGCGTCACCATCGCTGAGTAGCGATTGTTTTAGGTAATAACGGGTGCTTCAATCGAAGTGCCCGTTTATGTGTGCAATAGGGCACACGATAGATGTGGGAGGGCAAGAGCCCGTTTAACCACAGGAGGTAATGCAAATGGCTAAGCATGGTAAGAGCTATAACGCCGCCGCCGAGAAGGTCGACCGCGCTACGCTTTATACCCCCCTTCAGGCTGCCAAGCTCATCAAGGAGCTCGACACCGCCAAGTTCGACGAGACCGTCGAGGCTCACTTCCGTCTGGGCATCGATACTCGTAAGGCTGACCAGAACATCCGTGGCTCCATCTCGCTGCCCCACGGCACCGGCAAGACCGTTCGCGTCGCCGTGTTCGCCGAGGGCGAGAAGGCTCGCGAGGCCGAGGAGGCTGGCGCTGATATCGTCGCTTCCGACGAGCTGATCGCCGCCATCCAGAAGGGCGAGATCAACTTCGACGCTGCTATCGCTACGCCGAACATGATGGCCAAGGTTGGTCGTATCGGTAAGATCCTGGGCCCCCGCGGTCTTATGCCGAACCCCAAGCTCGGTACCGTGACCATGGACGTCGCCAAGATGGTTTCCGAGCTCAAGGCCGGCCGTGTTGAGTATCGTGCTGACCGCTATGGTATCTGCCACGTGCCCCTGGGCAAGAAGTCCTTCACCGAGCAGCAGCTCGTTGAGAACTATGCCGCCCTCTACACCGAGATCCTGCGCGTCAAGCCCGCTTCTGCTAAGGGCAAGTACGTCAAGTCCATCTCTGTGTCTTCCACCATGGGCCCTGGCGTCAAGGTCGATCCCGCTGTCCAGCGTGACTTCCTCGCTGAGTAGCATTAAGGCTGCAGCTTAATAGCAAGCATTGCTAAACCCGGTCTCGTATACCCGAGGCCGGGTTTTTGCTTTCAGGTATAGACGATGCTGAGTAGAATGGTAGGAGTTGTTTAAACGACAATAGGAGGCAACCTATGGATGAGGCTTATCGACAGGCTCGTAAACGTGCCGAACATGACCGCCGTCGTGCCGTGAGCGAAAGCAGGCATCCATATCTCGTTGACCTTGACACGCTGGTTGAGCGCCTTCCAACGGGGCGACGTGAATCTCTGGGCTTAAGGGAGATTCCACTCGATATGGTGGTCGGTACGGTCACCAAAGGGCGTCAAAACGCCTTCTCGCGCTCTTATATGCCGTTGCTGCCTCCCGAAACCGAATTTGCTCGCAAATGGTCCACGCTGTATCGCATCCAGGTTTCGGAAGGATACCGCGACCCGATTATCGTGACCGAATATATGCATCGCTTCTATGTGCAGGAAGGCAACAAGCGCGTCAGTGTCCTTAAGTTTTTGGATGCGCCTACGGTTATGGCCAAGGTCGTGCGTTTGTACCCTGGTTTGACTGATGATCCCGAGAACGCTTGCTATATCGAGTTCTGTCAGTTTTGGCAGGTTTGCCCGCTGTATGAGATCGAGTTATCGAAAGCGGGGGATTACTCGAAACTTGCCGAGGCATTCGATCAGAACCTGCAAGAGCCCTGGCCTCGAAAGCGCGTCGAGTATCTTCATCAGACCTATCTGTTCTTTGAACGAGTTTATCGTCGTGCGGGCGGAGACCATCTGGATGTGACTCCGGCTGATGCAATGCTCGTTTATTTGACTATCTACAACCAGGATCGTTTGCTCGATACTCCTTCTGATATCGTCGCCAACCGTCTTTCGAAGATTTGGCGTGAGATCGTTATGCAGGGTCGCGATGAAGGGGATCGGGTCGATCTTGTCGAGTCGCCGCAGTCGGTTGAAGAGCGGACGGGAATCGAAACCGCCCCGGGAGTGGCACGCTTCTTTATGGGCAAGACGTTGTATTCCACGAGCAATCCGCTCAAGGTGGCGTTTATTCACGAACACTCTTGCTCTCTATCGAGTTGGGCGAACGTGCATGATACGGGCCGGCGTTATATCGAACAATACTTCGACGGTATCGTGACTACCGAAGCGTTTGAATCCTGTCAGGACCCAGATGCTTTCTACGCTGCCGTCGAGAAGGCAGTGGCCCATGGTGTCGACGTGATATTCACGACGTCACATACGCTTATGGAATACACACTGCGGGCGGCGGTGGAGTATCCCTCGGTGCGCTTTCTCAATTGCTCCATCGGTGTGCCGCACCAGGCGGTTCGTTCGTACTACGGAAAAATGTATGAGGCAAAGTTTTTGCTGGGGGCTTTAGCCGCCAGTATGGCCGAGAACCATAGAATCGGATACCACGCCCCCGTGTTTGCCTCGGGCGCCGTCACGGAGATCAACGCGTTCGCGATTGGTGCCTCGCTGATGGATCCACGGGCACAGGTTATCCTGCATTGGGGCAATGTGCCGGCGGGGGATTTGGCGGCCACGATGCGCCGCGAGAACGTGAGCGTGCTGAGCGGGGCGGACGTTGCCAAGCCCTATGGCGATCCGAACTCGTACGGTTTGCATCGTTTGACGCAAGAAGGTGCGGTTGGTATCGCCATGCCCGTATGGCATTGGGGTCGCTATTACGAACTCATCGTGCGCAGCCTGCTTCACGGGACGTGGGACGAGGTGGGTGATGAGCTCGGTGAGCGGGCCGTCAGCTACTGGTATGGCATGAAATCGGGAGTGATCGATGTTCGCTACGCACCGGGTTTGCCCTATCAGACGCGCAAATTGGTGCAGCTGCTCCGAAACGGAATCATCGAGGGGTCGATCCATCCGTTTGAGGGTGAGTTGCGCAGCCAAAACGGCGTGGTACAGATCGCGGGCTTTCCTCCACTGCCGAGCGCGCAGGTGGTCGAGATGGATTGGCTGGCAGACAACGTCGTGGGGGAGCTTCCGCGCACCGGCGCGACCGTGGGGGACCGTACACTATGAAGATACTGGCTATAGCCGATGTCGAGGAACGATGTCTGTGGGAGGCTTTTTGCAAAGAGCGGTTCGAGGATGTCGACCTGATACTCTCGGCCGGTGATCTGGATCCTGACTATCTTGAGTTTCTGGTCACCGTTATCAACAAGCCTTTGATCTATGTGCGCGGCAACCATGACGATCGATATGCTCGCCATGCACCGGGTGGCTGCATCTGCGTTGAAGATGATATGTACGTCTATCGAGGTGTGCGGATCGCGGGGCTCGGTGGCTCAAGGCGTTACCGAGATGGGGCCAACATGTACAGCGAACGTGAGATGGCCCGCCGCGTTCGCAAGCTTTCGCGCAAAGTAAAATTGTTGGGAGGGTGTGACATCCTTTTGACCCATGCTCCCGCCGCGGGGGTGGGCGATCTTTCGGATGGTCCCCATCAGGGGTTTGAGAGCTTTAACGAGGCACTTGGATCCTGGCGCCCCGATTATCTGGTGCACGGACATATCCATAAGGGATACGACCCGGCTTTCAAGCGCTTGCGTATGCATCCGTCGGGGGCGCAGGTCATCAATGCCTGTGGCTATACGATGTTTGAGATCGATGACGAGCGCTATGTGGCAGGTGGGTGGCAGGCGGCTTGGGTCAATGCCCATACGATGCGTCGAGAGCTGCGTCGCCATGAGGCCATTGAATCGTCCGCTGCCCGTACTCCCTGGTGACCTGCAATTGGGGACGTAGCGTTTTGACAGGTTTTGACGAGGTGTAAGGAAAACCTGTCAAAACGCTACGTCCCCAATTGCAGGTTGTGTTACACTTTAGCCCGTTGCAGTGAAACCCCGAGGCTGAGAGGAGCCGTACATGTTCAAGAACACGCAGCAGCTCCTAGGCCTAGCGCTACTAGATGTAATCGCGCGCTAGGGTTTAAGCTTGCTTTAATACGTTGGCACCCGAGTGCGCAATCGTCCGCCGCTTTCAGGCGTGATGAGCGACCCGGGTGTTTTTCTATCTCAAGGCGCCCCATCTCTCCTGAAAGCTCCCGTCATCAGCGACTATCAGGAGGAAATCATGAGCCGCAAAATCGCTATCTTCGACACCACCCTGCGCGACGGGGAGCAGTCTCCCGGCGCAAGCATGAACACCGAGGAGAAGCTTGTCATCGCCCGTCAGCTGGTGCGCATGAACGTCGACGTCATCGAGGCGGGCTTTCCGATCTCGAGCCCCGGTGATTTCAAATCGGTCCAGGAGATCGGAAAGATCGCCGGTGACCGCTGTACCGTATGCGGGCTCACCCGCGCCGTGGATAAAGACATCGAAGTTGCCGCAGAGGCCCTCAAATGCGCTCAGAGGCCTCGTATCCATACCGGTCTGGGTGTGAGCCCCAGCCATCTGCGCGACAAGCTCCATATGACCGAGGAAGAGGCTATCGAGCGCGCGGTGCATGCGGTGAGCTATGCTCGCAAGTTTGTCGACGACGTCGAGTTCTATGCCGAGGACGCGGGACGCTCCGATCAAGAATTCCTGGTTCGCATCGTCGAGGCGGCGGTGAAGGCCGGAGCGACGGTCGTGAATATCCCCGACACCACCGGCTACAACATGCCGTGGGATTTTGGCGCACGCATTCGCGATCTGCGCGAGCGCGTGGCGGGCATCGAGGACGTGACCATCTCGGTCCACACGCATAACGACCTGGGTATGGCCACAGCGCTTGCGCTCGACGCCGTACGCAACGGTGCGACCCAGATCGAGTGCACCATCAACGGCCTGGGCGAGCGTGCCGGCAACACGGCGCTCGAAGAGGTGGTCATGGCCATGAAGATGCACGAGGAGGCGCTCGATGCCCATACCGATATCGTGACGACCGAACTCACCCGTGCCTCGAAGCTCGTGAGCTCCATCACCGGTATCAACGTACAGCCCAACAAGTCCATCGTCGGCGCCAACGCCTTTGCCCATAGCTCCGGTATCCATCAGGATGGCGTGCTCAAGGCGCGCGATACCTATGAGATCATCGATCCCAAGGATGTGGGCGCTGCAGGTTCCGAGATCATCCTTTCTGCCCGCTCGGGCCACGCCGCCTTGCGCCATCGCCTGGCCGAGCTTGGCTATACCTTCGAGGATCAGGAGTTCGAGGCTATCTATCAGCGCTTCCTCGAGATTGCCGACCAGAAAAAGGAGGTCTTTGACGAGGATCTGGAATCGATGGTCCAAGAGCGCCAGCGCGAGGTCAAGGCGATCTATACCCTCGATGCCCTGCAGGTGTCGTGCGGCGATCCGCTGGTGCCCACGGCGACGGCGACCATCGCCGACGAGACGGGCGAGACCCATGTCGTCTGCTCGACGGGCACCGGTCCGGTCGACGCGGCATACAAGGCCGTCGATCAGGTGGTCTCCGCACACGGTGATCTGACCGAGTTCAACGTCAAGGCCATCACGCGCGGTATCGATGCCATCGGCGAGGTGACGGTACGCATCACCGCCGAGGACGGCAAGATCTATACCGGTCGCGGTGCCGACACGGATATCATCGTGAGCTCTGCCAAGGCGTACGTGAACGCCGTCAACCGTATGATTCAGACCAACCGCTCCAAGGCGGGAAACGAGTAGAGTACGCGGGCGCTTGTGCCCATATGAGAGGGGAAAGACATGGCTCGTCCCATGACCGTTGCAGAGAAGATCCTGGCCGCCCACGCCGGCCTCGACGAGGTCAAACCCGGCCAGCTCGTGGAATGCGATCTGGATATCGTGCTCGCCAACGATATCACCGCGCCGATCGCGATCGACGTGTTCCATGAGCTGGGCGCGACCGAGGTGTTCGACCGCGACCGCGTCTGCCTGGTTCCCGACCACTACGCGCCCAACAAGGACATCAAGAGCGCCGAGCAGACCAAGAAGATGCGCGAGTTCGCCCATGCCCAGCATGTGACGCACTACTACGAGCAGGGCTGCGCCGGCATCGAGCATGCCCTGCTGCCCGAGCGCGGTGTCGTCGTGCCCGGTGACCTGATCATCGGAGCCGATTCGCATACCTGCACCTACGGTGCGCTCGGTGCCTTTTCGACGGGCGTGGGCTCCACCGATGCCGGCGTGGGGCTGGCGACCGGTCGCGCCTGGTTCAAGGTGCCGCCCACGATCCGCTTTGAGATCGACGGCGAGCTTGCCGACGGGGCTACAGCCAAAGACATCATTCTGCATATCATCGGTATGATCGGCGTAGACGGGGCTCTGTACCAGGCGATGGAATTTGCCGGCTCCACGATCGAAGGCCTGTCGATGGAAGGTCGCATGACGATTTCGAACATGGCGATCGAGGCGGGCGGCAAGGCTGGCATCATCGAGGTCGATGACGTGGCTCGCGCCTGGCTCAAAGACCGTTGCGAGCGCGATTACGTCGAGTACCATGCAGACGCCGATGCCGAGTACGCACGGGTCATCAAGATCGATGCCGCCGACATCAAACCCTGCGTGTCGTGGCCGCATCTGCCGAGCAACACCCATCCGGTGAGCGAGAGCACGCATATCGCGATCGACCAGGCTGTGATCGGGTCGTGCACCAACGGCCGCATCGAAGATATGCGCGCGGCGGCCGAGGTCATGCGCGGGCACAAAGTTGCCGACGGTGTGCGCTGTATCGTGATCCCGGCGACGCAGGCGGTGTTCCGTCAGTGCATGAAGGAAGGGTTGACCGATATCTTCTTGGATGCCAACTGTGTCTTCTCGACCCCTACATGCGGTCCCTGCCTGGGCGGTTACATGGGTATCCTGGCGGCCGGGGAACGTTGCATCTCGACGACCAACCGCAACTTCGTCGGGCGCATGGGCGACCCCACGTCCGAGGTCTATCTGGCCTCGCCGGCCGTTGCGGCGGCCTCTGCCGTGGCGGGGCATATCTGCCTGCCGAGCCAGATTTAAATGGGGGAGGGCCTTTTGGACTTTCGTCCGGCGCTCGGACAGTCCTGCGCTCACTAGGTTCGCCGAAGGCGAACGCCAACTTTCTTTTAGCTTTTTTGTAGCCGAGACGAGAACGAGGGATTTGATATTTGCTCGCGTCGAGTTCCGCACGAGCCGGAGAGCACTTAATGTGCTCTCCGTGCGAGCAGGACTGTCCGAGTAAGCGAGTAAATATCAAATCCCCAACAGCGCGTTCCGACTCTTGTATTTCGAACGGAGAACGACATGAACTTTGAAGGAACAGTATTTCGGTACGGTCGAGATGTCGACACCGACGTCATTATTCCCGCTCGTTATCTGAACTCTTCCGACCATGCGCATCTGGCGGCGCATGCCATGGAGGACATCGACCCCGCGTTTGCCACCACGGTGAAGCCGGGTGACATCATCGTAGCGGACGAGAACTTTGGTTGCGGCTCGTCGCGCGAGCATGCCCCGGTGGCCATCAAGGCCGCCGGCGTATCGTGCGTCATCGCCAAGAGTTTCGCCCGCATCTTCTATCGCAATGCGATCAACGTGGGCCTGCCCATCATGGAGTGCCCGGAGGCGGTCGATGCCATCCAGGCCGGCGATACGGTTAAGGTCGATACCGAGGCGGGTACCATCACCAACGAGCGCACCGGCGAGACCTTCACGGCCGAGCCGTTTCCGCCGTTTATCGCCGAGATCATCGAGGCGGGCGGCCTGGTGGCGCGCACCCGCGCCAAGATCGCGGCAACTAAGGCCGAGGAGGCGTAAAACGCGTGACGATCAAGCTGGACAATCCCTTTGCGAACGGTCCGAGTAGCGAGAACTGGAGCTGCAACGTGAAAAAGACCTATAAGATCTGCTGCCTGCCGGGAGACGGCATCGGTCCCGAGGTGATCGCGGAGGGCAAAAAGGTGCTCGCGGCGGTAGGAAGACGTTCTGGCGTGACGTTTGCGTTCGAAGACCACCTGATCGGAGGGGCGGCCATCGATGCCACGGGCGATCCGCTGCCGAAAGAGACGCTTGATGCTGCGAAGGCCTCGGATGCCGTGCTGCTTGCCAGCGTCGGTGGACCCAAGTGGGATTCGACCGATCCTGCGGCACCGCGCCCCGAGCAGGGTTTGCTCCGGATCCGCAAGGAGCTCGGACTCTATACCAACCTGCGCCCGGTCAAGATCTACGACGCCCTTGCCGGTGCCTCGACGCTTCGTCCCGAGGTCATCAAGGGCGTGGACATGGTGCTCGTGCGTGAGCTCACCGGCGGCATCTATTTCGGTCGACGCGAGCGTTTCTATGACGAGCCGGGGTCCGGTGCGGACGGTGGTGCCGGACAGCGTGCCTACGACGTGATGGAGTATCGCGAATACGAGATCGAACGCATTGCCCGCCAGGCTTTCGAGGCCGCGCGCAAGCGTCGCAACAAGGTGACGAGTGTCGATAAGCGCAATGTATTGGAGACAAGCCGTATGTGGCGCGAGATCGTGCATCGGGTGCACGATACCGAATACGCCGATGTCGAGCTCGAAGATCTGCTTGTCGACAACACGGCGATGCAGCTCATCAATCGACCGGCCGATTTCGACGTCGTGGTGACCGAGAACATGTTCGGGGACATTCTCTCTGATGAGGCTGCCCAGATCACCGGATCGCTTGGCATGCTCGCCTCGGCAAGTCTGGGGGACGGCGTGTCGCTCTTCGAGCCCAGCGCCGGCTCTGCGCCCGATATCGCGGGCAAGGGTATCGCCAACCCGCTGGCACAGATTCTCTCGGCATCCATGTTGCTCACCTACGCACTCGATATGAACGAGCAGGCGGCATGGATCGAGCGCGCGGTGGAACAGGTACTCGATAAGGGATGGCGCACGCGCGATATCGCCGATGCCGCCACGCCGGCAGATAGGATCCTTGGTACCGCCCAGATGGGTGACAAGGTCGTGGAAGCCTTGGGCTAAAAGCCCTGTGACCAAGAGCGCGGAAAAGACCATGCAGGATATCGTGTGCGGGCTATCGGCCTTTCGCTACTATCAAACGCCGCCCGCCTTGCGTGCGCTCGCTTTGGGGTATGCGGACCCGGCGGATGAGGCCGAGAGTCTGATGCATCGCGTTCTCATGCGTGAGGTTCTTCCCCTGCCGCTCGATGTCATGATGCGAGAGGGCGTTCAAGGCGATCTTGAGCGCCCTGTTTTGGTGCACGATATGGGTGGTGACCTTCCCGACGGATCGATCATCGATACGGGGTTTGGTCTGGGCGTGACCACGCCCGAAGCGACGCTGCTGACCATGGCAAGCCAAGTTTGTCTCGAAAGCCTGATTATGGCGGCTTACGAGCTGTGCGGTACGTTTTGTTCCTATCGGCCTGCATCAAGCATGAAATATGCCTTAGGAGGCTCTGGCACCGTCGAGAAATTGTGTGAAGGCCAAGACGGATGGCAGGCGCTGAAGATGCGCGACGGCCATCCCGCGCCCTTTGTCATGCGCCCGGCACTCACGAGTCCCGATGAGATAGCCGCCTATGCGCAGCGAGCAAAGGGATGCAAAGGATGGCGGGTGCTTGCGCGCGCGGCGGAACAGGTCGCGGGCAGCTGTGCCACGCCGCTTGAGGCGCGGGTCGCCATCGCCCTTTCGGCCGCACGATCTATCGGCGGTCAAGGGCTCCGTAAGCTGGCTTGCGGTGAGGACCGCGTGACCGATGCGCTCGGCGGTGTCGTGGATACGGACACGACAATGGTCTTGCCACGTGCCGAGCCGTTAGGTCCGGTAGTGCTCGACTGCTATCCGCGCCTAACGGATGAAGGCGCATTTACGATGCGACCGGATCCTGATCGGGTTCGTCGACTGGAGCGTGCCGGGTGTGATGTGGTCTCCGTGCGCTACGGAAGTCTGCGCGACCCGTTTGAATATCGCATCTGGGTACGTTGCGTGCTCGAACGGGCCGGTGTGCGCAGGGCTCCCAAACGTGAGGAATACATGGTGCGCGAGGAACATCTGCGCCAACATATGATGCAGGAATGGCGAAGCGCGATCTTTACGGGCTAGCCCAGGATTTTTGCGACGGCCCTGGTGCAGGCGTCGGCTGAGGCAAAGGTTTTGCTGTCATCGCTGACGATAAAGATGACCTTGCCCTTGAGGCCCAGCTCGCTGATCTCGCTATACAGCACATAGGGGGCTTTGTCGAAGCCCGAGATGGGAAGCACGGCTTGGGTGGTCTCGCTGACGATGCGTTCGGTGAGCTCGTCCACCGAGTTCCAGGAAGCGCGATCTTGGATGGCAAACGGCACGGTGACGCGTCCGAACGGCATAAGGTGCACGAGCGTGTTTTTGGATATGTTGGAGTTGGGAACCACGATGAGCTGGTCGCAGGCGTCCTTGATGGTGGTATGGCGCCAGGTGATATCCTGCACCACGCCCGAGACCCCGCCGACTTCGATGTTATCCCCGGGCTTGATGATTCCCATAAAGGTGACCTGAACACCGCCGATCAGGTTGGAAAGCGTGTCCTGGAAACCCAGGGAGATGGCGATACCGCCGACGCCAAGGGCGGTGATGAGCGCATTGGCGTTGATGCCGAAGCAGTTGTCGAGAATGAAGCTGCCGCCTACAAGCCAGACGACGGCGCGGGCGATGTTGATGAAGATGCTCGACGAAGGCAGGGGGTTGTCGTCACGATTGAGCAGATGGCGCAGGGTCTTTCCGACGATCTTGTCGGCGAACGCGGTGCCGATGCACAGAATGCCTGCCCAGATAAGGTTTTGAACCCAGTGCTGGGCAAAAAAACGGACGATCGAATCGATGAAATCCATAAAGGCCGGTCCTTCCATATTCGCAACCACCCTATGATGCCATGAAAAAGCCCGCCGGCCACAAACCGACGGGCAGCATCAATACCATAAAAGGTAGAGATAAGGTTGCGGCCTAGCTCAAGAGCATGCGGTCGTTGGCGAGCTCGCCGCCCGAAACCTCCTCGAACTTGTGGAGCAGATCGGCAACGGTGAGCGATTTCTTTTCCTCGCCGGCCACATCGTAGATGATATGGCCCTCGTGCATCATGATCAGGCGGTTGCCCAGACGGATGGCATCGTGCATGTTGTGGGTGACCATGAGGGCGGTCAGATGGTTCTCGTCGATGATCTCTTCGGTGAGATTGAGGACCTTGGCGGCCGTTTTGGGGTCGAGTGCCGCGGTGTGCTCGTCGAGCAGCAAGACGCGCGGCTTGGTGAGCGTGGCCATGAGCAGGGTGAGCGCTTGACGCTGACCGCCCGAAAGCAGACCGACCTTGGCGGTGAGGCGCGTGTCGAGGCCGAGGTCGAGCTTCTTGAGCAACTCGGGATATTCCTCTTTCTCGGCCTTGGTGACGCCCCAGGCGAGCCCTCGACGCTGGCCGCGGCGGCGTGCCAACGCAAGATTTTCGACAATTTGCATGTCGGCTGCCGTGCCGCGCATGGGGTCTTGGAACACGCGGCCCAGATATTTGGCGCGCTGGGGCTCGGACATACGCGAGATGTCCTTGCCATCGAGCTCGATGACGCCCGAGTCAAGCGGATAGACGCCGGCGATCATGTTGAGCAGCGTGGATTTGCCGGCACCGTTGCCGCCGATCACCGTGACGAAGTCACCGTCGTTGAGGGTAAGGTCGACGCCGGTGAGGGCACGTTTCTCGGTGACGGTGCCCTTGTTGAACGTCTTTTTAACATGGGAGAGCTTAAGCATCTGCCTCATCTCCTCTCGAATACGAGCTGCGCAGCTTGTAGCGCTCCCAGACGACGGGCACGCATAGCGCGATAGCGACGATGATGGCGGACAGGAGCTTCATATCGTTGGCATCCATGCCCAGTTGGAGCACGATGGCGCGGATCAGGAAGTACACGATGGATCCTACGATGGCCGAGAGCAGGCGTGTGCCGAACTTTGACAGGCCGCCAGGAAGCAGGCGCCCCAGCACCTCGCCGATCACGATGGCGGCAAGGCCGATCACGATGGCGCCGGTGCCCATGCCGATATCGGCATATTTCTGGCTCTCGCAGATCAGGCCGCCCGAGAGGCCGATGAGCGCGTTGGAGAGGATCAGGGCGATCATCTTGGTCTTGTTGGTGTTGACGCCCAGGGCGCGGACCATGTGCTCGTTGTTGCCCGTGGCGCGCAGCGCCGAGCCGATCTCGGTGCCGAAGAACCAATAGAGCAACCATACGATGACCGCGGCGATGATGACACCGAAGACGATGGCGACCGTGGACTGGGGAAGGCCGGTCAGGCGCGAGATCTCGGAGAAGATCGTGGAGCTGGCGAGCAGGGGCGTGTTTGACTTGCCCATGATGCGCAGGTTGATGGACCACAAGCTGATCTGGGTGAGGATTCCCGCAAGAATGGCGGGAATCTCGAAGACCGTGGTCAAAAAGCCCGTGACGGCGCCGGCGATGCCTCCGGCGACCATGCCGGCCAAGATGGCCAGGGCGGGATCGACATGAAAGTTGACGATGAGCACGGCGACGACGCATCCGCCAAGGGCGAAGCTGCCATCGCAGGTCATATCGGCGATGTCGAGCAGGCGGAACGTGATAAACACGCCGAGCACCATGATGCCCCAGAGGACGCCCTGGGATATGGCACCTTGAAGTGCAACGAGCATCTTTTGGAACCTCCTAGGTTGAATATGGACAGACGGTTGTACATGATAGCGGCAAAGGACGAACCCCATTTTGGGGACGGGCGCCAAAATGGGGTTCGTGTGGGCGAGGATGTGAAATCGGGGCTACTCGTCGAGCGCGGAGAGGTCGATGCCCAGGGCCTCGGCCATCTCGTCGTTCTTGACGACGACCAGATCTTTGGTGGACAGGTGCTCGATGGGCATGTCCTCGGGCTTCGCCTTGCCTTTGAGGATCTTGACGGCCATCTCGCCGGCGCGGTAGCCCAGGTCTTTGTAGTTGATGGAGAGCGTGAACAGGCCGCCGGCCTTGCACATGCCTTCCTCACCGGTGATAAAGGGCAGCTTGTTCTCCTTACAGATCTGACCGACCTGCGCGGCGCCCGCGGCGATGGTGTTGTCGGTGGGGGAGTACAGGGCGTCGACCTTGCCCACGGCCGATTCGACGACCGACTGGATCTCGTTTGAGCTCGAGACGGTGTAGTCGGTGTACTCGAGTCCCAGTTTGTCGAGTTCCTTTTTGGCGGCTTCGATCTGAATGTCGGAGTTGGACTCGGCGGTGCAGTAGAGCAGGCCGACCTTCTTGACGTCGGGAAGCACCTTCTGCATCATCTCGAGCTGCTCGGCGACCGGCGTGAGGTCCGAGGTGCCGGTGACGTTGGTGCCGGGCTTATCGTTGTCCTGAACAAGGCCCGATGCGGCAAAGTCGGTGATGGCGGTGCCGACGATGGGGATATCGCTCGTGGCGCCGGCGGCTGCCTGGGCGGCGGGCGTGGCGATGGCGAAGATCAGGTTGACGTTGTCGCCCACAAACTTGCTGGCGATGGTCTGGCAGGCCGACTGATCGTTCTGGGCGTTCTGCTGATCGATCTTGACGTTAAGGCCGCTCTTCTTGATAGCCTTGACAAAGCCCTTGTTGGCGGCGTCCAGAGCGGAGTGTTCGGTGAGCTGTAGCACGCCGATGGTGTAGTCGCCGCTGGTGGCAGCGGAGCCGGAGCCGGAATTTCCGCCGCAGCCGGTAAGCGGTGCGAGCGCAAGCAGCCCGGCAGATACGAGGAAGCTCCTGCGACTGAGGTTGAGTCTATCCATTCCATACCTCCATGATAAAGAAATAACATGCAAATACTTTGCTTGGGCAAAGTACGGATGGAGGATATGGTAGCGCGAAGCACAGAGCTATCGGGCGAGGGATTGGATTATTAACCGCTTTTTTCGATGGGCGGGGCAAGAAATCAGACGGCGTGACCTTCGCAGCTTGCCTCCTCGGATGCGAGACTCGGCTCCTCATTCTCCGAAGTATCGTTGACGGCCATGAGTTTGCGGCCGTCGAGCAACCTCACGCGGATATTGCGCAACCGGTCGATCTGGAGGGTGCGCAGCGTGTCGTCCGAGGCTGAACCGTCGGCAACCGTTCCCAGCACATAATAGGTATCCTCCCGCTGCCTGAGGGCGTAGGGGCGCATGGTGCACGAGGTGTGGGTATCGTCTACGGCGCCGGGCTGAGGGGCCAGATCGAAGGCGACGGCAACGCCCTGCCCGATAGCGGCTTCGATGAGCTCGCAGGCGCTCACGCGCAGCTCCTGCTTGCGCTTTCGATGCTGCCTGGCCGTTTTGGGATCGTCCTGCGGGGGAGAGGGCGGATGTTCGAGATAGGAACGGATGTCGGCACTTGCGAGCTTGACGAGGCGCGTCGCAAGATTGTGGCGGACATCGCTGGGGATGGTCCGGTTTCTCATGACCATGGTGTGGAGTCTGACGATGTCCTCGTCCGAAAGCGGTCGCGAGGACAGGCGATAGCCTGCGCCGCGGCGATATTCTATGACGTAGCCGGCAGCCCGCAACGCCGATATCGATGAAGTGAGGGTGCGTCTTCCGATCGGCAGGGGCATCGCGTCGCGATCGCGGGGCTCGGAGATTTCGGCCATAAGCTCTTCGGCTGAGATGGTTTTCGATTCTCCCGTGCGATCGGTAAGCACTTGAAGCACCCGGAGGGTGCGAAGCGCCACGCGGCTCGTATTGGAAAGCCCCTTGACTTTGACAGGGGTGCCGTTGGATATCGGGCGCCCGGCCTGATCATTTGCCATGCGACTGCCTCCTTGGATATCGGCGGTGTGTGGGTGGCGCGAGCTTAAGGGGCGGGCGCGATTCGAGACGCGCGAGGGACGCAGACGGTCTGAATCATCCGGCAAGCGGTCGCGTAGTTTTCGACAGCCGAGTGCGGCTGACAACGGACTGGCACGCTGCTGACATACAACGGTTGAAAACGTGAGCGGCGCGGACGTGGGGGCGATCTGAGTGCGAGGGACCGACGGGGCAAAGAAGCCCGCCGGATGGGCCGACGAGCTTCTTTGATGCGTTTGATGCAGTTGACGATTGAGGGCGATTCGCTCTTAGAAATCGGCGTTGCCCACGGTGCGCGGGTGCGGCAGGACGTCGCGGATGTTACCGACGCCCGTGAGATACATGACCAGGCGCTCAAAGCCCAGACCGTAACCGGCGTGCTTGCAGGAACCGTAGCGGCGCAGGTCGAGGTAGTACTTGTACTGGTCGGGGTTCATGCCGAGTTCCTTGATGCGACCCTCGAGCAAGTTCAAACGCTCCTCGCGCTGCGAGCCGCCGATGATCTCGCCGATACCCGGCACCAGGCAGTCCGCGGCGGCGACGGTTTTGCCGTCGTCGTTCATGCGCATATAGAAGGCTTTGATCTCGGCCGGATAGTCGGTCACGAACGTCGGGCGCTTGAAGTGCTGCTCGGTAAGGAAGCGCTCGTGCTCGGTCTGCAGGTCGATGCCCCAGCTCACGGGGTAGTCGAACTTGTGGCCGTCGGCGACGGCCTGCTCCAGGATCTCGACGGCCTCGGTGTAGGAGACGCGGGCGAAGTCGGAGCTCGCGACATGGTCGAGGCGGGCGAGCAGTCCCTTGTCCACGAACTTGTTGAGCATGTTGAGCTCGTCGGGACAGCGGTCCATAACGTCGCGGATGACGTACTTGAGCATGGCCTCGGCGTTATCCATGTAGTCGTTAAGGTCGGCGAAGGCCATCTCGGGCTCGATCATCC
>DJRP01000027.1:0-127 GCA_002437815.1 Collinsella sp. UBA6357 | reverse complement strand
AGTTCTCGGCGTTGAGCTGGCCCGATACGGTGAGGCTTGCGTGCTTGCCAAAGAAATCCTGGCTCCAGTCGACCTCGCCGGTTTCGGTCAGCGGCGGGTTCTTGGGGTCGAGCGTGGTCACGCGGAA
>DJRP01000010.1:100970-101747 GCA_002437815.1 Collinsella sp. UBA6357 | reverse complement strand
TCAAGGGTCCGCTGTGGCAGGACCAGAACCCCGACATGTGCTATATGTTCGAGCAGGCCGGGCACCAGATGCGCCTCATGGAGAACGGCCTCTTTGTCGACTCCGCGCCCGAGGCCGAGAAGCAGAAGATCCTGGCCGAGAACCCCGAGCTCAAGGCCTATTGGGATGACGAGACGGGCGACCGCGAGACGCGTCTGTGCATCATCGGCCGTCATATGGACAAAGATGCCGTGATCGCTGGCCTCGACGCCTGCCTTGCCGATTGGCATCGCGCTTAGATAGCGAACATTCTGTCCCTTTTGACCGTTACGCCCGGCTGGTATATGCCAGCCGGGCGTTTTGTTGTACCTAGATTGAGGTCATCTGCGCGCGGCGCGCCTCGAGCGCGGCCTCATCGGCATCGGCGAGCAGCCTATCAAGGTAGTCGAGCACTTCCCGACGCTGCGACGGCAGCCAGGCACAGGGATGTGCAACATTGCCGTAGTGGTTACCCAGCAGATATACATCGCGGTCCGGATCGAAGAGCTCGACAAAGTGGCGAAGCTCCCGCACCGTCTCGAGCTCCCCCGCCGGCGCGAACATACCCGTGTCGATCATCGAGCGCAGCTCCGTGCCCGCGAACGCCGTCATGGTATGGATCATCACGCGCCGCGGGTGCAGCTGGGAGTAGAGCGCAGCCGTCGCCTCAGCGGACGCATCGGCCCTCCCCGCCCCCGCCATACCCAGCAGATAGAACAGATCGTAGGTCAGTCCGGCCGTATCCAACCGCCGGCACGT
>DJRP01000010.1:86200-100898 GCA_002437815.1 Collinsella sp. UBA6357 | reverse complement strand
CCGCTCTCGGTGCCGATCGAGATATCACTCACGCCCAGACGCGCAAGCTCGGCGAGATCGTCATCGCTTTTGCGCGCGACATCCGTGACGCGGGCAAAACACCCCACCGAGGCGCGGGGAAAGCGCTCGGAGATGGCCGCAAGCACAAACTCGAGCTCGTGCTGCGGTAGGCAGAAGGCATTACCGCCCGTGAGAAACACGCGCTTGATCGTCTCGCGCCCTGCCTCGCCAAAGTAGGCCTGCGCCTCATCCAGATCGGCAAGGATGTCCTCGCGCGGCGAGATCGCAAACGGTTTGTGGTACATGTCGCAGAACTTGCACCGGTTGTGCGAGCAGCCACGCGCGACCTGGAGCTGGAGCATGTTGTTTTCGAATAGCGGGCGGTAGAAGGCCCCATCGTCATAGTGCATAGATCTCCTTCGCGGTGCATAGCATTCCACGATCACCCTACGGCAAACCGTCACGCATGGTAAGTAACCGAGCAGATCTTGAGTCACTCATCTTTTTCGAAGTATGGCGGGGTCAAGCGGTGTGCTAGAGTCCCCATAGCCGCATGCCACACCTATGAATCAAGGAGCCCTCTATGTTCAACATCGTCCTCTACGCACCCGAGATTCCCGCCAACACGGGCAACATCGGTCGCACGTGCGTCGTGGCCGGGGCCCGCTTGCATCTGATCGAGCCCATCGGGTTTTCGCTCGACAACAAGACCGTGCGGCGCGCAGGCCTTGGCTATTGGCAGAATCTCGATGTGGCGACCTATGCGAGCTGGGAGGATTTTCTCGATTGCAACGGCCTGACGCCCGCTGACGAACGTCTGCACCTGCTGACCAAGAAAGCCCGGCGAACCTATGCCGAGAGCACCTACCGCGACGGCGACTTCCTTGTCTTCGGCAGCGAGAGCTCGGGGATTCCCGAGACGTTGCTTGCCGCGGCACCCGAGAGATGCGAGCGCATTCCGATGCTGCGCGATCGCGACTCGCTCGCCAACGCCGACACCTGGGAGGCGCACGAGGAAGCGCTCGGTCACGCTCGAGCCGACCATCAGACGATCCTGAGCCAGGATATCTGCGGCAACTTTATCGATCCCGACGACTACCGCATCAGCGCACTCAACCTCTCCAACAGCGCCGCCATCGTGCTCTATGAGGCGCTGAGGCAGACAGGCTTTGCGGGGATGGAGTAAGTCGGGGCGAGACGACGTACGGCCGTGTGGGGCGCCACCGTCTGCCACAGGGCTAGTGCAGATACCGGCCCGTAACGCTCTCGGGGCAGGCAGCGATGTCGCTCGGTGTTCCCACGCAGACGATACGACCGCCCGCTTCTCCGCCACCCGGCCCCATATCGATCACATAGTCGGCATTGCAAATCAGATCGAGATCATGCTCGATCACGATGACCGTAGCGCCCTTGGCAACCAGCCCATCGAAAACACCGAGCAGCACCTGCACGTCGAGCGGATGCAGGCCGATCGTAGGCTCGTCGAAAACAAAGACGGCATCGTCCTGCACGCGGCCCATCTCGCTCGCCAGCTTAAGACGCTGCGCCTCGCCACCCGAGAGCGCCGGCGTGGGCTCGCCCAAGGTGAGGTAGCCGAGCCCCAGATCATGAAGCGTCGTAAGACGCGCCTGAACCTTCTTGAGCCCTACCGTGGCATCGAGCGCCTCGTCCACGCTCATATCCATGAGCTGCGGTAACGTGAGCAGACTGCCGTCTTTGCCCACCCGATGGATGCGTGAGGCCGCCTCCGCATAACGCGATCCCCGGCACGCGGGACAGACGATCTCGACATCGGGCAGAAACTGCACGTCGAGGGATATCGAGCCCGTGCCGTCGCACGTGGGGCAGCGCAGCGCCCCGGTGTTGTAGCTGAAGGCACCCGCCTTGTAGCCCGCCTCCTTGGCCTCGAGTGTGCGGGCGAAGGCGCGGCGAAGCTCGTCGTGAATACCCGTATAGGTCGCCACCGTCGAGCGCACGTTGGCGCCGATCGGCGTAGCGTCGATAAGGTTCGCTCGCACGATGCCCTCGGCATCAATCCAACGCACATGTTCCGGCAGGCGCTCGCCCGCGGCCTGCGCCTTGAGTGCCGGCATAAGGGTCTCGAGCACGAGCGTGGTCTTGCCCGAACCTGACACGCCTGTGACGGCGACAAGCCGTCCGCGCGGCAGGTCGACCTCGAGCGGCTTCACCGTATGAATGGAGTCGGCGGCTATGCGGATATGACCGCGATCGAACATCTCGCCATCCGTCACATACGGACGCAAACGCGTCGGCTCCGTGCGCAAAAACGGCGCGATGCGGCTGACCGGCGTCTGCTCAACCTCGTCCACCGTGCCCGCGGCGATCACGTTACCACCACCGGCGCCAGCGACGGGCCCCATCTCAACCAAATAGTCAGCCTCGGCGAGCACACGCGTGTCGTGGTCGACGACGACTACGGTGTTGCCGTCGGTCACCAGATCGCGCATCACGTCCACCAGGCCGTCAACATTTGCCGGATGCAGGCCGATCGACGGCTCATCCATCACATAGAGCACGCCCGTGGAACGATTGCGCACCACGCGCGCGAGCTGCACGCGCTGGCGCTCACCGGTGGAAAGCGTGGAACCCGCACGGTCGAGCGAGAGATAGTCGAGGCCAAGATCGACGAGACGTCGGGCCGTTATGAGGAAAGAATCGCATATGTCCTGCGCCATGGGCCGCATCTCGGGTGCAAGCGTCGCGGGCACCTCGCGCACCCATGTGATCGCCTCGCCGAGTGTCATGCGCGTCGCCTGGGCCAGATCGATGCCGGCGACCTGGGGCTGTCGCGCGGCCTCCGAGAGTCGCGTCCCGCCGCACGCGCGGCACGGCCCCTCGCGCAAAAAGCGGGCCACGCGCTTGAGCCCCTTGTCGTCCTTGACCTTGGCAAGCGCGTTCTCCACGGTGTAGACGGCGTTGTAGTAGGTAAAGTCGAGGGGCGTGGCGCCCTCGCCGTTCTTGGGAACGTAAAGGATGTGCTTCTTCTCGGCCGGACCATGGAAGACGATGTCACGCTCGGCGGGCGTAAGCTGGTTGAACGGCACATCGGTACGCACGCCCATTGCGCCGGCAACTTGCTTCATGAGGTCCCACATGAGCGAACCCCACGGCAGCACCGCACCCTCGTCGATGGTCTTGGTCTCATCGGGCACTAGGCTCGCCTCGTCGACCTCGCGCATGACACCCGTGCCGCCGCAGGCAGGACACGCGCCGCCGCTGTTGAAGGCCAGGTCCTCGGCACTCGGCGCATAGAACTCGCGTCCGCAGCCGGGACACGTGAGCGCCAGGCCCGCCGCCACGTTGAGACTCGGGTCGACGCGCGCCCCGCAGTGCGGACACACGTGATGCGCGCAGCGGCTGAAGAGCAGGCGCAGGCTGTTGTTGAGCTCGGTCATGGTGCCGAAGGTGGAGCGCACGCCCGGCACGCTTGGGCGCTGGTGGAGCGCGAGCGCCGCCGGAACGTGCAGAACCTCGTCGACCTGCGCATGCTCGGCCTGCGTCAGGCGACGGCGGGTATAGGTGGAGAGCGCCTCCAGGTAGCGGCGCGACCCTTCCGCATAGAGCACGCCCAGCGCGAGCGAACTCTTGCCCGACCCCGACACGCCGGCGATGCCCACGAGCTTTCCCAACGGGATATCGACATCGACATCTTTCAGGTTATGCACGCGCGCCCCGCGCACCTCGATCGTATCTGGCTGTCGCTCCACCGCTATCGCTCCCCTTCCTGATCCTCGTCGTGCCACAACACGCGGTCGCGGACATATTCGCCCAGCATGGGTACAGCAAAACGGACAAGGCCATACCCCGCCGCCTCGATAACGCGCTCGCGGATCAAACTCGCCCGGTATTTGCTCGCCCAGCTCTGAGTACGGTCGCAACGCTTGATGATGTCCGCCATCTGCGACGGACCCTGTCCGTCGCGCGCCATCGCCTCGATAAACAGGCGCTGGGGGCTGCGAAGCCCATAATACAGCGGTGCGTCGACAGCCTCATAGAACTCCGCGACAGCATCCGCGCAACCGGCCTCGATATCGCGCGGCTCGATGGCATGAGAGCCGCGCCGAACGCTGGAGCGCCACATGTAATAACCCATGAGCTGCACCATATAGGGGTGCCCCATGCTCTTATGGGCTGCCAGCGCCGCCACCTCCGCATCGATGTAACTGCCGGCATCCCCAACCGTCTGGATATAGGCGTCGCGAACCTCCGGCAGGGAAATCGCCGCCAGCACGCGCTGCTGGGCACGGCGCAAAAATGTGACGCTCGGCTCCTCCAGCAGGTCATCGACCATACTGGGCAGACCGGCAAACACGAGAGCAAGGCCGCGCTGCTCACCATCGGGCAAGCCCGTGGCATCTTGGTCCCCCAGTACCTGCTGGTAGAGAACGGCCAGGGCCGCAAGCTCCTCGATTGACGCCGCCTGCGCCTCATCGACGGCAAGCAGGACGCCCTTTCCCGGGTCGAGTCTCTTCAGGCGCCCGTTGACCAGCGTCCTCAACGTTTCGCCTTTTGTCCGAGCGGCCTCGACCGACATGCGCCCAAACGACGGGCCGATCTCCATCGACGTCACGACGGGCCTGTTTGAGCGAAGCGCATCGGCCATACGGTCGCACAGCCCAAGCGATGCCGAGTCGGAAATGACGGTCCATCCGCGCTCTGCAGCGATACGCTCAAGCTCACGCAGCAGCACCGTCTTGCCGTAGCCACGATTGCCCGTGATGAGCATGAGCCTGCCCGGCGCACCGGCACCGTTATCAAGCCCCTCTTCAAAGTCCTCGATAACGGCATCGCGGCCGATCAGCACCGGAGGTCGTTTTCCCGCTGTGGGCTTGAAAGGGTTGGGCGTCATGACGGCCTCCTCGGCATCGCTGGTTTCAACGATAAAAATTATACCGAGTTATACCAAGTTGTACCTACTGCTCGTAATCCGCAAACCCACTCAGGTCGCCAACAGTAAGGGTTCACCTGTCCTGGCGCTCCAAATTAAACGAAATTAAACGCTTTTAACCGGAATTAACCGAGCGTGAAATAACCGTGCCGGCGTGGTGCCAACCATCGGGACGCTTTAAGACTCACCGCCCGAAGAACGCGGCATCGGCCGCACGCCAGGGGCGGAAGGTGGCCGGGTCGACCGTGACGTGCGCCGCAGCCGGCACATCCCGCCATTTGACGGTGTAGCCGGCCCCGTGCGCGCAAAAGACTGAGTCGGGCGTGTTGGGCAGATCTGCCTCGGGATCGTAAGCTGCCTCGGCGATCACGCGATCGGCATCATGGGCAGGCGCATAGCCCGCGAACTCCAGATAGAGATGGCCCAGGCCGCTCGTATAGGCGGCAACCTCGAGCGCATAGTCCTGCACCTCGGACGCCGGCACGCGACCCTCGAGACGGGCCCGATCACCCGTCATCGCCGGTGGCTCGAACGTGGCCGCCATGCGCGTAAGGTCCGCAAGCGCCCGGCCCACGCACGTACCCGGCACCTCGAGCTCAAAGCGATACCACGGCTCGAGCAACACGGCTGCCCCCGCCGCCGCGGCCTCCATAAGGCCCTGGCGGATCGCGCGATATGTGGCTTGGCGAAAGTCACCGCCCTCGGTGTGTTTGGCATGCGCACGGCCACCCGTAAGAGTGATACGGACGTCAGTGATGGGCGACCCGGTGAGCACACCCAGATGATCACGTTCCATCGCATTGGTGAGCGCTAGACGCTGCCAGTTGAGGTCGAGCTCATCGGTAGAGGTCACGGTACCGAACTGCACGCCCGAACCCGCCGGCAGCGGCTCCAGACGCAGATGCACCTCGGCGTAATGCCGTAGCGGCTCAAAATGTCCCACACCCTCGACTGGTGCGGATATCGTCTCCTTGTAGAGGATGCCGCCCGGCTCGAACGTCACGCGGAGCCCAAAACGGTCGGCGAGCACGCGCTCGACCACCTCGAGCTGCACTGCGCCCATAAGCTGCAAATGGATCTGTTCGAGATGAGTGTTCCAGGTGACGCCGAGCATGGGATCCTCATCGGCGAGTTCGGTGAGGGCTCGAAACACCGCATGGACATCCGCCTCGCCCGGCAGCACCGTGTAGCTAAGGACGGGGGCGACAATGGGTGTCTTGCCTGTCGGCTCGGCGCCCAGAGCATCGCCCGGCCGCATGCAGGTAAGGCCCGTGACGGCGCAGGCCGCCCCAGCGGGCACCTCCTGTACGAGCGCGTATTTGGCACCGTTGTAGATGCGCAGCTGATCGATTTTTTGCGATCCCACCTCGCCCCGCCGAACATCGACCGCAGGCATCTCAATCACCTGCTTGGCGCGCAACACGCCACCCGTTACCTTGAGCCAAACGAGCCGCTCGCCATGATCTCCCCTGCTCACACGGTATACGCGCGCGGCGAACCCCTGCGGCCATGCGCGGTCTTCGATCAACGAGCACATACCGTCCAGAAACTCGGCCACCCCTTGGTCCTTGAGTGCCGAGCCAAAGAAGCATGGAACGAGCCGACGCTCCTCCACCAGCCGTGCGAGCGTGTCGCGCGAGAGTGCACCGGCATCCAGATACTCATCCAATGCCGCCTCGTCGAGCGCGGCGACGTCCTCGACCGCTGCGGACTCGCCCGCAAGCAGCGCCTCGGCATCCACCGCACCGGCCGCGAGACGCGCGCGCAACTCCTCCATAAGCGCATCATGGCCCGGATTCTCAAGATCGATCTTGTTGATAAAGATGAAGGTGGGGATACCGTAGCGCTCAAGCAGGCGCCAAAGCGTCTCGGTATGGCCTTGGACGCCATCGTTGGCACCCACGACGAGGATCGCGTAGTCGAGCGCCCGCAGGGTGCGTTCCGCCTCGGCCGAGAAGTCGACATGACCCGGCGCATCGATGAGCATGAGATGTGTATCACGATAATCGAACGTGGCTTGCGCCGAGAAGATCGTGATACCGCGCTCGCACTCGATCGCATCGGTGTCGAGATGCGAATCGCCATCGTCCACGCGACCGCGGCGACGGATCTCGCCCGCCTCGAAGAGCATCGCCTCGGCAAGGGTTGTCTTGCCGGCATCGACATGCGCCAAGATCCCGATTACCGCCTGCTTCATAACCAAACCCCCATCGCGCGACGAGACCGCGTTGAAATGCCGATTTCCAATCATATCCATCCGCCCGTTCTCGTTGAAGTGCGACTTTCCACGGACTTGACGATTGGCGAACTGCGGTTTTACGAAAAGATCCCGTGGAAAGTCGAACTCCAACGAAGCAGGCGATCCATCGAGCATTGGAAAGTCGTACTTCAACGGGCTACGGCGGAAGCATGGCGCTACAATGGTGGCGCCGGTGGGCGAACCGGATGTCGAGACCCGGTGTAGCTCCTCTCCGCGTCTGCCGCGCGGCGAGTCCCACAGGTTCGCGCCTTGTGGGAGCCGGCCCTCTACACGTTTCATAAGCCCGTCCGCGTGACGGGCTCTTTTGTCGGTGGTCGAAGGAGAACCCATGAAGGCACTGCTCAACGAGTTCAAGGAGTTCATCAATCGCGGCAACGTGATGGACATGGCCGTCGGCGTGATTATCGGCGGTGCGTTCACCGCCATCGTGACCTCGCTCACCGACAACATCATCAACCCGCTTATCTCGGTCATCGCCGGCGGCAGCGCCACCGAGATCTCAGGGCTCGTGGTGCCGGGCACCAACATCGACTTCGGCGCCTTCATCGGCGCCTGCATCAACTTTTTGATCGTCGCCGCCATCGTGTTCGCCCTGGTCAAAGCACTCAACAAGGCACAGGAGATCGGCGACAAGCTGGCTGGCACCACACCGGCGGACGAGCCCGACCCCGACCCCGTCTGCCCTTACTGCCTGGAGACCGTCCACAAAGGCGCCACCAAGTGCTGCCATTGTGGCAGCGACCTTCCGCAGGAGTAAGCGTCAAAAACCGGAGCCCAGACACGGACGGGATCGTGCGCCTGAGTCCATCGCGCCCCAAGCCTGAGCGCGACCGATAACTTAGCGCGCGACCGTATCGCCCGAAGCGACCCAATCGAAGGCGACGCGGGGGCTTCCGTCCGAGATATGGATGATGCCGCAGGGTCTGAAGCCGGCCTTGGCGATGGCGCCTTGCATGGGGATGTTGTCCTCGTGGGTGTCGATGCGCAGCATCCGCACGCGCTCCTGGGCGAAGGCGAACATCGCGGCCGCGACCCCGTGCGCGGAACCGTCGGACGCCACGCGATGGAGGACGGAGTACGCGCCCTCGCCGTGCCAACCTTCGCCCTCGATGTGTGCATAGGTGGAATCGGGCCCCGGCAGAAAGGCGAACGTCGCGACCACGCGACCATCCTGCTCGCACACGTAGCTGCCGCCGGCGGCGATATCGGTCTCGATCGTCTCGCGCGACGGCGTCCCCGCCGGCCATTGCGTCGTGTTGCCGTGCTCGCGCATAAAGGCACGGGCCTTGTCGTAGATGGCCATGACGGCATCGATGTCGGTCTTTTGGGTTTTGCGGATCTGCATGCGGGCACCTCACTCGGCGGGTAAATAGGATTTCATGCCATCATAGCAACAAGAAAAGACCGCGGCTCAAAATCGCCGCGGAGACCGGCAAGGGGAGACAATGGGCAGCAAAAAACGCGCGTCGTGGGCCAAGGCGAAAACCGAGTTCTTGAGCACCGCAAACGGCGGCGACCTATCGAGCCTCTTCGACCGTGAAGGCGAGCGACACGCTGTCATGGACGCCGAGCGCGAAGAGGCCTGGCGCTATAAATCCTGCGAACGCAAGAACCGTTATGACAGCCGTGCCGAGGCCGAGGCCGTCATGGCAGATTGCGAGAGCCATGGCCGCCGCGGTCTTTCTTGCTACAAGTGCGAATACTGCGGAGGCTGGCATCTCACCTCGCATCCGTGGAAGTAGGAGCGTGCCCTATCCGCGCGGCGGGACGATCACGTCGTAGCGCACGGCCTTGCCTTTGAGCTGATAACTCGGTTTGACACCCGCGAGCAACGGCCCTTTGGCCGGCCGTTTAATCACGATCTTGCACGGGTGGACGGAACGGGCAGCGGCGAGCAGCCCGTCCTCGTCGTCGCACGGCCGCTCCAGATGGTGCAGCAGCTGGAACTTCTTTTTGACCGCGGCGCTCTTGGTGCGCCCGGGAAACATCGGATCGAGGTAGACAACGTCGGGTGCCGCGCACTCCCCCGCCTCGATACGCGCGGCGAGTGAGTGCATGCCCTCGAGGCTGTCACCGGCATGCAGGCGCATGCGCGAGACGGCATCGGCGAGCGCGGGGTCTGCAGCGGCGCGCGCGAGGCCGTCTACCAGCAATGCCGCGATCACGCGATCGCGCTCGTACAGCTCTACGGTAAAGCCCGCCGCCGCCAAGAGCAGCGAGTCCTCGCCAAAGCCCGCCGTCGCGTCGATCGCCACCGGTGCAGCGACACCGCGGCACCGCGCCGCCTTGACGAGCAGTTCCTGCTGCAAACGGCCCTGCCACAGGCGCGGAAGCATGCCCGAGAGATCGGCTCGCAGCTCCATGTCGCCGTCGGTGAGCGTAAGACCCTCGGGGCGCTCGACCAGCTCGAGCCCAACAGCCTGCGCCATATCACGTGCCGTATCGTCCACGCTCCACCCACCTTTCTCGCACCACGAGGTCCATAGCCCTATCATCCATCGAAAAGCTTCTCTTAGCAGAGCATTTCGTTTTGACCCTCATGCCCGCTTGACTGATAATCATACGTTACCAGTCAGTTTTTGCGCCGAACACATCGGCAAGAAAGGACCCTCCAATGAGCCAAAGCCGCAAATCATTCAAGATCGTCTCGTTCGTAATCTTTATCCTGGGCGTCAGTTTTATCGCGACCGGTGCCCTGTGCATGGGCGACGGCGACTTCATGCTGTTCAAGACCACCAACGGCACGCTCGCCGGCATCGTCTACATCGTCAACGGCATCGTCACCATCCTGGCATCCATCGCCGGTATCATGGCCGCCAACAAGCCCTCCAAAATCGGGAGCGCCATCGGCCTGGGCTTCGTCTCCGTCGTGACCTACGCCGCCCAGCTCGCCATGGCCCTGCCCATGCTCGGCGGCTCCGGCTTCGATATCACCTCGGTGCTGCTTCTGCTCGCCAACGTGGTCTTTATTGAGATGGCCTTCAAGGTCAAAAAGGAGAACAAGGATCGCCTGTAGTCTAGAAGGCAGACACCAACTGACGACCAGACCCGCGGCGGACCAACATCAGGTCCGCCGCTTTTTTGTAGTCCTGCAATCCTAGCAGTGGCGATACTCCGCGATCACGAACTCGATATCGGTCTCAAGGCGATCGAGCCCCGCCAGACGCTCGCGATCGCTCGGGCGCGTACGGTAGTAGTACGGCGTCATCTGGAACACAGCCTCGATATCCGCTTGGCTCTCAAGCACGATCTGCGCAGACACCTTGTGCATGCTAACTAGCCGGAGCTGACTGGTCGTGGGCAGCTTCTCGTCGTTGAGATACGGCGTGTCGTATAGTACCGACTTGAGTCCCCACAGATGTCGCGCGCCCGGCACCACGACAAACAGGGAGCCGTCGGGCGCCAGCACGCGCGAAAACTCGCGCTCGTTGAACGGGGCAAACAGCTCGCAAACCATGTCAAAGCTGCCGTCGGCCACCGGGATATCCTTCATGTTGGCCACAAAATAGCTGGCGCCGCCACGCTTGGCCGCAAGGCGCACCATCTCCTTGCCCAGGTCGAACCCATAGGCCGTGACCCTCGGCACCGAGCCCATGGCGCTGGTGTAGTACCCCTCGCCGCAGCAGATATCAAGCAGCGTGCGCGGCACACGGTCGCGCACGATCTCGACCATCGCATCGCGCAGCGGCGCATAGTAGCCTCGGTTGAGGAAATCGCGCCGGCTGCGCGCCTGAGCCTTGGGATCACCCATGGCGTCGCCGCTCTTGGACGAGCGCAACAGGTAGAGGTACCCTTCACGCGCCCGATCGAAGCGATGCCCGTTCGCACACGAGGCGCCGCGATCGGTCTCGGCAAGTGGTTCTTGACACACGGGGCACAGCAGCATGGACGACTCCTTGGGAATAGCGGGACAGCCTGTGGTCAGGCCGGTTCGACCATTGTCGCACAGACCGTGGAGGGAAATCGATTTCGAGCGGCGCAGGCGCTGCGCTTGCCCTTGAGCGCACTTCAAGGAGTATCATCGTCTGCGCAAAATCGAACGATTCCGCCACCCGGCCGGGCAAGCGCTCTGCGCACTCCCGGCCGGCGCGCATCGGTAACCGCATGCATATAAGAGATTGAGAGCATATGGCACAAGAGCGCACATCCAAGCAGATCGACATGGTATCCGGCTCCCTTTGGAAAAACGTCCCGCTGTTCGCCCTGCCCGTCGCCGCGACGAGCATCCTCGAGCAGCTGAGCAATCTCATCGCGACCGTTATCATCGGAAACTTCTCGGGCTCCGAGGGAACCCTCGCCATGGCCGCCGTCGGCTCCAACGTACCGCTCACGAGCCTCATCCTCAACCTGTTCATCGGCATGTCGCTCGGTTCGAACGTCGTGATCGCCACCGCCCTCGGCCGCGGCGACAAGACGACGGTCAGGCGCGCCGTGCACACATCCATCCTCATGGGGCTCATCGGCTTCGTCGTGATCGTGCTCGGCGAGATCTTCACCGAGCCCATGCTCGCCGCCCTCAACGTGCCGGCCGAGACCATGCCCCTCGCCTCGCTCTACCTGCGCGTCTTTTTGCTCGGCATGCCGTCGATCCTGCTCTATAACTTCGAGGCCGCGATCTTCCGCAGCGTCGGCATCACGCAGATGCCGCTGCAGACGCTCGCCGTTTCCACGGTCCTCAACATCGGCCTCGACCTGATCTTCGTCCCCGTGCTCCACTGGGGTGTGGCCGGCGTGGCCCTCGCCACCGTCATCGCCTACACCGTGAGCGCCGGCACCCTCTTCTACCGTCTGCTCAAGACCGAGTCCGCGGTACGCGTGACACCCGCCGATCTGCGCATCGACCTTCCCGTGCTCAAGAAGATCGTCAAGATCGGCCTGCCCGCCGGCGTGCAGAGCGCCGTCTTCGCCGTCGCGAACATCATCATCCAGGCCGCCATCAACAGCCTGGGCACCGAGGTCATGGCCGCTTCGAGCGCTGCGATGAGCCTCGAGTACGTTTGCTACAACCTGCTCAACAGTTTTAGTCAGGCGTGTACCACCTTCGTGGGGCAGAACAACGGCGCCCGCCAGATCGACCGATGCACCAAGACGCTCAAGGTCTGCCTTATCGAGGGCGGTATCGTCGCCGCCACCACGATTCTTGTCATCGTCGGCGCCGGTCGCGAGATACTCTCGCTCTTCAACAGCGATCCCAATATCGTGTCGATCGGCTATATCCGCGTGTGCTCGATCTTCCCGGCCTACGCCTTCAGCATGTTTTACGAGAACATGTCGGGCTACCTGCGCGGCTTTGGCATCTCGTTGCTGCCGGCAGTTCTCACCATGGTCTGCGTGTGCGGCATCCGCTTCTTCTGGGTGTTCTGCGTGTTTCCGCATTACCGCACGTTCGCGAACATCATGATGGTCTACCCCATCAGCTTGGGCACCACGGCCCTCGTCATGATCCTGGCCGTGCTCTTCTGCCATCCGGCACGGGCCTATCGCAAACAGCAGGCCAAAGCCAAGCTCGCCGCGTAGACCGCCAAAGAGGGCAAAATCGGAACCACAAACCGATCTGGCGCCCAATCTCTGAAGTGCGTCCTTTTAACTCCGCACGATATGGCTGCTCAGGTAATCGATGAAGCTCCGGGTGGCGAGCGGCATGGTGTTCCAGCTGCGCCAGGCGGCGACCACGTCGCGCGAGGGCGCCTCCGCGATGGGCCGCACCTCGATATCGGCTGTCATGCCCTCGACGGTGCGCCGGTAGAGCGCCGATACGCCGAGCCCCTCCTCCACCATCGCCATGATGGTGTAATCATCAGTGACCTCGCTCGCCACGTGCGGACGCATTCCCTGGGCTTCGAATGCCTCAAGCAAGATGCTGAGCTCGCCCTCGTCGAGCAGCACGAAGGGGTCGCGTGTGAGATCCTCGAGCGCGAGCACGTCCTTGCTCGCGAGCTCATGTCCACGCGGCAGGAGCGCCACCATCTCGTCATGATAGAGCAAGCGGCTCTCGAGATCGGGCGCGACGCCGCGCGCCGTGAAGCAGAAATCGACCACGCCGTCGCGCACCCACTGGGCATTGCTCGTATAGTCGCCCTGTTTGAGCGTGAGGCGCACGCCGGGGTGCTCGCGCCCAAAGCCGCGCATCACGTGCGGCAACACCGTGCGGCTCACGTTGGTGAACGTAGCCATGCGCACATCGGCCGAGGCAAGCCCCAATAGCTCGCGCCGCTTGTCCTCGAGCTCCGCCTCCGCCGTGGCCACGCGCCGCAGGTACGGCAAGTACTGCTTGCCGTCGCGCGTGAGCGACACGCCGTGCTTGCCGCGTTCGATGAGCGTCGTCCCCAGTTCTCGCTCGAGCGCCTTGACGGCCTGGCTCACGGCGCTCTGCGTGTAGCCGAGCTCCTCGGCCGCCGCCTTGAGGCTTCCCCGATCGACGACTTGGCAGATGATCTGATACCGCGATGCCATACCAAGCTCCCAATCCCGCGCATCATATACTTAAGCGATTCTGAATCATAATACAGAAACATTCGCTTTACTGCATTGTAGGAGCGGGGCACAATACGTTCTACGAAACATCCCTGCAACAAAAGGAGCCCCATGGATCGCAAAAAGGCAATCGCGCTCTCGTTTTCCGTCCCCGTGGCCTGGGGATTCTCCTACCCGCTCATGGCGATCGGCATGAACGGCATGAACGCCACGAGCATCGTCGCGCTCCGCTGCCTCATCGCCTTCGCGGTCTGCCTCGCCATCTTCCACAAGCGCGTGCTCAACGTAAGCTGTGCCCTCCTCGGGCGCGCCGTCATCGTCGGTGCCGTGATGGCGGCAGAGCTCACCTGCATGTGCCTGGGCTCCGCCCTCACCTCGGCATCCGCCGCCGGCTTCTTGCAGAGCCTCACCGTGGTGATCGTACCCTTCGCGAACGCCGTGCTGCTGCGCCGTGCCCCCGAGCGCAAGGTCATCGCCGGCACGCTCGTCGTCACCTGCGGCATGGCGCTGCTCTCCGGCGCGGACTTCACGACGCTCAACCCCGGCGCGCTCGTGATGGTGCTCTCGGCCTTCATCTACGCCGGGCACATCCTCATCACCAAGCGCTTCGTCGAGGATGTCGACGGTCTCTCCCTCGGTATCTGGCAGCTTGGATTTGCGGGCATCTTCGCCCTCATCGCCGCCGCGCTCACCGGCGGTGTCACCCTTCCCGGCAGTCCGCGCGAGATCGTGGTCATCGTGGCACTCGCCCTCATCTGCTCTGCCTACGGTTTTGTGACACAGTCGGTGGTTCAGCGTCATGTCCCGGCCGAGACCACAGGCTTCGCCTTCTCGCTCGAACCGGTCTTCTCGGCCATCTTCGCGTACTTCCTCGTGGGCGAGACGCTCTCGCCCGTCGCCTACCTGGGCGCCGGCCTCATCCTCGCCGGCGTGACGATTGCCACGGCCAAGCTCCCGTATCTCTCGCCGGCGCCGCGCACCGAGGGGACGCTCCAGCAGATCCGCTTGTAGGCTTTTGCCAAGATCGGTATTTAGGGACAGGTTTATTTTGCAGG
>DJRP01000010.1:0-86169 GCA_002437815.1 Collinsella sp. UBA6357 | reverse complement strand
CCTGCAAAATAAACCTGTCCCTCATTTGCAGGTCCTCACCTTACAATGGGTCGTGCAGCAATCTGACACCGAGGAGCCCCATGGACCGCATCGCACGTGAACGCAATATTGACAGCTGGTTGGCCGACGCCCCACAGGACGTGCTCGTCCGCACCCATGAGCTCCTGGATCGCGTAGCCGAGATGCGTCGCATCGACACGATCTACCCGCCCCAGGATGATATCCTGAACGCCCTCGCGTACACCGGCGCCACCGACGTACGCGCCGTCATCTTGGGCCAAGACCCCTACCATGGTCCCAACCAGGCCATGGGCCTCTCGTTCTCCGTCCCGGCAACGCAGCCCAAGCTGCCGCCGAGCCTGCGCAACATCTACAAGGAGCTCGCCGCCGATCTCGACTGCGAAATCCCCAAAACGGGTGACCTCACCCCTTGGGCAGAACAGGGCGTCCTTTTGCTCAACACCACCCTCACGGTACGAGAGCACGCGGCCAACTCGCACGCCAAGCTCGGCTGGCAGACCCTCACCGACTACCTGGTCGAGCGTTGCTGCACCTTGCCACAGCCGGTGGTCTTTCTCGCTTGGGGCCGCTTTGCCCAAAAAATGGTCGAGGACAAACTCGCCGCGACCGGAGCAGGTGAGGCCACGGACAAGTTCTGCCTGGCGTCCACGCATCCTTCCCCGCTCTCGGCCAACAGGGCGAGCGCGGGGCTTCCCGCCTTCATGGGCTCGCGCCCCTTCTCGCGCGCAAATGCACTGCTCGAGGCCCACGGCGCCGACCCCATCGACTGGAGCCGCATCGCCCGCCCGGCATAACGCCGCTCTACTCTCCCTCGATACTCTTGATGAACATCGCCGCCTCGTCGACGATCGCGGGATCCCGCGCCACGCAGATCCAGGCACCCTCCATGCAGGTGCCCTCCTGCATCACATGAAAATAGAAGTTGAGGTCCTGCTCCCGCAAGCACGAAGCCGGCCCGGTTACCACATCGATACGCGAAACGTGCCCCAGCCCGTTAAACTCAGCCACACGCTCGACGGAGCGGACGATCTCGGCACAAACCCCCGCCTCATGCATGGGCGCACGCACTTTTCTTCTTGGTCTTGACAAAGACGGCACGCTCGTCGGGCACCATGCGCTGCACTCCAAACGCGCACTGCGTCACGCACTGACCGCATCCCACGCAGTTCTCGTAGTTGAACACGAGCTTGCCCGCCTCCTTGTCATAGCGGATGGCCTCGGTGGGGCAATGCTTGCCGCACTGGTTGCATCCCCGGCATGCGGACGCATCCACCACCTCGGGCCGGTTATAGGCACGCATCTGAACCTTGGAGGTATAGCCCTGGCGCAGCCCACCGTAGAGCAGACAGCACTCGGTACAGCAGTTGCACACGGCCAGCGCCTCGCGCCTGGCATCGCCTGCATAGTGGAACGTGGTATGGATGCAGCCCTTGCGCTCGAAATCCTTGACCATCTCGATCGCTTCGTCGTAAGGCACGTGCCGAGCGACACCGCTGTCGATCAGCTGCTGGGCGATCGCACCGACCGGCATGCAGCTCTGGAGCGGCATGCCGTGCTCGCAGGTCCCGCCGCCGTTGAGCTGTTTATGACTGCGGCAGATGCAGTTCATGACGGCGATCTGATCCTTGTGGGCGGCAAAGATATCGAACACGGAGTTGACCGGCAGGACCTCCTGCTCGCTCGTGAGCCGCTCACCCACCTCGATCGTTCGCTTACCGCGCGCCGGGGTCACCGCCGTGGGCGTGCCCATGTGCATGACGCCGCGATCGCGGTCGCGCACCCCCTGCATGTTGGTCATAAAGCGCAAAGGCCCCACGTTAAGCGTTTTGAGGATCTCCCAAAACTCCATGAAGCTCTCCATGATGTCCTGACGTTTCTTGGTGGGTGCGCCCGAGGTCGCAAGCTCGATCCAACCGGGGAATATCGAGGCGAGCTCGTACTCGTCGCTATGCTCACTCGGGATCAGAAAACTCATGACCATGAGCTCGTTCCAAAACTGCGGCCAATCGCGCGCATTCGAGATCTCCCCCATGGCGAGCATCGTGTCGAACAGCTGATGGAGCGTTTCCTTGGAATGCCTCGAGGTACCCACGCGCAGCAGGTATTCGAGGATATCCTCATCCATGCCCAGCTCAAAGCAGCGGATGATGGGCTTCATGGGCGGTATCTCGACCGACGTCATCTCGTTCATAATACCGATCAAGCGCTTGACTTTCTTCTCATCGAGCGACATAACTCTCCCCTTATGACGTTATGAGTGGCGAAACTCATGTTGTTGATTCCCACATCCAATGTTCGGGATTGGATGTGGGACAGGGTAACACACAATGTTCGACATTGGATTAGCAGATTCACGAAATGATGAAACGATGGAGCAGTAACGTCCTCGAATGGTAAACTTGGTATCAATATGCCATTCGACAGATGGGAGCGATATGGACCGGCCGACCACGCCCGACAGCCACACACCGCTGGCGTCCTTCACCTGCCCCCGCTACCAGGACCTGCCCGATATGGGCCTTTACCTCGAGCAGGCACTTGGCGTGGTGAACGGGGCGTTGGAACCCATCTTGGGCGACCCCATCACGAGTCCCATGATGAACAACTACATCAAGCACGGCGTTGTGCCCCCCGCCGTAAAAAAGCGCTATTACCGCGACCATCTGGCCTACCTCATGGTGATGGCGGTACTCAAGCCCGTCTTTACCGTCGATGAGGTCGCGCGGTTCTACCAGATCCAGCGCAGCACCTATCCCGTGGGCGTGGCCTACGATTTTATGGTGCGTGAATTCGAGAACGCTCTGCACGAAGCCTTCGACTTCTCGGGTGCGGCGCTCCCCTGCATCGAGACCCGCCGCACCGAGCAGACGGTGCTCGTGCGTTCCATGGTGCTCGCCGCGGCAAACCATGCCTTCGTCGAGCACTATCTCGAACTGGGTGAGGTGCCGCAGCCATGAGCAAGACCGTCGAGGATTACGCCCGCACCATCAACCACGCGACACCTTGGGCGAGCTTTCGCCGGCTTACCACCGCGCGGTTCTGGTACAACCAGCTCATCTACTTTTGCGTGTTCAGCCTGCTCGGGCACCTGCTCATCGAGTGGCCGTACTGCTGGGTGGGCGCGACGTTCTTCCACTCGCTCGACCCCACGGCCGAGGTGCTCACGAACCCCTTCAAGCCGTTCTTTGTCTACGGGGTAGCGATCCTCGTGATCGGCATCTTCCTGGATCCGCTCAAAGATGCCCTGCGCGAGCGCTTCGGCAGCCTCTGGAAGGCGCTCCTCGCGTTCTACGTCATCTCGATCTTCCTTGCCATGGCAGGTGAGCTTATCCAGGGCTTTTTGCAAAACCAACCCGTCGACGGCGTCTACCCGCTCTGGGACGTCCACAACCTGCCCGGCAACATCCTGGGGCAGGCGTGGATCGTCAACGACCTGCTGTTCGCCATACCCCTCACGCTCGGTACCTGGGTCATCTACCCCGTCTGCGAAAAGCTGATGTCACAGCTCACCGGACGCCGTGCCCGCATCAACGCCATCGTCGTGCTGGCCGTCTTTATCCCCTTGTGCCTCGTCACCTACGGCATCATCTGAGCCGGCGCCCGAATCGGACAAGTCGGCGTCATCGCCATCGTCCGCATCTACGCCATCGTCGCGATCGCCGGCATCCGAATCGGACCAGTCGGGCCACTCGCCCGGCTCCTCGGGCTCAAAGAAGCCCTTGTACTTCTCGTAGTACGGATCGGTATCGATAAACGAGCAGATATCGTGGTAGTCATCGATGGCATCGGCGCCCATCATGGCGCGCAAGATATTCTCCTGCTCCTTGAGCGCCGTGTTGCAGGCATTGCGCAGACGCTCGTCGTAGCCCACGCCTTCGATGTTGCTGCCCATAAGGACCCAGCACTTGTTCATGGCGAAGAAGTCGATGTCCTCCTCGGTGAAGAGGCCGAGCATCTGGCGCGGCCACGCAGCGAGATAAGCATCGCGGTCCTTGGCCGACACGTCGAGCTTGATGTTTCCACCGAACTCGAACGGCGTCCAGTCGTCTCCCCCGGTCAGTTTGATGCTCGGTGCGCCATCCCCCGATTTGATACCGGGAAGCGAGACCATCACGCCGTCACAACCCGTGAAGGCCCCACTTTGGATCGCGGAGACCTTGTTGCTCAAGACGACGCGCTCGAGCTGCGTACAGGAAGAGAATGCGCCGGCCGGAATCACCACGCCGTCCATACCGTCGGGTATGGCGCGAGAGAAATCGATCGTCTTGGCATCGATGGGGACGCTCGCCAAGGTGGGCACGCCGTTGTTGGTCTCGAAGGTGCACCCATCGTTCTCGGCATATGAGAATAACGTCGACTGTTTGACTTGATGCATGCCGAGCATCTTGCGCAGACGGTTCTCGCCCTCGAGCAGGTGCTTCGACATCTCGGTCTTGACCTGGGCGTCGGTTGGCGTTGCGATCATCTCGTACATCAGGTCGGCGCGCACATTGCTGTAGCAGTCATCGAAATCGGCATACCCGCAGAAGAAATAACCCCATGCGGCCAGGTAATCCTGTTCGCTGCCTTCGGGCACCTCGATCTTAATGCGCTCGGCATCCTCGTCGGGCGATGTTCCCCCATCGAAGGCGAACGGCATGCCCGTGCCAAAAAGCACCAGGCTCGGCGCAACCGAAGAAGTCATCTCGATCGTATGGAGCTTGGAGCAGCCGTAGAAGAGCGAGGGCTCGATCGTGCAACCGTAATAGTAATCGCGCGAGGCGGCGAGCCGCACCCGGGTGAGGCCCGTGCAGCCGGAGAAAGCCGCGTTGCCCAGATTCGCGTAGAACGCATCGCTCTCGAACGAGGAGATGTCCGAACACCCCTCAAAGGCCCCGCTCTGGATATTGATGAGGGTGGCCTGCGGCGAACCGACATACACATCGCCTGCAAGGCCCGAATAGCTGAAGGCATTCGCATCGACGTAGCTCAGCTGCGAGAGCTCAGACCAATTGACGGTAAAGGGGCCGTCGACGCCGCTGAAGGCGCTGGAGAAGATCTCGAGCGTATCCTCAGGCAGCTTGACCTCGCCCTTGAGCGAGCTGCCGCAGGCGAGCACGATCCAGGTGGTGTCGGCATCGCTGACGCCACACAGCAGCAGGCTTCCGTCATCCTGCTCGGCCACCGCGTAATCGACGATGTTCGACTCGACGGTGAAGCTCGTCCAATTGGGGTTATAGCCCTCGGCGCCCGTCGGGGCGTACATCAGGCACGAGCTGTTGGGGGTCGATGTGTCCTCGGTCTCGCAATCCATGGAGCGGCACCCGATGAACTTGGTGTTGGCGCACGAGGCGAAGGCATCAGGCTCGATATTCATGAAGCCGCGGCAACCGATCAAAACGCCCTGCAGGGCATCGCAATCTTTGAAGGCCTCGGCGCCGATATAGAACGTGCTTTCGGCAGTCTGCACCCATTCCAGACGATCGCATCCCTTGAAGGCGCGCGAAGCGATCTGAACGGGTTCGATGACATCGCCCTCATCGGTCTCAAACGTACCCTCAAACGATTTGATATTCTTGGGGGCCTTGAACAGCGTGAAGGCGTTTTCGGCATCACCGCGCTCGAAATTATCGAGCGGCTCTCGATAATAATAGAAGCCGTCATCGTTATGTTCGAGCAGAACCACGTTGGCACCGGGGGCCCCGGCCGCCTCGATCCTGCTTTCGACATACTCGCATTGCGCGAACGTATTGCACACGATGGTATCCACGCTGCCACCTTCGAGGCAGCCATCATCGAACGTATAGTGGCCGCTACCCGATAGAACGAGCGTCTGGACCGTCGGGTTGTCATCGAGACAGCCCGCCAAAAGTGTAGCGCCGCCCTTGTCGTTCAAGCCGCCGATCTCAGCCCAGCTCGAACCAGAGTCGAGCACCAGAGCAACCTGTGAGCTGGACGAGACCACGCCCTCGTTGACCACGAGCTTTGAGTTAGGTCTGGACGCAAGCGCCACGGTGTTGTTTTCAAGCTCCTTTTGGTTTTGCGTCAGAAAATCCCGGACGATATCGTCGTCAACGATGAAGTAACAACCCTTGAGCGTGTCGATGCCGCCGATTGCCGGAGCATCCTCGTACTCCCCGCGCTCGATCTCGATTTTCCTGAGCGAGCAGGATTCGGGAAGGTTGACCGAAGTAACGCCCGCGGGAATCACGAGCTTCTTCATGTCGGCTGGGATACCGTAATATTCGGTGCCAGCCTTGTTGGTGAGCACGCCCTGGTCCGTCGAGGCATAGAGCGCATTGTCCTTGTCGACCTTATAGGCCTTGTTGACACGTAGACACGTACCCGAACAGTCCACGCTCTCCACCGTATCGGGGAGCTTGATGATATCGACGTCAAGGCACTGGTCGCTCGAGAGCTTGACGCGCGTGACGCCGCGCGGCACGTTGAGCGTACGCTTGCCCTTGGAGTCCTCGACGATGGCCTCGCTCGAGTCTTTAACGCCCACGAGCGTCTGGAAGGGAACGGCACCCACCCCATCGATGTACTCCGAGTAGATCTGGACCGAGCAACCTTGGGGTACCTTGACGATCTTGCCCGGCTCGATCACATGACGGCCCGGTGTGGGTGTATAGGTGCCCGACAGGGCCTTTCCGGCCTCTTCCCAGCCAAGCAGCATGTGGCTGCTCAGATGTTCGGGGTCATCGTTATCGAGATAACCGAGCGAGACCATAAGCGCACTCAACTGGCTATCGAGGTTGATGTTCTCACCATAGCTCTTGAAATACACCTCGGGCGAACCGTCTTTATCGATCCTTCCGTTGACAAAGAACACGCAGGTCTGTGCCGGATAATAGGATACGGTCTGCTCGTGCCAGCCGTCGTTGTCGTTGATACGATAGGAGACCTTGATCTGAAACTCGCCGGCGGGCACGACCTCGGGATACTCATCTATCCTGAAATAAGGATACGAATCGAACTGCTCGCGTTTGCAGGCCCAGCCGAAGGAGTTGAAGTTGTCATCGTAATAGGCCGCATCAAGTGCACAGAACACCGTCCAGGCATCAAGCTTCTGTCCCACGTACAGGTCGTTTTCACCCTCGAAGCTGTCCGCGGTGCGACCGGTAATCGACACATGGACGTCGTCGAACGTGAACCCTGTGATCTTATCGTTGTTTTTATCGATAACCTCGGCATTGTATCCCGAGGGCTTCTTCTCATCGGCCACCGGATCGACCGGTAGCACGCGATAGCTGTTTTCCGTCGGGTCAATCGTGGAGCCACCGCCCTGGTTGCCACCGGTACCGCCACCGCCTTGGTTGGCACCGTTGCCGCCACCGTTGTTGTCATCGCCGCCGCTGCCGGTGCCGCCCGGAATCACAGGGCCCGACACCACGGTGCCACCGCCGCTCGAAGCGCTGCCATTCGCCACGTTGACCCCCGTGCCCGAGCCATCGCCCGTCACGCGCACGGCCGTGGTGCCCGAGGCGCTCGCCGCCGGGACGTTGGCCTGACTGGCCGCCGGAGTATCGGTGGAATTGTCGGTATCGGCACCGGTGTCCCGATCGTTATCGTCATCGCTGCGGTTGGCCTGCGCATCGGATTCCGTGCGATTGGCCTGATAGCCCTTTTGCCTATCCTGGCCGCCTGTGTCGTACGAGGAGATGAAGGCGCTGGGATCAAACGACGACCCGCCCTGGCTGAGTGCATAGGCACCCGCACCGAACGCACCCAGCGCAGCGACCATGCCGGCCGTGACGGCGATATGTTTGGGAAGACGGGGCATGAGGCATCGATTCCATTCTCACGTTACAGAACATCTATAGCATAGCGCCTAAACCAGGCCAGGATGGTCGATGGCGCGGGCATCGCGTCATGCATGCGCTCAGTCAGGCGACGCACGGTGCGCAGCTCCGCCGGTTTGAGATCGCGGCCGCCGAAGGCATAGGCCTGATGGAGCTCGACGATACGCCGATACTCGCGAACATCGATCCCCGCGAAGACCCGCTCAAAATGCTCGAGTCCATCAAGAGGCCTTGCGTCATCGAAGCCCAGCAGGTTCTCCTTCATGATGAGCGAAAGTACGCGGTATAACTCGGGGACGCATATGGACTGGTCCTCGCTTGCCATGCGGGCACGGCATTTTCTGATGCGCACATAGCGCTGCCCGACAACAGCGATCGCCGCGAAGGCAACAAGAAGGACAGCCGTCACGATTACTTCGAGTACCACCTCGAGTACCGGCTGCGAGTCCGACTGCTCCTGCTCGTCACGCCGCTCGTCGATATCGCCCATGACCGACCCCGCCTGGAGCGCATCGGACTTCGAGCCGCCGCTCCACGCCTCGCTCACATCGATGACCGAATCCGCCTCGAGCGCCTGTGTATAGAACCCCGGAGTCACCTCGACGGGCGTCCATCCCTGGCCATCGATATAGACCTCGCACCAAGCGTGAAGATCGGATCCGTCCAGCCGCAGATCGCCGCCCAGCTTCGCGGCATCTGCCAGGGCCTTTTCCGTAGCCCGGTAGCCCTCGACATAACGGGCCGGAATCCCCTGCGTCCTAAAGGCAAGCGTGGCGACCGTGGCGAAATACGCGGAGTTGCCCTCTCGCGCCTCGCCCAAAAACCAATCAACGAACGACTCCCCCGCCTCGGGGATCTCGGGCGCATCGGAATAGCTTGCAAGCGTCTGCAGCATGGTTCGTACACGGCTGATCACGGCGTACGTCGAGGTCGCGGCAGTTGCATCCCATGTGCCATCGTTAAAGATATAGCGCTTGATAGCAGCTACATCGTGTTTGTCGACGTTGGTATAGGTATCCTGCGCAAAGGCACTGTATACACGCTCGGACTGCACATAGGGGTCGTTCGATGCCGCAAGCCATGAGGTGTCATCGAAAACCTCGTTCGCGGGAACGTTATCGATCTCGAACCCATAGCCTCGGTCGCCCCAGAACACGCTGCGGAGCGAACCGTCCATATCGACCGTCGACGAGGCCCCGTCCTGTGCGCCGGCGCTGTAGGGAACGAAGGCATAGCGGCGGTCGGTATCATCGGCGTGGACATCAATGGAATAGGAGCTATACGTTTTATCTTGCTCCTTGGCCTTGAGCGCATCGTAGAGCGAACGCTGGCGGACAGGCATGAAGTCGCGACCCTTGAGCCACGAAGCGATACCGTTCCATTGGCCCGTAAAGGCCGTGTGGTCTACGGGAGTCCAGCTCCCGTCCTCAAAGGTGGCGCCGACATAGCCGCGCAACAGCAAGTCGTCAGCGGGGCTGCCATGAACCGTGATGTCCAGATGGCTGTCGGACGGGGCGTTGAGATCGGCGGCGCGGGCCAGGTCGCCCTGAGGCAACACGTCGTCACCAAAGCGAATGCGATCGGCAGCGGAAACGACCGCGGCACGAGCGCCCGCAACCATGTTATCGGGCGTATAGAGCAAGGTACAAATACCGCCTATGACGACACAGATCGCAAGCGCTGTACCGAGATTGAGCAAAAAAGCTTTCCAGGTGGTGCGGGCATAGGTGAGCTGCACCAGGCGACAGTGGGCAAGCCATCCCGTGATGCCAATGACCACGGCGGTCCCGTTCCCAAGCCCCAGATACAGCGAGATCGCGCTGACGAACACCACCGCGAGCAGCGTGGGCGCCGTCGTGCGTAGACGGGTGAGCAGCCACCAAAGGGCACCGGTGATGGCACCGAGCAGGATGCCAAACAATGGCGTCGCGGCCTTGAGGGCGCCGGGCGCAGTCAGTTCGAACAGGGTACCGCACGTCTCATCGACATGCCAAACTATGGCGTTGCAGAACGCATAGAGGTCCGCGCGTGCTGTCGGCACGACAAGCATGGCGCAGAGACTGCAGGCAGTCAGGACGGCGGCCGTCATGCCCACGCGGCGGTCACGGTGGAGCAGCGCACTCGCGGCACCGCCCACCCCCGCGACAACGCACCCGGCGACCCCACAAGCCACGAGTGCCGGCATCGCCAGGCATTCGCGAAACAAAAAACAGGCAACTGCGGCGAGCAACACAGGGGCAAGCATCGAGGCGGCGAGCGTGGCACTGCCTGCGCCGCGACCGTGATCGCCCATCGCCGCGAGGAACACACGGTCTCCCCTTTTTTGATATGTCCCGATAGCCGGCATGCGCTACAGCTCCAGACTCTTGACGTTTGAGACCATGGCCTCGGCGGAAAGACGTACCAGGACGTAGCCGCCCGAATCATCGACCGTGAGAGCGCCCTCGCCGCCCAGATAGATCACGGTGAGCTCGCACAAGGCGTCGAGCTCCTCGAACAACGGCTCCCAGATGGTGTCGGTCACCAAGACCAGCTTGGTGATGCCGTGCCGGCGTTGGGCCGATGCGAAGGTATGGGCTTCGCGTTCGACCTCGGCAGGCAGCGTTGTGGCAAGCGACGCATCGAGCATATCGTTGAACCCGAGCTCGGACTCGACGGGATCGACCTCGAGCACCGAGCCGTTACGAAAGATCACGCAGTGTCCCACCGAACGCCGCAGAAACGCGCGCGAGACCGTGGCGAACATCGCCGCGGCCGCGTTGATCACATCGAGACGTCCCACACGGTCGATATCGCCTCGGTGGAGCGACAAGCCCACGGCAAGATCAAAGTCGGCCGGATGCGAGGGCTCGCGCACCATAAGGTCCCCAAAACGAGCGGAGAGCTTCCAGTGCACCTGGCGCATCGAATCCCCATCGCGATAATCACGCAACTCGAAGACCTCCGAAAGGTCCTGGCCTTTTTTATGATGGTCGAAGACCAGTCCGCTCGATGACGCGCGATAGGCGCGTCGCGTGACGGTCTCGATATCGGTCACGAGCGGATAGACCGTATAGGAAGCAGAGAGCTCGGCAGTTCGAAGTGACGCGCTCGAGAACCCGAACACGTCGACGGTCCGAGCCGAAACGAGCTCTACGACCACGCGCCCCACACGAGAGGTATCGAGCGGCAGCGAAAAGCGCTCCCGTGCGCCCGGAGCCGGAGAAAGCGTCACGGGCACGCGAGACACGGTATCGAGAAAGACGTTGCGGCACTCGAAGACGAGCTCGATGGAACCACGAAAGACAAGCGGGCGGGTGACGGTGATGTCGAGCGCGAGCTCCTGGCCGACCTCGCACGACGGCTTGAGCTCGAATGCGATATCCGTCCTCGCCTCAAGTGCGCGCACGATGGGGCCACCCAACAAGAGAAAGCACAGCACGGCAAGCGCGGCAAACAACATGGCGGGATTGCCCGTCACGACGTATGCAAGTACCGCCACCAAGCTGGCGGCGATGTTGAGCGCCCTGTTGGTAGTCATCGGCAACCGAACCCAGCCGCGCTACGCGCGTCCACGGGCCTGAACCATGGACGGCGCCTCGACATGGGCAAGCACACGGTCCAGGATGTCGTCGGCCGTCACCGATTCGATACGCGCCTGAGGCTTGAGCACCAGACGGTGGGCGCATACGGCATGGAACACCTCGCGAACATCCTCGGGCACCACATAATCGCGCTCGCGGATAAGGGCGCAGGCGCGCGCCATGCGCGTGAGGGCGATGACGCCGCGGGGCGACACGCCGAGCTCGACCAGATCGAGTGCGCGCGTGGCTTCGCACAGGCGCACGATATAGTCGAGCACGCTATCGGCAACCTGGACGTTGCCCAGATAGTTTTGGATATCGATGAGGTCATCGCGGTCGATCTGGGCCTTGATGCTCTCGAGCGGGTTGTCGTAGCGCTTGGCTTTAAGGATGTTGACCTGATCGGCGCGCGAGGGATAGCCGATGGAAAGGCGCACCATGAAGCGGTCAAGCTGGCTGTCGGGCAGAGGTTGCGTTCCGGCCGAGCCCACGGGGTTCTCGGTGGCGATGCACACGAAGGGGCGCGGCACCTGATGGGCCACGCCGTCGACGGTCACCGCATGCTCTTCCATGACCTCGAGCAGGGCCGACTGCGTCTTGGCGCTCGTGCGGTTGATCTCGTCGCCGAGCAAAAGATTGCAGTTGACCGCACCCCATACAAAGCGAAACTGACCGCTCTCGCGATCGAGCATGGTGAAGCCCGTGATATCCGAGGGCATGGTGTCCGGCGTGAACTGAACGCGTTTATACGAGAGTCCCAGGCTCTTGGAAAGCGCCAGGGCAAGCGTGGTCTTACCGGTACCGGGCACGTCCTCGAGCAGGATATGGCCGCCGGCATAGATGGCCATAAGGGCCTTCTCGATGACATCGCGCTTTCCCACCAGGGCGCGACTGACCTCGTTGACGATGCTGTTTGACTGTTCGACGATCACGTTATCTGCTCCCTTGGTATGCCGATTCCGCCGCGGCGGCGGCCAGCTGGGCCTTCAGTTCCATAAAATCGATGGGCTTGCCCACATGCCCGTTCATGCCGGCAGCGCGCGAACGCTTAACGTCCTCGGTATAGTCGTTGGCCGAAAGCGCGATGATGGGCACGGTGGCGGCATCATCCCGGTCGAGCGCACGGATGCGCTCGCTGGCCTCCCAGCCGTTGAGCACGGGCATCTGAATATCCATGAGGATCGCGTCATAGGTCCCCACGGGCATCGACTCAAACCGCTCGATCACGGCCATGCCGTTGTCTGCACGGTCGACGGCTACACCCCTCTTGCCAAGCATCTCGGACACGATCAGGGCATTGATCTCATTATCCTCGGCAAGCAGGAAACGCTTGCCGTCGAAAACGTATTCGAGCGACGTGATCGATACATCGTGGATCGTCTCGAGCGTGGCGGCGGCATCGACAAGCCCACGAACCTGGTCGGCGCTTGCCACACCAAAGCTGATATAGGCCGAGAACGTCGAGCCCCGGCCCGGCTCGGTATCGACCACGATCTGGCCTCCCATAAGGTCGACGAGCGAACTCGTGATGGCCATTCCCAAGCCGGTCCCGCCGTAGCGGCGAGCGATCGTACGGTCCTCTTGCTCGAAAGGCTTGAAGATCTTAGAGATATAGCGCGGGTCCATACCCTTGCCCGTATCGCGCACCCGAAGCATATAGCTCACGGTATCCTCGGTGCGGTGCATCTCGCGAAACGTCACCGCGACGCTGCCGCCGCGATCGGTAAACTTGAGCGCGTTGGAGATAAAGTTGATCACGATCTGGCTGACACGCATGCGATCGCCCACCAGATAGACGTTCTCGCAGTCCTCCAGCTCCACGCTATAGGAAAGCCCCCTGTCGGCGGCCTGCCCCTCGAACATCTCGCGCAGTTCGCGCGCCAAGACGCGCAGATCGAACGGGGCAATATCGAGTTTGACCCGACCGCTGTTGAGGCGGCTCATGTCGAGCACGTCGTTGATAAGCGTGAGCAGATAGCCCGAGAGCTGCGAGGCGCGGGAAAGATCGTCGAGCAGACGCTCCTCATCCGCATAATGGTCGCGAGCAAGCGAGAGCATGCCCTCGATGCCGTTAAGGGGCGTGCGGATCTCATGGCTCATCTGGCTCATGAAATCCGTGCGGTCGGCAGCCGTCTTGAGGGCATGGTCGCGCTCGGCCTCGACGGCGGCGATACGGTCGGCCTCGGAGGTTATATCGCACATCTCGACCAGAAGATATTCGCCGTCAAGTACCGGCTCGGTGGACTGGCGGATGCGCATCTCGCGTTCGATGCCGCCCGGGCGACGATAGGTATAGGTGCAGCTCGCCGAAGAGAGGCCGTCCCACTCGCGCGTCAAGCGTTTGAGGTGGATGCGGTCGGTCTCGGGAATAAAGCGGAGCAGCGTCTCGGCGTCATCTTCGTAGCGAGCGGCCGGGATGCCAAAGAGATGCTCAAAATTTGGTGAGATATACACAGGATAGGAATCCGCCACACGGACGAGAATCTGAACGGTCGACGAACCCTGTGAGACGGCAGCATCGAACAGGCGGCGTGCACCGTCCGCATCGTTTTTCTTCCCTGTCCCGAACAGCCTCACGTGACCCCCTCGGTGTGTCGTGTCCCCCTATGTTAACAGGTATACCGCCCCGTCAGGCGTGCGCGATATCTCGGCCTCATTACCCCTCGAGACAGGCATGACGCTCGCCGCGGCCCCGGGCATCGTGGATCGTATAGCCGGCGCGCCCGTTTTCCTTGGTGTTGTAGAGGGCAGCATCGGCATCCTTGAACAGACTGTCACCGGCATCGGCGCGATCGGTGAAGGCGACGCCCACGCTGATGGAAACGGGAGGAAGGCCGCTTGCCGGGTCGGGATGTGCCAAGCGGTCGTTGACGTAGTCGATCTTCTCCTCGATGGTATAGGCAAGATCGCTGGTCATCTCGACCATGATGATGGCAAACTCGTCGCCGCCGATGCGGCACACGTGGTCGATGTTTCGCCATGCGACGGTTATGAGATGCGCCACATGCTTGAGAATCGCATCGCCCTCGGCATGGCCATAGGTGTCGTTGACCTCTTTGAACGTGTCGACGTCGATCATGATGAGCGCAAAGGGGTGCTCGGCCGCACCCCGCTCGTACAGATCGAGCATCTTGTCGTAGGAGCCGCGGTTGAGCAGATCGGTCAGGGGATCGTGCTCCGCCTGATGACGGATGAGCGCCTGGATCTGCTCGTTCTCGCGATAGACCGTGTTATAGGTCTCGGCGAGGTTCTGCAGCTCCTTGGCACCGATGACCGGGAAGATCTCGCCGCGGTTGATGCTCTCGCCATAGATCTGGAGCGGCTTGACGATCAGTTTGCGCATCACGAAGGCCGTGAAGAGCGCCATGGCGGCAAAGACCCCCACCGCGACCTCGAGGGCATGGTACAGGGCATAAAAGCGGTCCGTCGCGGCCTGCTGGGCCTCCTTCGTCTGCTTGATGAGGGCATTCGAGCAGCTCTCGAGATTGGTCGAGATCAGCGAGATGGTGCCCTCGTATGCACCGCTGGTCATGATCTGCTGTGCGAGCGCGGTCTTTTCCTCGGGCGTCGCGGCGGCATCCTCCGCCGAGAGCTCAACATCCTGTACCTCTTGGGGCATGTCGGAAAGCGCCGTGCCGGAACCCTCGAGGGCAAGGCGCATGGCGTATTTCTCGGTGGTCATAAGGTCCATCGATTGATCGAGGGCGGACACCATGTTCTTGTAGGCGTCGGTATGGTCGAAGCCCGCCTTGAGCGTGGACAGGCCATGCTCGCGGCGCTTGACGACGTTTGCCTCCTGAAAGTATCGCTGCGCGTATTTGGCCTCACCGGTGGTGGCCGCCAGACGCGCCTGTTCCTTGAGGTAGTTGGAGCCGTCCTGGAGCTCGCGGGTCGCCTGGTCACAATCCATATACGACTGCGTGGCGGCATCGAGCGCATTGAGTTGCACCCGTCCGCTCACGAACAGCCCGATGCAGATCGCCCCCAAGATGATCGTCACGATCATGCTCACACGGCTCACCGCGGTAATGCGTACCTTTTTCATCAGGTTGTTCTCCTCGATACCCGACATCGCTACCCCTTTTAGACGAGGGTTCCTATCATCATATAGCTAGGTATCAAGTATGCACCCACGGGGGCTTTCTTGGATCTGTCTCTCCGCCGAGCGGCAGAATAATTAACGCCGGGGCGAACGGCCGCGCAGGAGTGCCAGCGGGACAAGGTCGACGCAGCTCCACCGGCACTCCGGTCCGGCCTACTCGCTCGGCCAGATAAAGTGCGTGTCTCCGGCCTCGCCGCCGTCGATGAGGAGGTTCTGCCCCGTCATGAAGCGGTTGGTGACGGCGACGAAGTAGACCCACTCCGCGATCTCCTCGGGTGTCGCCCAGCGCTTGAGCGGGGTGAGCTCCATGATCTGGGTCCACATGCGCTCATCCTCCATCACGCAGGCGTTGAGCGGCGTTACGACACCGCCCGGATCCACGCTGTTGCACGTGGCTTGCGGCGCCAGACGGTTCGCGAGGTTCTTGGTGTAGGCGATAATGCCGCCTTTACTCGCGGCATAGGCGGGAAATTCCGAACCCGTGTGCCCGCTCGCCGAGCCCACGTTGACCACGGAGCGAATCCCCAGGGCGGGTGTGGCGGCAAGACCCTCGCCACAAAAGGCATAGTGCTCGGTGACATCGATCACGGCACGCAGGTTCACAGCGATATCGTCCGCCGAATCCTGCACGCCGGCGTTGTTGACGATCACGTTGGGATGGATATCGTCCGGGTAGGTTTTAGGCTCGCGCACATCGACGATGCGATGGTCGTAGGCGTCATGTTCGATCGTCGCGGGCAGGATATCGAAGCCCACGACACGCCAGCCGTGCGCGAGAAAGAGCTCTGCCGTCGCCCGACCGATACCGCTCGAGGTTCCCGTGATAAGGGTATCCATCTAGGCCCTCGCCTGGATCTCCGCGGCATGCGTCTCGACGTACTCCTCGCCCACGCCGTCGCGTGCCCAGATATTCGCCACATGGAACCCGACGGGCGAAAGCACTACCTCGCACATCAACTCGGCCGCCGCCCCGGTGAGCGAGCACGTGAGGACCTGCAGCCATGTCCAGCCAAAGAAGACATGCGAGACGACGATGGCGAACACGAGGTTGTCCACGATCTGGCCGACGCCCGTGCTCACATAGCTGCGGAGCGCGAACGTGGCGAAGCTGCCGTTATCCGTGAGATGGCCGATAAACTGGTTGAGATGCGAGTTGACGAAGCTCGAGCAGAGCATCGCGAGCGAGCTCCCGAGCACGACGTACCACGAACCTCCGATCGTGGAGTTGAGCGCCGCGTTCACCTCGATCGAACCCGTGTCGTAGTAGGCGCCCCACATACCCGGGGCCAGGCTCACGAGCCAAAAAAGTGCGCTTACGGCAAGGTTGACGACAAGTGCGAGGATGCTCACGCGCACGGATGCCTTGGGCCCAAAGCGCCGGCAGATCATATCCTGGCACAGGAACGACACCCATGAGAGCGTAAAGCCGCAATCAAGCGCCAACCAGGGAAGACTCACGAGCTCCTTGTTCGCCAGCAGGTTCATGAGGATGACGCTCACGACGAAACACGCGACGGTGGGCGCGGGGATGCTGCGCATGAGGATCCGATAGTCCTCGAGGGTCTTTTTAAACATATGTCTCCTTTGGTTTTAGGTTTAACGAGCAGGATATCGGACCCGAACTGCTCGACCGCCGCGACCGCCGCGGCGACGTCGGCCATGATACGCCCCCCGCCTCGCCGCGTCCACCCCATCTCAAAATGAAGACAGGTACCTCTTTGGGGTCTGCCCCCCCATTTTGGTGTTGGAGGCGGTGACAAAAAAGAGGCGGCCGCCATATGCGACCGCCTCTTTAGGGCCTATAGAGCCAGACGACTTACATGTGGTCGTGGCAGGTACGGGCGATAACGTCGAGCTGCTGCTCGCGGGTGAGGTCGATGAACTTCACCGCATAGCCGGAGACGCGGATCGTGAAGTTGGCGTACTCGGGCTTCTCGGGATGCTCCATGGCGTCCTTGAGCTTCTCGACGCCAAAGACGTTGACGTTGAGGTGATGGGCACCGTTGGCAAAGTAGCCGTCCATGACGTTGACCAGGTTGGCCACGCGCTGCTCGTCATCGTTGCCGAGCGCGGAGGGGTTGATGGTCTGCGTGTTGGAGATGCCGTCGAGCGCGTACTCGTAGGGTAGCTTGGCCACGGAGTTAAGGGAGGCGAGCAGGCCGTTCTGCTCGGCACCGTAGGCGGGGTTGGCGCCCGGGGCGAACGGGGTGAACGCCTTGCGGCCGTCGGGAGTGCCACCGGTGGCTTTGCCGTAGACCACGTTGGACGTGATGGTGAGGATCGACGTCGTGGGCTCGGAATTGCGATAGGTGTGGTGCTTGGCGATCTTCTTCATGAACGCCTTGAGCAGCCAGACCGCGATCTCGTCGGCGCGCTCATCGTCGTTGCCGTACTTGGGGAAGTCGCCCTCGACCTCGTAGTCGACGACGATGCCCTCCTCGTCGCGGACCGTCTTGACCTTGGCGTACTTGATGGCGCTGATGGAGTCGACGACGTGCGAGAAGCCGGCAATGCCCGTGGCGAACGTGCGGCGGACGTTGGTGTCGATGAGCGCCATCTCGGCAGCCTCGTAGTAGTACTTGTCGTGCATGTACTGGATGAGGTTGAGGATGTTGACGTAAAGGTCCGCCAACCAGTCCATCATGAGGTCGAACTTGTGCATGACCTCGTCGTAGTCGAGGTACTCGCTCGTGATGGGCGCGTACTCGGGACCGACCTGCATGTGATGGCCCTGCTTGTCAAGGAACTTTTCGTCCTTACCGCCGTTGACGGCATAGTTGAGCGCCTTGGCGAGGTTGGCGCGGGCGCCGAAGAACTGCATCTCCTTGCCCGTCTCGGTCGCGGACACGCAGCAGCAGATGCTGTAGTCGTCGCCCCAGACCGGACGCATAACGTCGTCGTTCTCGTACTGGATGGACGAGGTGGTGACGGAGATCTTCGCGGCGTACTTGCGGAAGTTGTCGGGCAGGCGCTTGCTATAGAGCACCGTGAGGTTGGGCTCGGGGGCCGGACCCATGTTCTCGAGGGTGTGCAGGAAGCGGTAGTCGTTCTTGGTCACCATGTGGCGGCCGTCCTGACCCAGACCCGCGACCTCGAGGGTGGCCCAGACCGGGTCGCCCGAGAAGAGCGCCTGGTAGGACGGGATACGGGCGAACTTGACGATACGCAGCTTGAGGACGAGGTGGTCGATGAGCTCCTGGGCCTGGGCCTCGGTGATCTTGCCGGCGGCAAGGTCGCGCTGGATGTAGATGTCGAGGAACGTGGAGACGCGGCCCACGGACATGGCGGCGCCGTTCTGGGTCTTGATGGCGGCCAGGTAGCCGAAGTACAGCCACTGGACGGCCTCATGGGCGTCGTTGGCCGGCTTGGAGATGTCGTAGCCGTAGGCCTGGGCCATCTCCTTCATGCCCTTGAGGGCTCGGATCTGATCGGCGATCTCCTCGCGCTGGCGCACGATATCGTCGGTCATGGTGCGACCGCCGCAGTTGAGCAGGTCATCCTGCTTGCCGGCGATCAGACGGTCGATACCGTAGAGGGCGACGCGACGATAATCGCCGACGATACGGCCGCGGCCGTAGGTATCGGGCAGACCGGTGATGACATGGCTGTGACGAGCGGCACGCATCTCGGGGGTGTAGGCATCGAAGACGCCCTGGTTATGGGTCTTGCGATACTCGTTGAAGATCTGGTTGTACTTATCGTTGACGTGGAAACCGTAGTTCTCGGCAGCCTGCTGGGCCATCTTGATGCCGCCGTAGGGCATGAAGGCGCGCTTGAGCGGCTTGTCGGTCTGCAGACCCACAACCTGCTCGAGATCCTTCATCTCGGGATCGATGTAGCCCGGGCCGTACGCGGTGAGACCGGAGACGATCTCGGTCTCGCACTCGAGAACACCGCCGTTGGCGCGCTCGGCCGCCTGGAGCTCCTGGACCTTACCCCAGAGCTTATCGGTGGCCTCGCTGGGACCGGCTAGGAACGACTCGTCGCCGTCATAGGGCGTGTAGTTCTGCTGGATGAAGTCGCGGACGTTGATGTCGTCGACCCAATGGCCAGCCTTGAAGCCATTCCATGCTTCCTGTAGTGCCATGCTTCCTCCTTATGTTTTACGCCGCTGTGTCTCCTAAAAACCGGCGCAAAGGTACCAAACGGAAATTATCGGGAGATCTCGCCGCGGAGGATCCGCGTCGCCTGCTCCACGCGCTCGGGCGCAGGCGGATCGATGTCTCTGAGTTGATAGGGAATACCCAGCTCATCCCACTTGAAGATGCCGAGCGTGTGATAGGGCAGCACCTCGACGCGCTTGACGGCGTCGCCGAGCGAGGCGATGAAGTCGCGCGTGCGGAAGAGGTCGTCGTCGTTGTCGGTGTAGCCGTCGACGAGCACCTGGCGAATCCACAGGGCCTGACCGCGCTCCGCAAGCCACGCGAGGCAATCGAGGATGTTGGCGTTGTCGCGCCCCGTGAGCTCCTTGTGACGGACGGGGTCGATGTGCTTGATGTCGGCAAGCACGAGGTCGCAGGCATCGAAGACGCGCTCGAACGTCGAGAACGCGGGCTCCTCGCGCGTAAAGGGCGCAAGCGACGTGTCGATACAGGTGTTGATACCGCGCTCGTGCGCGCGCTCGAACAGCTCGGCCACGAAATCGGCCTGGGCGAGCGCCTCGCCACCCGAGACGGTGATACCGCCCTCGGGACCCCAGTAGCTGCGGTAGCGCTCGGCGCGGTCGAGGATCTCGTCCGCATCCATGAGATCGCCGCCGGCCATCTTCCAAGTGTCGGGGTTATGGCAGTACCGGCAACGGAGGGGGCAGCCTTGCAGGAAGATGAGAAAACGTACGCCGGGTCCGTCGGCCGAACCGAACGACTCGATCGAATGTACGCGCCCTTGCGTCATGCAGCCATGCTCCCGCTCCCCGGGCGACGTATCGCCACGGAATCCGATGTACAACCACCGTCACATAAGATAATGGGATTGATGGGACGCTTCCTTGATTTCAATCAAGTAACTCGAAAAAACTGACATACTTGCGGCATTTCCGCCAAAAGATTGTTATCGCTAAGGTGTCTGAAATTTTACGATTTCGAAACACTCCTGAGCCCTTCACGGTCGAGCACGAGCAGCCTTCCCCGCCCCGTACGCTTGACGAGCCCCTCGCGGTCGAAGCGCGCGATGTGGCGTGAGACGGTCTCGGGGCGCAGGCCGATGGAGTTCGCGATATCCTCGAGGCGCAGGTGGATCTCGGGACCGGCGCAGCTGCCGTCGCGGATAAGAAGGTACTCGGCGAGGCGGCGGCGCGGGTCGCGGATGGAGAGCATCATGATGCGCTCCTCGGCACGGTCGAGCTCGGTCGAGATCATGCGGATGAGATCCATGGCGACATCGGGATGGCTGGAGAACATGTGCTCGACATCGGCGCGATGGATAAGGCAGAGTCGCACGGGCGTGAGGCACTGAACAGAGTAGTTGTAGGTGTGGTCAGCCATGAAGAGGCCGAGCCAGAGCGCCTGACCGCCGTGAAGCACGTCGATGACGTACTGTTCGCCATCGGATGTGCTGCGATAGGTCTTCACGCGGCCCGAACGGACCACGATGATCGACTCGACCGAATCGCCCTCCTGCGCGATGATCGCGCCGGCCGGGCGGGTGATATGGCGGGCGCGGGCGAGGAGCTCGCGCTTGGCCGGGGCGGGAAGGCCCTTGAACAGGCGGATGTTGTCCATACAGGAGCTGCCAGCCTTGGAGAAGGCACAGTCGTGCCCCACGCCGGCGCAGACATGGATGTCAAGGCCGTCCTCGCTTGCCGCCATGGTCCTCCCCTTCCCACATATCTCTCTTATATTTCCAAGGCGCGAGCCGCCCCTCCGCCGGGCCTATGCCGGACGGGGGCGGCCCGCAGCGCTAGAACGTGACGTTGCCGAACTCCGAAAGCTCGAGATCGGGATTGTGCTCGACGGCCCAATCGACGTTCCACGGACTCGTGAACAGCAACAGCTTGCCGCCGCGCATGTCCTCGACGCGCAGGGTGTCGCGCGTGAGCGAGAGCCCCGGAATATCGATGGTGTCGGGATCGTTCTGGATCCAGCGGATATCGGTGTAGGGTAGCGGCTGGCGGCGCACCTCGACATGGTACTCGGCCTTGAGGCGGCGCTCGAGCACTTCGAACTGCAGCACGCCGACGACGCCCACGATCACGCTTTCCATGCCGGCGCCGAGCTCGCGGAAGATCTGGATGGCACCTTCCTGGGCAAGCTCCTGCATGCCCTTGACGAACTGCTTGCGCTTGAGGGTGTCGACCTGCGTGATGCGGGCGAACATCTCGGGTGCGAACGTGGGGATCTGCGGGTACTGCACGCGCTTCTTGCCGGAGCACACGGTATCGCCGATCGAGAAGATGCCCGGATCGAAGAGGCCCACGATGTCGCCGGCATAGGCCGTATCCACGATGGCGCGGTCATCGGCCATCATCGAGGTGCCGCAGGCAAGCTTGAGCCTGCGGTCGCCCTGCATATGGAAGGCGTCCATGCCACGCTCGAACTTGCCCGAGCAGATGCGTACGAAGGCGATGCGGTCGCGATGGTTCTTGTCCATGTTGGCCTGGATCTTGAACACGAAGCCGCTGAAATCGGGGCGGGTGGGCTCGACCGGCTCGCCCGAGAGCGTATCGGTGTAGGGGCGCGGCGTGGGCGCCATGCGCAAAAACTCCTTGAGGAAGGGCTCGACGCCGAAGTTGGTAAGCGCAGAGCCAAAGAAAGCCGGCGAGAGCTTACCGCACGCGACGGCATCGAGATCGAGCTCGTCGCCCGCGCCATCGAGCAGCTCGATATCGTCCATCAAGTTTTTATGGTTCTCCTCGCCGATGAGCTCGTCCATCGACGGGTCGCCGAGCTCGGCCTCGACCTCGGCTACCTTCTTGGTGGCGTTGGCGTGGCCGTCGCCCTCGAAGGCCAACACGTGGCGGGTCTGACGGTCGAAGACGCCACGGAAGTTGCGCCCCGAGCCGATGGGCCAGTTCATAGGGTAGGTGCGGATGCCCAGGACCTCTTCGATCTCCTCCATGAGTTCAAAGGGGTCGCGAGCCTCGTGGTCGAGCTTGTTCACGAAGGTGAAGATGGGGATATGGCGCAGCGTGCAGACCTTGAAGAGCTTCTTGGTCTGGGCCTCGACGCCCTTGGCGCCGTCGATGACCATGACGGCGGCATCCGCAGCCATAAGCGTGCGGTAGGTATCCTCAGAGAAGTCCTGGTGGCCCGGGGTATCGAGGATGTTGACGCAGGCGCCGTTATAGGTGAACTGCAGCACCGAGGAGGTGACGGAGATGCCGCGCTCCTTCTCAATATCCATCCAGTCCGAGACGGCATGCTTGGCGCTCGATTTGCCCTTGACCGAACCGGCGGTCTGGATGCTGCCGGTATAGAGCAGGAGTTTCTCGGTGAGGGTGGTCTTGCCGGCGTCCGGGTGGCTGATGATCGCGAACGTGCGGCGCGAGGAGATTTCATCCGACAGGCTTGCCATGCGGATCCTTTCGTGCGTTTTGATGCCGTTGATGCATATTCGTTGTAACCGCCCTATTGTAGCGACTGGGTCTGCAACGGGGTGCAGGCACGGGCGCCAAATGCGAACTTTCCAAACATTCGGCGCCAAAAGGCCTGATACTATTGTTTCTGTTGTATAAACAAGTTTGAACAACAGTGATGGGCAGCGGTGATCACGACATGGGACGCATCGACACCTCCTTTAAAATCGGCACGGTCAACAAGGTCTGTACCGTCTGCGTGCTCGTGCTCGGCATCGCCTGCGTAACGGTTCTCGCCATCGGCTATCGACAGTTCAGCGAGCTCCGGCGCGCCTCCGATGCGTTCATCGAGTGCGAGAGCGCCACCTCCGAGCTCAACGATGCGTGCAGCTACCTTACCGAGCAGGCACGGCTGTGCGTCACCACCGGCAAGATGAGCTACGCGGACAAGTACTTCAACGAGGTCAATATCGTCAAGCGCAGGGAAGATGCGGTGAGTACGCTCAAAAAGCGGTTCGCTCACACCGATGCGTTCAAGTCGCTCAAGCAAGCCCTCAAGCAATCCAACGATCTTATGCAGACCGACCTGTACGCCATGCGCCTGGTGTGCGAGGCGGGCGGCAGCATGCCGAGCACCTGGCCGAGCGCGATACGGCAGGTCGAGCTCGGTCCCTCCGATGCCGCCCTGGACAATACCCAGAAAGGCGAGCGTGCCCAGCAGATCATCATGGACAGCAACTACCAGCATCGGCGTGACAACATCTCGACCTCCGTGCGCTTTGCCGGCAACGCGCTCGTGCAAAAGACGCAATCCGACCAGCAGAGCGCGACGCAAAAATTCCTACTTGCCTTTCGCAACATCTGCCTGCTCTTTGCCCTGTTCGCGTGCGGCATGCTCGGCGTATGCCTTTTAGTTCAACGGACGGTCGTCCGACCCCTCGAGAGCTACAGCGAGCTTATCGCGCACGGTGAGATCTCGCCCATCACGGGAAGCCGCGAGCTGCGCCGTCTGGCGGTGACCTACAACAAAACCTATCGCGAGAACGCCCGGCACCAGATGCGCATTCGATATCAGGCAGAGCACGATGCTCTCACGGAGCTGCTCAACCGCGGCTCGTTTGACGAGATGCTTGCGGAACTCGAGAAGCGCGATGAGCCGTTTGGCTTGGCGCTGATCGATGTCGACACCTTCAAGCACATCAACGACGGTTATGGCCACGAGATGGGCGATCGCGTGCTCAAGCGCGTGGCCAAGGTTTTGCTCGGCGCCTTTAGAGGCACCGACTTTGTCTTTCGCTTTGGCGGCGACGAGTTTGCCGTGATCATGATCAACATGGCCCAAGATCAGGCAGGCGCCGTAGCCGACAAGGTGGCGCACGTCAACGATATGCTTTTGCATCCTACCGACGACCTACCGCCCGTATCGATCAGCGTGGGTGTGGCGACAAGTGATCGCACCCCGGCCGCCAAGTCAACGTTCAAGAACGCCGACAGTGCACTTTACCAGGTTAAGGAACAGGGCCGCTGCGGCTGTCGCATCTTCTGCGCCGAGAACGACGACGGCGACCGCCCCGGCGCCGACCAGGCCTAGGGTCGTCCGCGCGCCGGAAGCCAGATGGAGACGATCGCTATCGACGCGGAAGCGGTATGGCCGAGCCGATCACGGCGGCCGCGATCATGACCGCGACGCCCTTGAGCGGAAAGCACATCAGCAAAAGGCCCACCACCATAAGCGGCTGACGCATGACGGCTCCCATGGTCGACGCCGTGCAGGCGGCAACGCAAAAGACCGGATCGGCACCCGTAAGCACGGCAAACCCAAAGCCCAGGCTCACACCCGCAAAGATCACGGGAAAGAAATGCCCACCGCGCCAGCCCAGGTTGATGCATGCCGGTGTCAGCGCCGCCTTGACCAGGCCCGTCGCGATAAGCACAGCGGCCGACATGGACGCATAGCTTTCCATGAGCAGGTCGGTCTGAGTCTCGCCCGCAAACATGGTGTAGGGCAGTACGGTTCCGCAAGCGGCGAGCAAAAGGCCCGCCAGCAGCGCCTTTGCAACCGGATGCTCCCCCATGGCCCGAGAGACGGCAGTGGTCGCATGCTCGGACGCATGAAACACCCAACCGCAGGCCGTCCCGGCAAGGGCGAGCGGAATCAGCAGCGCCAGCTCCCTGCCGCCCATGGCCATGGCACCGAAGCGCGGCATGCCCATGCCGCCGCCAAAGAGCTGCCCCAGCACCAGATACGTTCCAAGACCGCCCACGATGGCGACACCGTAGACCACCGCCTTCTGCGCTCGCGGCAGCGTGATGGTGATCTCGCCATCCGTGGCGGCGAGCGCGGCGTCATCGCCATCGGCAGAGCCGGCAAGCGGCGCCACAAAACCAAAGATGGGCGCCGTGAACAGCGCCGTCAGGGCCGCCTGCATGCCCAGTACCGTGAGCTCGCGAAACTCTGCGCCAAAGCGGCGCAGGCGATCACCGACCCAGCTGCACAGGCCCGCGATCACGCCCGTGAGGCCCGCCTCGGGACCGATGCTGCCGCCAAAGAGCAGGGGCAGCAGGGCGGCGATCGAAAGCTTGCCCAAGTTGTCGTACGGATAGCCACCGTCGCGCTTGACCTTGGCCATCACCTCGTTGAGGTCGTCGGTCCTGACGGAGGTCGCCTTTTCATAGAGGCCGATCAGAAGACCGCCGGCAAGACACACGATAAAGGGATAGGGCAGAAAGCCAAACGGCCCACGCGCGAGCTCGGGACTCGCGGCGCCGAGCATCTGCGGGACGCGCGTCCAGAAGAAGTCGATACCGTGCCCCATGGCAAAGAAAAACAGCCAGACGGCGGCGCCGGCAAAGGCGCCCGTCACAAGTACGCAGAGCAGAAACAGGATACGGTTGACGGGCTTAGCAAGGTTGCCCATGAAGGCCTCCCATGGGTCGATTCGGCACAGATATTTATATGTTATCGAGCACGCCGAAGGTCGTCATACACCGTCTACGCCCAAAACGAAGCCGTTCGCGCCAGTTGGAAAAGCGCCAACGGAACAAGTCCCCTGACAGCACCCTGGTTCTTATCCCAGAATACGCTCGATCTCGGCAAGGTTCTCGGCAAACGAGATGCCGCGCTGTCGCTCAGGGGTCGAAAGCCCCTTCTCGATCATATGCACGAGCAGGTGCTTGAGATCGTCGTAGTAGCCGTGCAGGTTATACAGAATGCACGGGGCATCCAGGTGACCCAAACACACGGCCGACATGACCTCGGTGATTTCCTCGAGCGTGCCCGTACCGCCCGGAAAGGCGATAAAGGCATCGCCGAGCTCGATCATCTTGGCGCGGCGCTCGGCCATATCGCCCGTCACGATCAGCTCGTCGATGCCGTCGTGCTGAAACTCAGCCTCGATAAAGAAACTCGGCTCCACGCCCGTCACGCGGCCTCCGGCAGTAAGGACGGCGTCTGCGAGCTCGCCCATGAGCCCCGACTTGGACCCGCCGTAGATCAGGGCGTTGCCACTCTTGCCGATCCACTCCCCCAGCTCGCGCGCGGCAGGCGCAAACGCCGGGTCGTTACCGGGATTGGCACCCAGGTACACGGTGATGTTCATGGTTCCCCCTATCGCTGACGACGCCGGTACTCGCGCACGCGGCGCGACAGGTCGGCGAGCTCGTCATGGTCGAGTTCGTCCAGATGTTCCAAATCGTCCATGAAGCGCGTCAGGGTGTCGTGCTGGCGCATCTTGATGATCGTGGTGGTGTAGCTTACCGCCACGCCCGTGAGCATGGCGACATAAAAGATGCTGATGACGCTCAGCACCACCGTGATCGCCCGGGCGACCGGCGTGGCCGCGGCGATATCGCCAAAACCGATGGTGGAGACGGTCTCGAAGCTAAACCACAGGCCATCGCCCAAAGACAGGGCGGCGGGGTCGGACAGCCACACCGCAACCGAGCACAGCAAAAACGCGGCAAGAAACATCACCGTGATATGGCCAAAACCCGCCTGGCGCAGCACATCGGCAAGGGTGCGGAGTTTTTTCATGGGACCTCGCAAAACGTCTCGGGCGCCGACACGCCCACGCTAGTAGATGGCCTTGTTGCCAGTGGCGGCATCGAGCGCCGCATACTCGTCGAAGGCGTCGATCGTCAGATCATGCTCGCACGCGATGACATCCATGGGCGCCGGTTCGCTCTTGCCCGCCGGGAGCGAACCGATCAGCGAGTAGATGGCGTCGTCCCTAAAGCCGATCGCCGCGGCGTCCTCTTTGGTGTTGCCGTAATAGACGGTGCGGATGTTGGCCCAGACGCAGGCCGAAAGGCACATGGGGCACGGGTAGCAGCTGGTATAGAGCTCGCATCCCGAAAGATTATGCGTACCCAAGTTGGCACACGCATCGCGGATGGCCGAGACCTCGCCGTGGGCCGTGGGGTCATGATGCTCGATCACGTGATTTCGTCCGCGGCCGACGATCTGGCCGTCGCGCACGACCACGGCGCCAAAGGGGCCACCATCCCCGGTCTTTAGATTGATACGGGCCAAGCGATCGGCTTCGACCATAAACAGATGGCGCTGCGATGCTGACGTGGACATAGACGCTCCCTTACATGTTTGTCATACCGGCATGCATCATACCCTGTCGATCTATAATCGGGCTGTGTCGCGACTGCAAAAGGCGGTCGCCCCGATCATCCAAGGGGATGTCTTTTTGGTCATTGTTCTGTAGGGAACGGTCAGTCGCATAGTACTTTTCCATCGGTTGCATATGCACAACCGCTGGTTTGCCGTGCCCGCACCGTTCCGCCCCCATCGAACGCACACCACCGCAATCGATCGGAAGAACCATGAACACCGATACCTCGCCCATCGCCGATAAGCGATTTCCCAAAGCCAACAGCTTCGATGCCTTGCTCGTACGCCAAAAGATCATGGGGCCCAACCCACTCAAGCTCTGCGAAGAGCTGCTCGAGGGTGCGGATATCCCCCGGGGCTCCACCGTATGCGATCTAGGATCGGGAACCGGCATCACCAGCGCGATGCTCGCCTGCGCATATGGCCTGAATGTCTACGCCGTCGACCTGTGGAGCGACCCCACCGAGAACCGCGCATTCTTCGACACGCTCGGCATCGACCGCAGCTCCATCCACCCCATACGCGCCGACGCCTCGCAGGGGCTGCCGTTCGAGCCGGAGCTCTTCGACGCCGTCGTGAGCATCGACTCCTATAACTACTATGGGCGCGACCCACGCTATTTGGACGAACGGCTGCTCCCCTACGTCAAGCATGGTGGCAAGCTCTATCTGAGCATCCCCGGCATGAAACACGACTGCCACGACGCGCTCCCCGGCTGTCTTGCCGCATCCTGGACACCCGAGCAGCTCGACTATATGCACGACATGGCCTGGTGGCGCCATATGATCGAGCAGAGCAAAGGCGTGGCGATCGAGGACATACACGAGATGTCCTGCACCCGCGAAGCCTGGGCCGACTGGGTCGCATGCGACAACGAATACGCCGTCGGCGATAGGGTAGCCGTCGAAGCCGGAGCACTCGACCACCTCAACACCATCGCCATCACGCTGCGCAAGCTCTAGTGCATAACCGTCCGCTCGGTGCGCCGCATCGGGCGGACGCGAACGCTATGACAGGCGAAAGGCGGGGCGGTCGCCGTCGAAATCGACGCGGTAACCGCGTCCGCCAAAGTAATCGGAAAGCCAGGTGCGGATGTCGAGCCCGGTTTCGGTCGCGCCGCCCTCATCCCACGACAGATACTGACCGCCGCAAACATCGTGCAGATGTAGCCTGCCTTTGAAGCCGGCCTCCACCAGTGCCTTGTTACAATCTTCCAGTTCAAAGGTGCTCAAAGCCTTGCGCATGGCACGCCTCCACTTTTCCATTGCCACTTACCGGGCAGAGTTATACCCCCCGACCCGAGGTCCGAACCGACACCGGTCGCATCATTTGACTGTTTTTATGCACACACGAGCCTCAGGCGCCTCAGGAACTCCTCACAGGCCCGGCTGCGCAGGCGGTATTTCTTCCATACCATAAACGACGCGATGGGAATGTCGGGGTCCATGGGGATGAAGCGCAGGTCGGGACTATCGAGATGGAAGAGATGGTCGATGCCGAAGGCACAAGCCGCGCCCGTCTTGACAAGCAGCGCCGCATTGCCGATGAGGTCGAACGTACCCACCACATCGAGCTTCTCACGCGTCACCGTGCCGCCCGACCACGCCGCCAAGTCGACATTGCGGTTCGTCGTACGCGAGCTCACGAGCAGCGGCATCTTGAGCATGTCCGCCGGCGTGATGCCCGCAAGCGAGGCCCACGGGCTCGATGCCGCCACCGCCACCCCGGCGTGATCGACCTCGGGCATACGGAGCCACTCGTATTTGTCGAGGTTGACCGGCTCGAGCAACAGCGCGAAGTCGAGCAGCCCCCGCTCGAGCCGCTCCTCCACCGTGTCGGCATTGCCCGTGAAAAGCTCGATCGATACGCCCGGATGCTCGCGACGCATAGCCGCGAACGTGTCCGTAAGCAGCCGGACCGCCCGCGTCTCACCGGCACCGATTCGGATCGTGCCCGCGAGCTCACCCCCACGGTCGACGAGTTCGGCCTCCGTCTGGTCGACGAGCGAGACAATCTCCTCCGCCCGCTGGCGCAGGCGCATGCCGTCCTCGGTGAGCACGGTCGCGCGGTTGGTGCGATCGAAGAGGGCGCAGCCAAGCTCGCGCTCGAGATCGGCAATCTGGCGCGACAGCGTGGGCTGCGTCACGTGGAGGACGTTCGCCGCCTCGGTCATGTTCTCCTCGCGCGCGACTGCGAGGAAGTATCGCAGGGTCCTGAGCTCCATCCGGCGCCCTCCTAGTATTCAGAGATCGCATACCAAACTAGTTGCTATAGGTATTGTACATTTCGACTTGCCTGCCATACGGTTGAAGTGCACAAGAAGCACCGCAGAGGCCGAGGAGGAACATGGACGAGCGAACACGGCACAACCTGTTGGACGCCGGCTGCCCCGAGGCCCTTGTGGCCGAGTTTGCCAAGCTCAACGACTCGGACGAGCAGATGCGCCTGCTGCGCCGCTACCGGCGGGACCTGCTCAGCGGCATCCATGTCGAGCAGCAGAAACTCGACTGCCTTGACTATCTCATCTTCTCGCTCCGCACCGAACGTACCGGGTCTTGACCTTGAGCACACTCCAAGTGCAAGAGTCATATATGGGCCCCAACGGTTTGAGACCCCAACCCAAACGGAAAGGAACGCAATGTCCATTCTCAACGAGACATACACGCTAACCGACGGTACCTCGATCCCCAAGATCGGCCTCGGCACCTGGCTTATGGATGACGCCGAGACCGAGGGTGCCGTACGTGACGCCACCGCGTGCGGCTACCGCATGATCGACACCGCGCAGGCCTACGGCAACGAGGCCGGCATTGGCGAGGGCGTCCGCACGTGCGACATCGCACGCGACGAGCTCTTTATCGCCTCGAAGATCGCCGCCGAGCACAAAACCTACGCCGAGGCCAAAGCCTCGATCGACGAGTCGCTCCAAAAGCTCGGCCTCGACTACCTCGATCAGATGATCATCCACAGCCCGCAGCCGTGGATCGAGGTCAACCAGTCGAGCAACCGCTACGAGGAGGGCAACCTCGAGGCGTGGCGCGCGCTCGAGGAGGCCAAGGCCGCCGGCAAAGTCCGCGTGATCGGCGTCTCCAACTTCAACGAGCACGATCTTGCGAACATCATCGACAACGGCAGCGTGAAACCGCAGGTCAATCAGGTGCTCGCGCACATCTCCAACACGCCGGCCGAGCTCATCGGCTTCTGTCAGGCGCGCGGCATCCTCGTCGAGGCGTACTCCCCCATCGCCCACGGCATGGTGCTCACCAACCCGCTCGTGGCCGAGACGGCAGCCAAGTACGGCGTGACGCCTGCGCAGCTCTGCGTGCGCTACTGCCTTGAACTCGGGCTGCTGCCGCTGCCCAAAACGGCCAACGCCGAGCACATGGCCGCCAACGCAGAGGTCGATTTCAAGATCTCGCCCGAGGACATGGAGACGCTCAAGGCGGCCGAGCACATCAAGGACTACGGCGACTCGAGCTTCTTTCCCGTCTACGGCGGCAAGCTGTAATCGGCGCCGCTTCGAACATCACTGGGCGATGGAGACTGCCTCCCTCGCCCGCTCACACCCATCTGTTCAAAAGAGAGAAAGAACATGACCAAACCCTATATCGTCTGCCACATGATGATGTCCATCGACGGACGTATCGACTGCGGCATGACGTCCAAGCTGCGCGGCGTCGACGAGTACTACGCCACGCTCAACGCCCTCGATGCGCCGAGTCGCGTGAGCGGGCGCGTCACCGCCGAACTCGAGATGGCGGACGGTCCCTGGACCGCAACCGACTCCACGCCGTACGGCAAACGTGGTTTCTCGCGCGCCGTCGATGCGAACGCCTACGAGATCGTCTTCGACACGCACGGCAGTCTCGCCTGGGGGCGCGGCACCGATCACACGCGTCCGCTGCTCATCGTCGTCTCCGAGCAGGCGCCGGCCGAGTATCTCGCCTACCTCGACGGCCAAGGCATCTCCTGGATCGCCTGCGGCGCGGACAAGATCGATGTGCCCGGTGCCGTCGAGATCATGGGGCGTGAGTTCGGCATCGCGCGCATGGCGACCGTCGGCGGCGGCAACATCAACGGCGCCTTCATCGACGCCGGGCTCACCGACGAAGTCTCGGTCCTCATCGGCCCGGGCATCGACGGGCGTGCCGGCATGGCCGCAACCATCGACGGGCTGCCTGCCGACCGCGAGCCCGTCCAGCTCAAGCTCAAACACGTCGAGAGCTATGACGACGGCGCCGTCTGGCTCCGCTACGACGTGATCAAGTAGGTCGCCCGGCTTTATCGAATCCTGCGGGGCCAACGCCAAAACGCGAGGTCGCGGGCAATCGGCCGGTATCCCGGGCTCATCGCCCGCGAAAACAGAAAGGAACCCATCATGACCATCAAACAGACCGCCGGACACGACGCCCTGGGCGAGTTCGCCCCCGAGTTCGCGCACCTGAACGACGACATCCTCTTTGGCGAGGTATGGAACCGCGACGACAAACTGCCGCTCAAGCTCCGCTCCGTCGTCACGGTGAGCGCGCTTATCGGCAAGGGCATCGTCGATAGCTCGCTCAAGTACCACCTTCAGAGCGCCCGCGCGAACGGCGTGACCAAATCCGAAATGGCCGAGATCTTGACGCACATTGCCTTTTACGCCGGCTGGCCCAACGCCTGGGCGGCCTTCAACATGGCCAAGGAGGTCTATGCGGACGACAACGCAGAGGCCGAGGGGCATGGCGGATTCTTCGGTCTGGGCGAGCCCAACACCGCCTTCGCGCAGTACTTCATCGGCCAGAGCTACCTCAAGGCGCTCACCGGCCCCGATGACTACCTGCCCATCCACAACGTGACGTTCGAGCCGGGCTGCCGCAACAACTGGCACATCCACCACGCGAGCAAGGGCGGCGGTCAGGTACTCATCTGCGTCGAGGGCGAAGGCTGGTATCAAGAGGAGGGCAAGCCCGCACAGAGCCTCAAGCCCGGCGACGTCGTCGAGATCCCGGCCAACGTCAAGCACTGGCACGGCGCCAAGGCCGGCTGCTGGTTCAGTCACCTGGCCTTCGGCTTCCCCGGCGAGGACTGCTCCAACGAATGGCTCGAGCCCGTCTCGAACGAGGAGTACGAGAAGCTCGGCCGCTAGACCAAACAACCGCACGGGGTGACGACATCAGACGTTGTCGCCCCGTTTCCATGTAAGGGGAAATCGATGTTCAAGAAAATGCTCGTCATGTACTACAGCTGGTCGAACGGCAACACCGAGACCGTAGCCCAGCAGCTGGCAGACGCCTGCGGCGCCGACCTCGAGCGCATCGATACCGTCGAGCCCTACCCCGAGGACTACGACGAAACGGTGCAACAAGGTCAGGACGAAGTGAATGTCGGCTACCAGCCAGAGATCGAGACGCTCGCGCATGATCCGGCCGACTACGACGTGATCGCCGTGGGAACCCCGACCTGGTGGTATACGATGGCACCCGCCGTCTCCACCGCCCTTTCGCAGTGCGATTTTGCCGGCAAGACCGTTGTGCCGTTCCAGACCAACGGCGGTTGGCCCGGCAACGTCATCGAGAACATAAAGGACGGCTGCGCCGGTGCCGTCTTTGGCCCGAGCATCGAGGTCCAGTTCGACTCGACCGGCGGCTCGACCCAAATGACACCGCAGTACGCGATCGATGCCTGGATCGAGAAGGTCGCTGGGCTTTTGTAAGAGCAAATCAATACCCATCGAGCAGCCATATCCAAAAACGGCGATTCGTGAGTTATGTTCCATGCATGGTAGCGTTTTTTAGAGGCCCTTTTCGGCTTTACCTACGTCCATTTGGCTGCAGTCGGGCCTTTCAATCTTCGTTTTGCCCCAACAGGCGCCGGTCGAACGTCGTTTTCAAGTCCCGATCGTCAAATTTTTCCTGTGACTAAATGAGTCACATAACTCACGAACCTCATTTTTTGGATATCCGGTACCGTCCGTTTCTCCTAACCCGCGATCATCCAGCAGCCAACAGCCGTTCATGGCATCGCCATGCAAAGGCCGCGCAAGCGCTCCTTACGCGGCTATATGTCATAACCATCATTAACAACGCACCGTACATCCCGGCGCGGTTTTGTTTTGGAAGGTGACATGTCCGCGTCCCGGGCTGCAGCAGCTTTTGCGTCGGGGTCCAAATCGACAAGCCCTCGATCCTGGTCTCGGTCCTCTTTGCGCGCTTCGCCTTTAAGGAGAAACTCTCCCGACGCGACATCATGGGTCTCGCCATCATCGTACTGGGTGCCGCAGCGCGTGTCATCTGGAAGTAGCCCCGTCGGCACGCGCCACGCAACCAATGGTTTCTCGACCGCCAGGACATTCTCCGCTACCGTTGAAAGCAACGAAACAACCGTGATTGAAGGGTTCATCATGGCATTCAACGAGGCACTCATCGCCGCCCGCAAGGCCAATCATCTCACCCAAGAGCAGCTCGCAGCCAAGCTCTATGTGACCCGCCAGGCCGTGAGCCGTTGGGAGCGTGGCGAGGTCGTGCCCGGTATCGACATGATCAAGCTCATCGCGAACGTGCTCGCCGTGCCCATCGCTCAGCTGCTCGAAATGCCCGAGCGCTACTGCCAGAGCTGCGGCATGATCCTCACACCCGATAGCTACGGCACCGACGCCTCCGGCAACCCCACCGACCATTACTGCAAGTGGTGTTACGAAAACGGCAAGTACACCTACGAGACCTCCATGGACGCCATGATCGAGGACTGCGCGCCGCGGCTCGCCAAAAACACCGGCATGACGTGCGACGAAGCCGTCTCGCTCATGGGTGCCGTGTTGCCGCAGCTCGAGCGATGGAGCGCCGTCCATTCCAACGAGATGTGCTACGGCACCGAAGCTCGCGAGCGCTACGGAAACGCAGCCGTCGATGCTGCCAACGAGTGCCTGCTCGACATGGATGAGACGACCTGGCACAACCACAACGCGCTCGAAGTCGCCATCATCGACCAGCTCAAGCTCGCCATGGAGACCGGCGATGCGCACAGCCCCGCGGCCCGACAGCTCGCCCATATGCATGCCCGCTGGATTTCACTCAGTTGGGGCGAGGGCGCCTATACCCCCAAGGCCCACAACGGCCTCGCCGACGGATATCTGGCCGATCCGCGTTTCATCGACTATTACGATTCCCGCGCCGGAGCAGGCGCCACGGAGTTTCTCGTCGCCGCCATCCACGCAAACGTCGCGTAGGGTCTCACCCGCCAGCGACCGATTGGCACCGACGTCGCCAAAGCCCTACATCTTGGTGCGCGCGTGCTCCAAGTAGCCTCCTACGCTGTAGTGATAGGCCTCGTCGTCGGCGGGAAAGCCGTCGCCGCCGACCACACCGAGAAAGCCACCGTCGATCGTGTTGTTATCTTTATCCACTACAACGACATACCAGTGGCCATAGCTATGGGTCGGCTTTCGCAGCTGACAGGCAAACGTCAGCTTCGACTCGCCTTCCTTGGCAAAAAGCGCCCCGGCATCCGATATTTTCTTGAGCATAAGGCCATCGAGCCAGAAGCAGATAAACGGCGCTTCGAACGAATCCGTGAGCGAGTCCGACCGGCTGTTGTACACGTAGCAGAACAGCGCCCGCGCAGGCGATCCCGAAAGCAGTTCCACCTCGCTCTTCTTGAGCTTGAACTCCACGGTCTTGATGGCGCCGGGGCGATCGGGGTTCTCGCGTATGTCGGTCACGGCGGTTTTTACCTGAAAGAAGAACGTCTCGGGCTCGATTTCGGGATGCTCGAGCTGTTGCTTGAGATTAAGCGAGACCACATCGATACCCATATCCGCCGGAGGACGCAGGGCGTCAAGGCCGTGACGGTAGAGCGAACTCATAAGCTGATATTCGCCGGTATAGCCGTTGTAGAGCAGATCGAAGAAATCTTGGGGCACAGGCACCTCCTCGTGCGGGGGTCAAACGTTCTGATTTTACTCCGATTCGTTAAGCCGCGTTCTCGGACGCGATCGCAAACGGACCGGCGTCGAAGGGCGCCAACGACGACAAATCCAGCTCGTACGTATCGTCGAATTCCCAAGCCGTCGGATCGTCCAAGAGATCGGGGGCCTCGTCGCAGCCGGTGCATCCGCAAGCAGCGTCGGCGTCCGCAGGCTCCCTTGCCAGATCACCGTAGCCGGGATGCTCCTCGAGCCGATACGCCGCCTCGCACGAACCACGATGTCCGCGCTCAAAGTACCACCAGTTGTTTTGCGGAGTCTCAAGCAGTGTCGTGGGAGTTTTGCCCGCACGCAGCGAGAAGTAACGCGCTGTCCGCTCATCTTGAAAGCCCAAAACAAGCTGACGGTCACAATTGCCGATGATCGAATTGGCCTCGGCCTCTCCGTAACGCGCCTCGAGCTGACTCACCGTCTGACAGATGACGGTGCAGCTTACCTCGCGGCTCCGGATGACCGAGAGCACGTCATCGAAACCGGGCAGCGTGAGATTTGCGAAGTCGTCGAGCATGAAGCGCACGGGTACGGGCAGACAACCTCCCTCGCACTCGGCATCGGCAAAGTTGCACAGGGTCCGGAATGCCTGACGCACGAAGAGACTCGTGAGCGGCGCCAGGCTGTGATCCATATCGTCCATGGTCACGAAAAGCGCACGTCGTTCACGTGCCAGATCGTCAAAAAAGATCTGCTCGGGGCGACAAAACGACGCGAGCGCACCGTCAAACGTGAGCGGCAGCAGATACGCCGCGATGATGCCCATGATGCTCGAGTGCATCTTCTCGGCACGCGCCGTGGTCTTCGCGCGGCGGTAGAGCGAGACGGCATAGCTTCCGGGATCCTGCCGTGCGAGATCGAAGAAGAGTCCCTCCGCCTTGCCCTCACATGCCTGCTCATAGACGCTCACGACCGAGGCCATGTTCCATTCCCGATCGGGCAGCGCTTCGAAGACGTAAGCGATGTAGCTCGCGACATAATTAGCTGCCGCGCTCGCCCAAAACGGGTCGTCGCCCATGTCCGCTTTGGGAAAAAGGGCACTCGCAATGCCGATGATGTCCTGCGCAAGCGGGCGGCCGCGGCGCCAGCGCACATGATGGAGTGGGTCATAACCGATGGTGCCCTCCATCGTGGTGAAGTCGAGACAGTCAACCTTGTAGCCGCGAGCACGCAGATAAGGCGCCATTTCCTGGTACAGCCGGCCCTTGGAGTCGAGGACGACATAGGAGCCCGCGCACTGCAACAGGTTGGGTTTGAGAAAGTTTCGCGTCTTGCCCGAGCCCGAACTTCCCAGCACGAGCACGTTGTTGTTGAGGCCGGTCTTCCACGTATCCATGCTCGCGGCACGCTCCTTGGTCAGCAGAAGCTCCCCCGCGTAGGTTGCGCGGGTATTAGATGACGAAGTGGCGAAAAAGTTTTCCATGGTGCTTTCCCTTTTCTAGAGCGAGGTGACGATGCGGTCGGCGAGACCGACTTCAACAGCCTGCTCGGCCTCAAAATAAGTGTCCGATGCCGTAAGCGTAAAGACGCGTTCGAGCGGCATGCCCGTGTGGCGTGCGATGACGCCGGCCGTGATATCGCGGATGCGCATGAGATCGTCGGCACGGGCCTTCACCGAAAGGGCGCTGCCGCCCATCCCGCCGCCGATCAACGGGTCGTGGATCATGACGCGACTATGGGGTAGCATCTGTCGGTCGTCGCCCGCGATAAACAGCAGCGCCGCCATGCTCGCTGCCAGCCCCAGGCAGACGGTGTGGACGGGGCAGCTCACCACCTGCATCACGTCGTAGAGCGCAAGGCCCGACTGCACCTCGCCGCCCGGGCTGTTGATGAAGAGCGTGATGGGTGCGTCGGCATCGCATCGCTGCAGGTAAAGCAGGCCGCGAATAACGGCGGCACACGAGACGGCATCGATGGCAGTCGTGAGCTCCAGCTCACGATGAGAGAGCATCTCGTCCCTGATATCGAGACGATTGAGGCCTTCTGCGGTCTCTCGGATGATTTGCGGTTGGTAGATGGGGCTGTGTTCGCCCATGACGGGACTCCTTCCGAGGGTCGGGAGCCGCAGAGCCCCGGCGTCCGCGGCGGACAAGCCGGCGGCGACAGCGAAGACGGCAACGGCGCCCCTGTGCATCGAATGCAAGGAGACACCGGCGGCACATGCCATAGCCATAGTTCTGCGGTTGTAACGATGTGAAATCCGGCTTAGGCAACGTACGCCGGCAAACTCCCGCGGCCACGATGTGCCGCGTTGCCAGGAGATAGGTCACAGGACCATCGGGTGCATTTGCACTCTAGCATCCGGTCGGGACATCATGCAAGGATTAATTTGAATGCGGCCGGTGCAGATAGCGGTTTCCGGCATGTTTGTGAAGCCAGCCGGGCCCTCGATCTGGAGCTATACGCAGGATGAACAGAGGGCGCGGCACCTTTCACACTGCGCCCTCCGCAGTCGCAACGTCAGCGGTACTTTTGCAGCGTGGCGATCAGGACCTCGGAATCGATGGGCTTGGCCAGATGCTCGTTCATGCCCGCCTCGAGTGCCTCGCTGCGATCGTCGGCGAAGGCCTTGGCCGTAAGCGCGATAATGGGCACTGTCGCCGCGTCCGCGCGATCAAGCGCACGGATCGCACGCGTGGCCGCGATGCCGTCCATGCCGGGCATCATCACGTCCATGAGCACGGCATCGATGGAGTCGGGCTCCGATGCACGGAACATCTCGACCACCTTTATGCCATCCTGCGCCCAAAGCACCTCTCCGGCTCCGGCTCGTTCGAGCACATAGCGCGTGATCTCGGCATTGAGCTCGTTGTCCTCTGCCAGCAGCACGCGCATGCCCCCGATCGTTCCGACTCCATCGGAAACCGGGGCCGCCGGCTCTGACGCAGGAATCTGCGCCAGCTCGAACGGCAAGGTCACCACGATCCTCGTACCGCGCCCGAGTTCGCTTTCGGCATCGATCGTTCCTCCCATGAGATCCGCAAGCGCCTTGGCGATCGAAAGTCCCAGCCCCGAGCCCGCATAGGTGGAGCGCACGGCATCGCCCATCTGCCCAAACGGCTCGAACAGCCGCTCAAGCGTCTCGGACGCCATACCCGACCCGTTATCGGTGATGGCACAGGTGAGCACCATGGCGCTATCGCCCGAGGGGGCCATGCCGACTTCCCATATCACCGAGCCTCCGTCCCGGTTGTAGCGAATGGCGTTATCCAAGATATTGACGAAGACCTGCCGCACGTAGACGGGGCTGCCCTTGACCCAGGTGGTATCGAACCCCGCGCAGTGGCACTGATAGCGCACCGTCACCCCGGCGTCATCGGCCTGCGGAGTGATTTCGGCGAGCACCGTATCGAAAACGCTTGTGAGCAAAAAGGCCTCTTTATCGACCTGAACGTCGCCACTTTTGAGCTTGCTCATCTCGAGCAGATCATCGACCATGCCCAAAAGTTGCCGCGAGGCGATGCGGGCCTTTCTGGTGTTCTCGCGCACCTCCCGCGGATCGTCACAGGTGCCGTTGACGTCCATCACGCCCAAGATGCCGTTGAGGGGCGTGCGGATATCATGCGAAAGGTTGGAGAGCAGCACGTCCTTGGCCCTGCTTGCGCGCTCGGCACGAGAAAGGGCGTCTTCGAGCCTGCGGTTCTGCTCGGCCTCGTGCGCGGCCTCGTGGCGGAGCTTGCGCACATGCCGCACGCCGAGCAACACGACCGCGGCGATGGCAGCCATCGCCGTCCCCACCACAAAGGGCAGGTTGTCACGCACGTAGTCGAGCGTCGTGTACTTGTAGAGACCGGCGGTATAGGAGCTCGCCGCATTTGCGCCGTAGCTTTCGCCCAGCCTGCCCAGGCCACGGTTGAGAAAGCGCAGCAGGACGGAGCTGTCCTCGCCCGTGGCAAAGCAGCGGGTATCTGCCTCCGGCAGCTGTATACCGTACAGTCCGGGTTCCGATTTGAGCAGTGCGCTGGCTCGCAGTCCGTTGACGACCGTGCATCCGACCTCACCGTTTTTAACGGCATCGAGACATGCTTCGATCGAGTCGAACTCCTCGATCTTCGAATCCTCCAGGGCATCTTGGACATAGAGCTGCTGCATGAGGTTGTTGCGGTTGACGGCAACGGTGTCGAACGACTCACGGGGATCGGATCCCTGACGGCAGACCATTTCCATCGAGGCCGAAACGACCGGCGTGCTCGTACGAAATCCCTGCTGCTCGGCATACCACGTCTCGCCGCCCACAGGAAACGCAACATCGACCTTTCCCGCCTTGAGCGCCTCGATGAGCTCGGACTGGCTGGCGTAGCAATGCGTCTCGACTCGGGGCGCCCATTCACCGGGCAAATCGTCCAGAAGCGCGGTCAGCACATCGACCATAAGGCCGGTCGCCTCGCCGGTCTCGGCTTGCGCGCAATACGGCAGATAGTCGTTCAGGTAGCCTACCCGCAACTTGGAATGGGTTGACATCCACAGCGCCTCGTCCGGTGCCAGATAGACGTTGACCACACTATCGGCGGTATAGCGGTTGCGCAGCTCGTCAAGATACACACGGTCCTGGCTCCCCATGACCGTCTGGGCATTATCGAGTTGCGCCAGCAGATCCTCCCGGCCCTTGGCAACCGCAAGGTAGTAAGGCTCCGTGCCCACGATCTCGACCGGAACCGCATCCTTGCTCTTGTACGCGACGTTGTCCGAGCTCACGAAAGCATCGATCGACCCTTGCTCGAACGCCCCGCAGAGCGCGTCGTACCCATCGAACGCGACCGTCTCGATATCGATACCCGAAGCCGCAACCCAGGTGGCGAAGACGGGGCTCGAGTTTGCGCTCGCAATCACGCCCACGCGCTTGCCCGAAAGCGCCTCGGGATGCCCGCGCAGACCCTCGGCATCATCGGCGGCGGCATAGATATAGAACGTCTCGTCGAGCATCTCGTCCTGGGGAAACAGCACCTGTCCCACGTGCTCGTCGATCTGCGACACGCCGGGCAGAAGATCGATCTCCCCCGCGGCAAGTTTGGCGTAGAGCTCATCCCAGGTCCCATACACATACTCATAGCGCCATCCGGCATAGGCGGCAACGTGTTGCAGATATTCATAGGCGTAGCCGCGCTTGGTATCCCCGTCCTGCGCACCCTCGGAAAAATTGCGCGCCTCGTAGTAGCCCAGGCGTACCGTCATCGACGGCGTCTCGGCCGCAAAGGCGCGAACGCCGGCGCCGAGCATGCCAAGCAGGCAGGCCGCGAACACCAGAGCGATGACTCGCAAGCGACTCAGTTGTCGTTGACGCATCTTCGTGGTTCTTCAAATCCCTCGGGGGTCACTAAACACTTTATCGCCCCGGAGCGGCGCGCGCGGCGGCTTTACCGCGAACGGCAGTACCGAGCAGACAGTGTGCCCCCGATCCGCCCCGCTCCGCCCAACCGCTCGTCGAATTACCGCCCATCGGTTAACGCCCTACGATAAGATGGATCGTATCCGTACCGTTACCGAGGAGCACGTCATGTCGAACGAGCGCAGCTATCAGATCGAACAGATCGCTCAGATCATCCAGCAGATGTCGTCGCTGTTCGACGTGGTACGCCTGGTCGACCCCATCGAGATGATCGTGTACGCCGTTCAAGATGGCGAGCTTGTAGCTCAGCCAGGCGGCTGTTATCACGTATGGAACAAGCAGGATCGCTGCGAAAACTGCGTCTCGGCGCGTTGCCTCATGGAGGGCGCCCGCTACTCCAAGTTCGAGTTCATCGACCAGAATATCTTTCACGTGGTCGCACAACCCGTCCGCATCGACGGCCGCCCGTTTGTGCTCGAGGTGGTCACGGCGTCAAACGACAACGTGCTGCTCTCGGCCTTTGGCAATAACGACTTCGTCGACCGCATCACCACGTTCAACCACAAGGTCTATACCGATGAGCTCACCGGGCTCTCCAACCGCCGCTTTCTCAACGAGCGCTTTGGCCTCATGATCAATCGCGCCACACACGACGCAACCCCACTCGCCGCGATCATGATCGACATCGACGACTTCAAAGATGTCAACGATCTCCAAGGGCATCTGGTGGGCGATGAGGTCCTGCGACGCGTTGGCGCCGTGCTCGCCGAGGGGCTCGCCCCCACCGAGGAGGACATCCTCGCGCGCTATGGCGGCGACGAGTTTTTCTGTGCGCTGTGGAATATCGACCGCGATGAGCTCGAACGGCGTCTTCGTGCCGTGCAGACGCTTGCCGGCCAACACTCCCTGGGTGTCACGTTGAGCATCGGCGCCTTCTTCCAGCCCATCGGCGAGAAGACCGATACCGAGGCGCTCATCAAGCAGGCCGATCGGGTGATGTACGGTATCAAGGCTGCCGGCAAGAACAACTACGCCATCGAGGGTTAGACCTACCGAATCGCGGGCAGGCGCCCCGCCCCGAACGAACTCCATCCAAACCGCCCCATAGCGGCACACTTCGTTGGTATCATGGTGACGATATGCACTGACACCCTAAGGACCGCCCATGAGCCCGCGCGCAAAAGCCCCTCGCCTCCTCAAACCGATTGCAGCCCTTATCGCCATCTTTGTGGCGTCCGCCTTTTTTGTCTGCCAGCCCCGGCCTGCTCGGGCAGCCGACGCCACCGAGATCAAGACGGTACGCGTGGGCTGGCTGCTCAACAACACGGGATTCCAGGAAGGCACGCCCGACGAGCACCTCTCGGGATGGGGCTACGACTACCTGCAGACGCTCTCCTACTACACCCCGGGTTGGAAGTACGAGTACGTGACCGGGAGCTTCACCGACCTCATGGCCAAGCTCGAGGCCGGCGAGATCGACCTCATGCCCAACATCTCCTATACCGAGGAGCGCGCGCAGAAGCTGCTCTTCTCGACCAACCCGCAGGGCACCGAACGTTATTACATCTATGCCAAGCCCAGCCGCGACGACCTCACCCGCGGTGATCCACAGGCGCTCAACGGCCTCACCATCGGCGCCAATCGCGGTGTGATGCAGACGACCGTGGCGCTCGAATGGCTCAAAGACCAGGGTATCGACTGCAACGTCGTGTATTACGACACCGCAAACGACCTGTTCGGCGCGCTTACGGACGACAAAATCGACGCCATGATCATGAACGACACCCTGTCGTCCCCGGACGCCATGGCCATGTTCAGCGTGGGCGAGAGCAACTACTACCTCACGGTCCCGCGCAGCCGCCCCGACCTCATGGACGACATCAACGCCGCCATGACTACCATCAGAAGCATCAACCCGCGCTACAACGATGACGTCAAGACCGCCTATTCCATCGAGGGCGCGGGCTCGTCATCGCTCACCGGACGCGAGCGCGCCTGGCTCGATGGGCACGGCGGCAAGATCGTCTTCGGCTACCTCAACAGCAAGCTGCCCTTTTGCAACGAAGGCCCCGACGGCGAGCTCGAGGGATCGCTCAAGAAGCTGACCGACAGCCTGACCGCCAAATTCGACATCGAAATCGAGACGCGCCCCTTCGAATCGAACGCCGCCATGGCATCCGCGCTCGCCAAGGGGACGATCGACGTGGCCATGCCCGTGGCAAAGGACTACTGGCTCGCCGAGCAGGACGGCTCCATCCAGTCCACGGCGCTCGCCACCGTCTCGCTCGCCGCCATCTACAGCGGCGACGACCTCGACGAGGCGCTGGGCGATATCGTCTATTCCGAGTCCTCGATCGTCAACGGCAACGAGCTGCGCCTGCGCTACCCCGCCTCGACCGTCACGCAGTACGCATCGACCGCCGAGGCGCTCTGGGCCGCCGAGACCAAGGGGCCGGCATGCGTCATCACCCCGACCACCTCGCTCGACACCATACGCGACCAGCACGATCTCGACAGTTTCAAGATCGCCGAGCTGGGCTCCACCGTGGATTTGAGCTGCTGGATGCAAAGCGGCAACGCCGAGCTGCTCGCCATCGTCAACAAGGGTATCGCCAACGCCGGCGGCTCGATCCTGGCCAGCAGCTACAACAGCGACACCTACGCCGCGCGCGAGTCCTCGCTCTTCAAGTTCCTCTACCGCAACCGCGCCGCCATCATCGTGATCACGATCGCGGGCCTCGTCGCCATCGTGATCGTCCTCGTCCGCCTGCTCAACCGTGCCCGCGCCGCGCAGTTCGAGGCCCAGGCGGCGAACTCCGCCAAGACGGCGTTTCTCTCGCGCATGAGCCACGACATACGCACGCCGCTCAACGGCATCGTGGGACTCATGGAGGTGGACGAGCTGCACCCCGATGACGTCGAGTTCATCCGTCAGAACCGCGAGAAGGCCAAAGTGGCCGCCGACCACCTGCTCACGCTCATCAACGATATCCTCGAGATGAGCAAGATCGAGGACCGCGCCGTGGTGCTCGAGGAGAAGCCGTTCAACCTCAACGAGCTGTGCGGCGAGGTCTACACCATCTCCGAGATGCGCGCAGCGGAGAAGGGTATCGAGCTCATCACCGACAACGGCGTGAACCTCCCCTATGTCGACCTGATCGGCAGCCCCGTGCATATCCGTCAGATCCTCATCAACATCACGGACAACTGCATCAAATACAACAAGCCGGGAGGCTCGGTCACCTGCACATCCGACGTGGTCGATATCGACGGCGACCGCGTGACCTACAAGTTCGTGACAAAGGACACCGGTATCGGCATGTCCCAGGAGTTCCTCGAGCACATCTTCGAGCCGTTCAGCCAAGAGCACGACGACGCCCGCAGCACCTTCCAGGGTACGGGCATGGGCATGTCGATCGTGCATGCGCTCGTCGAGCAGATGGGCGGCACGATCGACATCACGAGCACGCCCGGTGTGGGTTCCACGTTCGTGATCTGCCTGCCGTTCAAGATCGACCGGCATCCCCGGCACACCGCCGGCCTGCCCGTGCCCAAAGCGGTCGCATCCATCGAGGGCATGCATATCCTGCTCGTCGAGGACAACGAGCTCAACGCCGAGATCGCCCGCGAGCTGCTCGAGGGGTCGGGGGCGCAGGTCACCGTCGCCAACGACGGCAACGAGGCAATCGGGCTTTTCGTGGGCACCGAGGCCGGAGCTTACGACGCGATCCTCATGGACCTCATGATGCCCGGCATGAACGGGTTCGAGGCCACGCGCGCCATCCGCCACAGCGGGCATGCGGACGCGTTCACGGTGCCGATCATCGCCATGACGGCCAACGCGTTTGTCGAGGATGCCCAGGCCGCGCGCGACGCCGGCATGGACGCCCACCTCTCGAAGCCGATCGACATCGAGAAGCTCAAGGAGACGCTCGCGCGGTTCCGCGACCGGGGTGCCCGGCGCACGACACGTTAGCCTTGGGGCTGCCGGACGGCAGCCGCCCGCTCCGGACACGGGCAGGCGACCGACAGCCATCGATCGACGGGACCTGCAGCCGCTCGCTAGGCCCGACCGCGCGCTCCCATGATCTCGGCGAGCGCCTCGGCAAGCTCCGTCGAATCCAGGGGCTTTGCCAGGTGGGCATCCATCCCCGCCTCGCGCGAGCGCTGCCGGTCGTCGGCAAAGGCGTTCGCGCTCATGGCCACGATGCACACGTCGCGGGCATCCGGGCGGTCGAGGGCGCGGATCTCCCGCGTGGCCTCGTAGCCGTCGACGCTGGGCATCATGATATCCATGAGCACCACGTCATACTCCCCGGGCGCGCTCGCCGCAAACGCCTCGACCGCCGCCCCGCCGTCCTCCACATGGGTCACCTTCGCACCCAGGCGTTCGAGCATGAAGAGCGCGATTTCGGCATTGAGCTCGTTGTCCTCGGCCAACAGGACGCGCAGGCCCCGCAAGTACCCGTCGTCCCCGGCGGCGATGCGCCGCTCGGCCGCCGTGCCCGCTTCGCAGGTCTCGAAGGGCAGGCGGATGGTGAAGGTCGTCCCCACACCCAGCTCACTCGAGAAGTCGATCGTGCCGTCCATGAGCTCCACGAGCTGCTTGGCGATCGAGGTTCCGAGACCCGTTCCCGAGGCCTTCTCCTCGACTTCCCGCCTCTCGCGCGAGAAGGGCTCGTAGATGTGCTTTTGGAACTTCTCGCCCATGCCGATGCCGTCGTCCTCGACGGTATACTCGAAGCGTGCGATGCCGGCGTCGCACGTGACCTCGCGGCAGGCAAAGCGCACGTGTCCGCCGGGTCGGTTGTACTTGACCGCGTTGCCCGCGATGTTGACGAGCAGCCGTTTGAGATGCAGGGCGCTCGCCATGACCCACGCATGCTCGATACCGTCCTGGTCGCAGGTGATCGAGATGCCGCGGTCGGCGGCCGCACGGTCCAGGATCTCGCAGACCTCGCTGTTGAGCTTGACGAGGTCGCAGGGAGCGGGATCGAGATTGACCTCGCCGCTCTCGAGCTTGCTCATATCGAGCGCCTCGTTGACCAGATCGAGCAGAAGCCCCGAGGCCGTCCAGATCTTGGTACGACATTCCGCCTGCTTGGCCGTATCGTCCGCATAGGCGTCGCCAACCTCGACCATACCGCGGATACCGTTGATGGGTGTGCGGATGTCGTGGCTCATGCGCTGCAGGAACTCGGTCTTGGCCCTGTTGGCCGCCTGCGCGGCGAGCGCCGTATGCTCGAGCTGCACGCCATAGGTGCGCTCCTGTTCGAGCAGCTCGGCGAAGTGCTTGCGCTCGAAACGGCGTCGAACCATCAGGATCGCGACGCAGACCGAGGTATAGACCGTCACCGCGCCGAACACGTTGACGCCGACGCTGTGGAACAGATGCCCCGCCGGCATATAGGTGTACACGTAGTAGTCGCGCGCCTTGGCGTACGACCCGAGATAAAACCGCCCGTCGACGTTCATCACCTCAAGCGATCCCGCCCGCCCGCGCTTGATCTGCGATACCACGGACTCATCCCGGTCGGAAATCTCGATCTTGCCCCCGGCATCGGCATCGGCGACGTTGGACGCCACCACGGTTCCGTCCCCCTCGATCACGATGCTGCCGCCCTCCGCCGTCTCATAGCCCTTGAGCAGGCTCTGGAGCTTGACCGTGTTGGCCGAGATGAGCTTGGCGCTCTGGTGACGGATCGCGACGACCACGCCCTCGGCATCGAGACGCGACGCGCACCCGATATCCGCGACGGAACCGTCCGCAAGCGGCACGCGCGCGGTGTAGGACTTGACGGGATGGTGCGCGATATCGAGCACCGGTTCCACGCAAAGTGCGTCACGGAGCTGTTCGTAACCCACTCCGTCGTCGCAATGTTCCACGACCGGGTTTCCTTGCGCATCAAGGACGATCGCGGCCGTCAGGTCCAGGTTGCCGGCGTAGCCCGCAAGCGCTTGCGCCGCGGGCGCGTCATCGCGTTCGAGGTCGCGCGCGATCTCGCCGGCGTCCTCCATCACGCGCACCAGGCTCTTGGTGGTAAAGGCGTTGTTGAAGGCGTCATAGGAGAGGCTCTGCGTCGCCACGTAATCGACCGTGGCGGCAAAGCGCGCCGCGGTCCTCGCGTGCATATACCACCAGGTCGCGACACCCACCGCAACGGCGAGTGCCACACCCGCCGCGATCACGGCCGCGGTAGCGAGACGCGACCGATGTGCCGCCTTTTCCGTCTCCCCGGCCACCGGGGCATCCTCGAACGTCCTGTCGCCCATCACAGATCCCCGACCTCAAGAAACGAAGACGGGTCGTCGAAATACCGGGTCAGGATCTTCTCCATGGTACCGTCGGCGATCATCTCGCGATAGACGCGCGCGAGCTTGACGTCGATACCGCGTGTGTCATCGAGGTCGAACGCCGTCCCCAGGCCCACCTCGAGCAGCGGCTCGTCCAGGATGCGGTACGTGACGCCGTAGTCCTTCTCGTAGGTGAGGATCGAGGTCTCGTGCGCCGCGATGGCATCGACGAGGCCGTCGACGAGCGCCGGGTTGATATAGGCGCGGTCGGAGAAGCTGTACACGCGCCCGATCTGGGGAACCTTGCTGTTAAGACCGTCGACGAGGATCGTCTCGGGCTTGGTGGTGGACTGCACGCCCACGGTCTTTCCCGCAAGGTCGGCAAGGGTATGGATGTCGCTCTCGGTATCGACGGCGACCACCTGGCGGCTCTTCATGTACGGACCGGCCCAGCGGTACTCGTCCTCGCGCCCGGTCATGGTGAAGCAGCCCATGATGCAATCGATCTTGCCTTGGGCGAGGAGTTCCTTCTTCCGCTCCCAATCGATCAGCTTGAACCGGGGCTTGTAGCCGATCCGCCGCAAGGCCTCGGTCAGGATGTCGACATCGATGCCCGCGGGCTCACCGTTCTCATCGTCGCTGATATAGGGCGGATACGAGTCACTGCCCACCACCAGGGTCTTGAGCCCGGCATCCTTCACGTCCTCCGCCTCACCTTTGCCGCCAGGGGCAAAGCCGCCCGTCGCCACGGCCACGCACGTGAGGACGATCGCGGCGGCGCATACGATGGCGACGAGGCGGCGGCGTGACTTCATAGGGCTCCAAACGGGGGTCGGTCGGGCATGCAACAGACATCATGATAGCAGGCATGGACGCTTTAGCCTACGACAGCGATGCAGGTCCGGAGCGTGAACGGACCGGCCCCAAGGCCTAAGCCCCTACGCGTTGAAGACGTAGCGGTCCAAGCGCTCACAGGCCTCCTGCACGCGCGAAAGGGGCAGCGCCAGGTTCACGCGGATATGGCAGGGTCCGTGGAACGGGCGGCCATCCTGGTATCCCACGCCCACGCGGTTACCCTCGTCGAGCAGCCATTGTACGTCGCGGCCGTGCGCGCGGCACCACTCCGTGCAATCGAGGAACACCATGTAGGTGCCCTGTGGGCGGGCGCACGCCACACCCTCGAAATGCTCGGCCACGTAATCGCAGAAGTAGTCGACGTTGCCCTTGACGACCTCGTTGAGCTCGTCGACCCATCCGTAGCCCTCGGGCTGGTAGGCGCCGATGAGCGCATGCATCGACAGCACGTTCATCTCGTTGTAATGCGACTTGGCGCTCGCCGAGACCACGCGGTCGCGCAGCGCGTCGTCGTAGATGATGTGGTAGCTTCCCACGAGACCCGCCAGGTTGAACGTCTTGCTGGGGGCATAGAGCGCCACCGTGCGACGGCGCGCATCCTCGCTCACCGACTGCGTGGGCGTGTGCTTGAACCCGGGACGGATGATGTCGGACCAGATCTCATCCGAGATCACCGTGACGTCGTGGGCGGCGTAGATCTCCATGGCGCGCTCGATCTCGGCACGCTCCCACACGCGGCCGCAGGGGTTGTGCGGCGAGCAGAAGATCGCCGCATGGACATGGTTGGCGGCGAGCTTCTCCTCCATATCGGCGAAATCCATGCGCCACGTACCCGAGCCGTCGAGCACAAGCGGACTCAGCACGATGCGGTAGCCCGCGTTCTCGAGCGCCTTGGTGAAGCCGATGTAGGTGGGGCTGTGCACGAGCACGGCGTCGCCGGGGCACGCGACGGCGTTGAGCGTGGAGACCACGCCGCCAAGCACACCGTTCTCGTAGCCGATATGTTTGCGCTCGAGTCCCTCGACGCCGTTGCGGCGGCGCTGCCACTCGATGATGCGGTCGAAGTACTCGTCGCGCGGGTCGAAATAGCCGAAGAGCGGGTGCTTGGCGCGCTCGATGATACGCTCGGTCACCGTGGGCACCGTCGGGAAGTTCATGTCGGCCACCCACATGGGGATGGCATCGAACCCGGGGTCGGGGACGCTCGGCGACATGCCGGGGATCTCGCCCCAGCCATCGACGGCGATGGCGTCCATCCCGTGTCGGTCGATGCACGTTGTAAAGTCGTATTTCATGGTGGAACCTCTCCGTTCAGGTGTGGAACAATGGCGGTGTCATGTCGACCCATTGTCCCACCAAGGAGCTCCCATGTTCAGACCACTCAGAAGAAAACGCCGCGGCATCTCCCTTGATGCGGCACGCGATCTGCTCGAACACGAAAAGCGCGGCGTCTTCGCCGTCAACGGCGACGACGGCTACCCCTTCGCGATCCCCGTCAACTATTTCTACGACCGTGCCGCCGAGCGCATCTACTTCCACGGCGCCAAGGCGGGCCATAAGGTCGATGCACTCAAACGCTCCGACAAGGTATGCTTCACCGTCTATGGCAACGAGCATTTCGAGGAGGGCGAGTGGGCCCCCTACGTGCAGAGCACCGTGGTCTTCGGTCGTTGCCGCCTGATCGAGGATGCGCCGGAGTTTGTGGAGCAGAAAGTACGAGAGCTCGCCCTCAAGTACTACCCCAGCGCCGAAGAGGTCGAGCGGGAGATCGCCAAGGACATCAAGGGCGTCCAGCTCTACGAGATCGAGATCGAGCACCTCTGCGGCAAGCAGATTCAGGAAAAGTAACACGACATGCGTAAAATGCAACGGGGCGCGGTGTAAACAGCGCCCCGTTGCGTCATAATTTCCCTAAAGATTCCATTCGCGAGCAGCGTATTCACAGGGACGGTCGAGACGACCTCCCGTCGAGCGTTCGACCCGCCCGACGGAAACGGAGCCGTCCATGCCCGAGTCCACAAGCGACACGAAAGCCGCCCGCAACCGCGAACGCGTCCTCTATGGGCTGAGCCTCGACTACACCATCGCCTTCATCCTCAACCTCGATACCGACGACTACGATATCGTCTTTAGCCAGGCGACCAACCACGCCCAGGTCAAGCGCGAGATCAAGACGTTCACGGGCTACGTGGCCCGCTACGCCGACAGCTACGTGGTGCCCGAGCAGCGCGAGAAGTTCAAGCGCGAGCTCAACTACGGCACGATCCGTCGCACGTTCGCCGAGCACAGCAGCGACTACCACTACTCGTTCGAGACCGTGCCCAACGCCGCCGGGCTCTCGCACTTCCAAGCGCACATCGTCAAGGAGTACGACGAGTTCGGCGCCTTCGCCTTCCTGGGCTTTCGAAGCGTCGACGACATCGTGCGCCGTGAGCGCTTCTACCAGGAGAAACTCGAGGCCGCCAACCGCGAGCTCGAGCAGCAGCTCGACCTGATCACGAGCGCCCTGCCCGGCGGCGTCAAGATCTCCTATGACGACGCGAACTATTCCTTCAAATACGTCTCGGAGCAGTTCGCCCGGATGCTCGGCTACGACACGCCCGACGAGCTTTGCCGCGCATGCGACAACAACATCCTGGGCCTCGCCCACCCCGACGATATCGAGACGGGCCTCGCCGACGCGCTCGCCCAATACGAGAAGCAGGACAACTACGCCACCACGTACCGCGTCCGCTGCAAAGACGGCAGCTACAAGTACATCGAGGATCGCGGGCGCAAATTCCGCTCGCCCGACGGCACCGTCGAGCACTGGAACCTCTTCCTCGACAAGAACGAGCTCATGGAGAAGACCATCGAGCTCGCCGCCGAGAAGCGTGCTAACCAGGCAAAATCCGAGTTCCTCTCGCGCATGTCCCACGATATGCGCACGCCGCTCAACGGGATCATCGGCCTGTTCGACATATGCGCCAAGCATCCCGATGACCGCGAGCTCGTCGACACGAGCCGCGACAAAGCCATGGTCGCCGCGCATCATCTGCTCTCGCTCATCAACGACACCTTGGAGCTCTCGAAACTGCAGAGTCAGAACGTCTCCCTGTACCAGGAAACGTTCGATACGCGCGAACTGCAGCATGAGATCGGCACCATCGCCCGCATGCGCGCCGACGAGGACGGGATCGGCATCAGCTTCGTCGACCACGGCGAGCTGCTCCATCGGTATCTGGTGGGAAGTCCGCTCTACGTCAAGCAGATCGTGATCAACCTCATCAACAACGCCGTTAAATACAACCGCGAGGGCGGCTCAGTTGTCGTCGAGGCGACACAGCTTCCCCTTGACGGCAACCGCTGTCTGTTACGTTTCACCGTTCGCGACACGGGAATCGGCATGGATACTAAGTTCGTCGAGAGTATCTTCGAGCCCTTCGTGCAAGCCGATCGGGGCCCGCGCAGCTCTTATCGCGGCACGGGTCTGGGCATGGCGATCGTCAAGAATCTCGTGGACCGCATGGGTGGCGACATCGATATCGACAGCAAGCTCGGCGCGGGCACGACCGTCACCGTGTCAATGCCGTTCGAGATCGCCGGTGGACAGGCGTCAGCTTCCCCCCTGCCCGCGCCCGACCGCACAGACCTCGCGGGTATCCGCGTGCTGCTGGCAGAGGACAACGAGCTCAATCGCGAGATCGCCAAGTTCATCCTCGAGGACGCGGGAATCCTAGTCGCCGAGACCGCCGATGGCAAGCAGGCCGTGGATGAATTCCTCGCGCACCCCGCGGGATACTTCGATGCCGTCATCATGGATATCATGATGCCCGAGATGAACGGCTACGAGGCTACACGCGCGATTCGTGCCTGCGGGCGCGCCGACGCGACCCGCATCCCCATCATCGCCATGACGGCCTACGCCTTCGATGACGACCGTGCCAAGAGCGAGGCCGCCGGTATGAACCTGCACCTGCCCAAGCCCATGAGCTCGCAGGAGCTGCTCGATGCCATCGCCGGCTTGATCGGTCGCTAACGCCAACGTAGACACGGGATACGCCCCCGCTCACGCTATAAGCGGTTCATGCGAACGCTCATGTCGATGGGTGCGGCGGAGAAAGGGGATGTGGTCGCCAACCCGTCGACACCGGTGGCAGCATAAGCCGCGGCGTTGGCGGGCGTGATTCCGCCCGCGGCGATCAACGTCACGTGCGGCGCGATGCCCCTGATCTCCTCGACCAGATGGGCGAGTTCGTCGACAGGGACCTTGTCGAACTGGATCCCATCGATGCCGTGGCCGCCGGCGCTCGCGCGTGCAAGGACGAGTGCACGCTCGGGTCCCGCCTCGACAAAGAGCTTCTTCTCGATGCAGCGATGACGCAAGGCGGGAAGTTCCTCGACAAAGCGGCCAAAGCCGCCAAAGAACTCAAGGTGCTGGTCGAAGACGAGCACTGTCTCTGAAAGTCCCAGGCGATGAGGGAACGCCCCGCCCGCCACAATGGCGGACGTGAGCAGGTCCTTGACGCCCGGCATGCTCTTACGCGTGGTGAGCACCTCGCAGGCAGGGTTGACCGCATGGACCGCATCGACCATGGCGCGCGTCTTGGTGGCGACGGCGGAGAGGCGATCGCACATGTTGAGGCACGCCTTCCAAGCGGCATGGAGCTCGCCGGCGGAACCGTCCACGGTCAAGAAGGTCTCCCCCGCCCCCAGGCACTCGCCGTCCTTTCGCGCGGATACAACGCTGCATCCAAGCTTTTCCGCCATGGGGCGTGCCGCGATCATACCGGCGAGCACGCACGCCTCGCGGGTGAAGAATTCCATGCGACCCGGGGCGCTATCGATACCCAAAACCTGACCAGTCAAGTCGATATAGGGAAGGTCTTCGGCGATAAAGTAATCAAGACGACTATCGGATATGTACTGCATGGGATGCCTTTCGCAGGGCGATTATTCCCATCTCAGAATAGCCGGACGCTTGCGAGCATCAACCCAGCTCAACGATGGGATGACAGTTGTCGGCAGGACATTATCGCCCACCATGCGGTCGTAGCCGGGCACATTGACAGAATAGGTTGCCCTGCAGCCTTGCTGCCGCATCACGGCATCACCCGATCGACACCACGTGCAGAACATCGCCGTCGACGGTAAACGCAACGTCAAGACCCGCATAGGCCAGATGGTAGACGCGTGCCGGCTCGTGCTTGCTCCCGGCACGGCGCGGGTCTTGACGCAGTATCTCGATCAGACCGGAGAATTTCTTGACGGGTACGCGTTCCCGCAGCCCACGTGGCATATCGACCTCAAGTTCATGCCACGGGTTTTTCTCGATCCAACCGCCGGTTGCATCCTCATGGCAATCGGCAAACGGGATATAGGGCTTGATATCGAGGATGGGCGTGCCGTCGCGCAGGTCGGCGCCGAGCACATGGATAACGGGGCCGTCATCGGTCAACTCGACCCGATCGAGCTTGACGCAGGTGAGGCCGATAGGGTTGGGGCGAAACGGACTGCGCGTCGCGAAAACGCCCACGCGCTCCGTACCGCCCAGACGGGGCGGGCGCACGGTCTGCGACCAGCGCTCGGAGGTCCCGCTTTTGTCCCGCGTCGCCGCGTCATGCGCGATGTCGGCCGCCGTGCCGCCCGGCGTCCCGTTCTCGAACCGCCAGATCAGCCACAGATGCGAAAAACTGTCGAGACCGGCCACGGCGGCGTTGCTGGCGTATGCGGGCTCGAAGACGATCTGTCCCTCGAGATGCGGCGCCAGAAAGCTGTTGCGAGGAATGCCGAACTTCTGCGGCAGATCGGTATGAATATGCGCGATGGGTTCCATGAAAATCGAGATCCCTTTTCTATAGGCTGAAGCTGATCAGGCCCAGATCGTGCGGATCAAAGTTATAGGTGAAAAGAATGAAGAGGAACAGCACAAGAGCACCGACGAAGATGAACCGGAAGCTCTCGTGGCTCACATAACTAAATTGGCGCTCCATGAACGGATAGACGAACCAGGTGATCGCCGAGGAGGCAACGCCGAAGCACACGGAATAGAGCAGGCAGATCTGACCCTCGAAGTTCATGAACTGGTCGCGGTAATCCCAAGCGTGGTAGTCGGTGTTGAAGAGAAAGCCGAGCACGAGTTCCGCCGCCACGCAAAATGCCATGTTGAGCATGAAGCTCACCAGATATGCCTGCCAGATGCGAGGCATCTTCTGCTTGAGTTTGACATAGACGGGATAGAGCACCAAGCCGCAAAACGCAACGGAGATGCCATAGATAAAGAACGGATTGAGGCCGTCACGCCACGTGAGCGAGTCGGCGCCAGCGACCGTCCCCGGCATGATCCCGTTGACGACAAGTACCTGGACCCCCATCTCCATCCAATGGCCGGCCACGCTAAAGAGAAAGAAGTAGATGAGCAGGCGCAGCCAAAAATCGGATGTACGGGGATTCCAGGTCGGTGTGCCCGCGGCCAGGGATTTATCGCGAAAGCGCACGTCGAAGGGCTGCACGAGCACCGCCTTGGCACGGCGCGACGTAGCGAAGTAGAGCGAGAGCAGCGCGGGAACGGCCGCTGTGAACACGATGTTTTCCACCGTCAGGATTCCCATAAGCCCGTACAGGATGCACGTGCTCACGGTCGTTATGGCATACATGGCAATGGCGATCTGCCGCGTATAGCGCTTGCGATGTGAGATGAGCCAGACGAGCTCGCCCATGCAGACGGTCTCGAGCGCCATGTTGAACGACGTATAGGCCGCCACCCCGCGAAGGTCGCGTCCCGAGATAAAAACCAGGGCAACATAGCCGATAAGGATTTGAAGCACGTTGACGACCTGCACCGCGCGCATAAATCCGAGCCTGCTCTCGGCCGTGTATCTGGGCTTCTTCTCTCTCATCGCTTGGGACCTCCGCCGGTTTCATTCGATTACCGCGCCCTAGAATACCCGATGCCGCACCCGATACGAAGCGGCTTCGTCGCGAGCGTATCCACGTTTACTCTTCGATTTCCTTCCAACACTGCGGGTCGGCCTCGTACATATCACCCGTGTAGCCGTACGTCACCGCGGGACAACCGCGGCACCAGCCGAAGAGTTCGCACTTGGAGCACTTCTTGAACTTCTTGAACTCGCGCTTGGCCTCCATCGTCGGCGAGAAGAAGAGCTCCTCAAGCGTGTTCTCGGCCACATTGCCGATCTTGCTCTCCATGCGGCGGCAGGCGTAAACGTCGCCTGTGGGTAGCACCGTCATATGGCCCGTTCCGCAGTGGCAACCGTCGTAGATCATGCCGGGCTTGGCATCTTTGGGAATCGCGAACTTGCCCTGCTCCCACAGCAGAAGTGTCCACAGATGGTCCTTGAGCTGGAAGAACGTCTTGCGCCCCGCGGTTTGGTGATACTCGATGCGCTCCTGCGCCGCCAAGAGCACCTCGCGGTACTCGAGCGGCTCCAAGATGACAGCCAAAAATAAGCAGGCAACCTATGCCTGCGTCAATCTGGGCGAGGCCATGGCTCCGGTCGAGATCGCCGACCGTAGCATCCTCATCGATGCCGATATCGCCCGCGTCGTGGAAGAGCTCGTTCGCTAGCAGATGCGGCCCGGCCGATGCCATCTCGACCGAGTCACATACAATCCGCAGCGCTTTTTATTCTAGTGGCAGTGGCACTCGTGCCCGTCGCCATGCCCTTCGCCGTGTCCATGGCCGCCACAACCGCAGCCGTCGTGACCTTCCCCGTGGCCGTGACCATGGCAGCCACAGGTGGCACCCTGCGCCGGCTCGAACTCGCCGGCAAGGAGGGCCGCCACGACCGCGTCGCAGTCGCCCGAGGCGCCGGCGTAGATGTCGATACCGGCCTGGTTGAGCGCATTGATGGCGCCCCCACCGATGCCGCCGCACACGAGCGCATCGACACCGCCCTGCGCGAGCACGCCGGCAAGCGCACCGTGACCCGCTCCGTTCGAGCTCACGACTTGCGAGGACGTGACCTTGCCATCCTCGACGTCATAGATCTTGAACTGCTCGGTACGACCAAAATGCTGGAACACGCATCCGTCGTCATAGGTGACCGCGATCCTCATCGTCTGTCCTTTCTTCGCCGGCCAGGGCTCGGCATGTCGTTGCTGAGCGGGAGCATAGGAAACATTGCCGCCCTCGATCGCCAGGCGTCGACCGTTGACGAGCGCGTCGGCCACCTTGGCGCGGGCCCGCTCGCAGATGGCCGAGACGGTCGCGCGGGCCACGCCCATGCGGGTCGCAGCGTCCGCTTGACTCAAACGCTCAAGATCGACAAGGCGCAACGCCTCGAGTTCATCGACCGTGAGCACGATATCGGCACCGCTTGCAAGGCCGTCGGGCGTGAATCCCACGTACTCAGGCATCAAGCCGACCTGTCTGACTTTCTCGCGGCGACCTGCCATGCTCCACTCCATTTCTGACATATGTCGACAATAAGAATAGCCATTCGACATGCTATTGCAAGCCTTTTTGGCATATGTCAATAATAACTTGCAATCTTGTGTTGCAGCCCGCCTCGTTCAGTCGCGAAACCGTGCCTCGACCGCCAGGGGCTGTTCGCGAAACACACGCTCGACCGCAGAGCGATACTCGTCAACTTTCTTAGTCTTACGGACCAACTTGTGCACGGCGAGTGGGTCGGCGAAGGCGCACTTGGCGTAGAACCACCATTCTTTCATGCGAAAGACCGCGTTGCCGCCCATCTCCTCGGCATAAGCCTCAAACAGCTTGTCGTGGAACGCCCGCAGTTCGTGAGCCGTAGCGGCCGGCCCACCCTTGATCTGCCGTGCAAGGGCCGGATTGGCGAGCAGACCGCGCCCCAGCATCACATGGCGCGTTGCCGGATAGGCCGCAACCAGGGCGTCCATATCCTTGAGCCCGAAGATGTCACCGTTATATGCAACGGGAAACGGTGCCCGTGCAAGCGTCTCGCCATAGGGCTCCCAGCGCGGCTTACCTTTGTAGTGATCATTCCGTACACGCGGGTGCACGATCAGCTCGGCAAGCGGTACGCGGCGATATATGTCCAACAGCCGCCCATACTCGGCATCGTTTTCAAGACCCAAGCGCGTCTTAACCGAGACCGGCAACGGCGAGCGCGCGCATACATCGAGCAAAAACGCCTCGAGCTCTTCCGGATAGCACAGAAAGCCCGAGCCCTTACCCTTGGAGACCACCGTGCCCGAAGGACAGCCCAGATTGAGGTTGACCTCGCGGTACCCCATATCGGCGAGCACCTGCGCCGCCCAAACGAACTCGTCGGCGTTCTTGGTCATGAGCTGCGGCACCACGTTAAGGCCCTCGTTGTTGGCGGGGTCGATCTCGCGCGCCGCCTTGCCACCAAAGTGCTTGCCCACCCGCGGAGGCGGCAAAAACGGCGTGTAGTACTTGTCGAGTGCGCCGAAGCACTCCGCATGCACGCGCCGAAAAACGTGTCCCGTGATCCCTTCCATAGGGGCCAGCGATAAAATCATCCGATCTCCTTGCGCTTAGCCTTTGAGCCAGGTGTACTTCTCGACGCTGTAGAGCGGGACGAACGGCAGCAGAATGGGTGTCCTTTTCACGTATGTCTGATACTCGGGATCCTTGCCGTAGTTCTTGTTCTGACGAATCTCGAGCCTGCGGGCGCCGCCGAACATCACATAGACGATGCCGACCCAACCGACAAGCGCGGCCGCCCACTGCCACACGCCCGTGCAGGCCGTGATGCCCGAGACGAGCATGCCGGTCCACGTGAGCACCTCGCCCAGATAGTTGGGGCAGCGAACAAAGGAGAACAGCCCTTTGTCGCAGAAGCGATGCGGGTTCACACGTTTCTGCGCGCTCTTTTGCAGGTCAGAGGCAGACTCCAGCACGATGCCCGCTGCCATGATGCAAGCTCCCACCACGGCGCACGCATCCATGGGCACGCCGTTGGCCATGCGCCAGAGAACCGGGCTCGCCTCACACGCATACAACAGCGCGCATACGGCCCAGATGAGCGCCTGGACGGGCTTGGCGATCCCGGAGCCGTCGTTGACCTGAGTTTTCATGACATGGTTGTATGCCGCACTCCGACGCTCGCGCAGCAGCAGATAGCCGCCCAGGCGCAGGCCGTAGACCACGAGCATGACGCAGATGGCGATGCTGGCCACATCAGCCGAACCGCCGAACATGACAAGCAGCGCCGCACCGATCGCGGCCATGGAAAAGCCGTAACCGAGCGAGATGAACCAGACGAAACGCTTCCAACCGATGGAGCTCACAACCATCGCCACGGCGAACAGAATCCAAAACTGCATAGGAACCTCTTTCAGAAAACAACACTCATCAGTATGCGCCTAGAGAGTCGTATCATCGAATGCAAACATCGCAACAAGCCGAAAGAAGATCTCATGCCAGCTCCCCACCAGAACGATTCGCTCCCCGAGGGGTTCACCTTATCGCTGGCGCTCGTGGACGCCATCCCCGTGGCGCTCTTCTGCGCCAGCGCCGTCGTGTTCGGCGCGCAGCTGGACAGCCCGCTATTTATCGCAGGCGCCGCCGTTGCGTTTCTGGGCGGCGCAGGCAAGGTGGCCTGGAAACTCCTGATCGCGTTAGCTCGACGCAACGTCGCCTGGCTCAGCCGTCAAATGCGCTACGTCATGCCGGTCGGGTTTGCACTCATGGTCGCCGGTGCCGCCACCCATCTCGATGCGGCGGCCGCAACGCTCGGGGCGCTCACGCGCGCGCCGAGTCTGCCGTTTGTCCTCGCGTGGATTGCCTGCATGTGTGCCATGGGGTATTTCGCCGGTCACCGCGACCAAAAGGATGTACGCTCCAACTGGATCGAGCAGCTCACCAACACTGCCGGCCAAGCCGCACTCCTTATTGCCCTTATGCTCGCGGGATAGGAGCAACGCGCCCGCTTCGCGATGACGCCCTATCCCCTAGACAAACACTCGCAACAAGAACCAGCCGACAGAACGACAACCCGAAAGGTATCTATGGATCATCGACCGGCGCATCCCCTCATCAACTATCTTTTGCTCGCCGTGGGCTCTGTCATCGCCGCGTTCGCGGTCGAGGAGTTCCTGGTGCCCAACACGATCCTCGACGGCGGCGTGATCGGCATCGGCATGATGGTCTCGCACCTCACGAGGTTACCGCTCGCCGTGCTCACCGTGCTCCTCAACGCGCCGTTCGTGATACTGGGCGGGATCAAGCTCGGCCGCAGCTTCACCGCGCGCGCCGCGTTCTCCATGGCCGTGTTCTCCGCGAGCGTCGAGCTCTTTAACGGGTGGGCCAACGCGACGGACGAAACCCTGCTCGCCGTGTGCTTCGGCGGCGTGTTGCTGGGTTTGGGCGTAGGCATCGTGATCCGCAGCGGCGGCTGCCTCGATGGCACCGAGGCCGTGGCGATCCTCGTGAGTCGCAAGACCGATCTGGCCGTGGGAGAGATGGTGCTCGGCATGAACATCGTCATCTACGGACTGGCCGGCGTCCTCTTTGGCATCGACCGCGCGCTCTACTCGCTGCTCACGTACTTCATCACCTCGAAAGTCCTCGACATGGTCGAGTCCGAGATGAACCAGGTCAAGGCGGCGCTCATCATCACTGACGACGCCACCCAGATCTGCGAGCGCATCTTCGCCCGCATGGGCCGCACCGTCACCATCATGGACGGCGAGGGCATGCTCAGCGGCAAGAAGAAAGTACTCTACTGCGTAATCACCAAATACGAGGTACGTGAGCTGCGCGAGGTAATCGATTCGGTGGACCACTCGGCCTTCGTCTCGATCTCGGACGTCTCCGAGATCATCGGTAACCACGTCAAGAGCAACAGAGCATCGACCACTCGTTAGCGTAGAGCCCATGCGGGAGGAATGTCAGACGGTTTTAACTGTCCGACACCTTAGTTGTGCACCAACAAAAAAGCCGAGTGGCAACGAAATCAGGAGTTCGAGTCGAATCTCACGCCGCATTGCCGCACCAATAGTCATACGCCGACTGCCAAGGGTCTTCAGCCCCGTTTGCACGAAAGGCGTCCTCGTTGTTATCGGCGTATGCTTCGGGCGAATCGTAATCGGTCGGGTCCTCGGGCTGCCGGCCCGCCGCACTTGTATCAACCTGTGCGCCCGAGGCCGTTCGATCCGGCAGCTCCCGCCCCGAGAGGCTGCCGGGAACCGCCCAGTAGTTGCGCCCCATATTGCATTTGCTGACCTTCGCAACTCGACCGTTGACCACGATGGCGGAGAACACCGCATCGTCTGTGCCATTTTGAGCGTTCCATGTATACGAGACACCGCCCGCAAAGAGACCGCCGTCGACAGGCTCGCCCATCTCATCATGCTCGCCCAACCATGTTTGATCGATCAGGCTCCCATCCATATCTTTGAACGGCAGGCCCTCCGCAATCGATTTGCCATCGGGGCGTTCCGTCAAACCGATGGTTGATGCCGATTCGGCGGTATCAACCATGTCGGATCCAGTATCACTATGGGAATAGTGCGTACCCTGGTGAGCGGGGGCGACATCCTTCGCCGGCATCGACGAACAAGAAGTCAAGAGCAGAACAGACGCCACAAGGGTAGCGACTTTGACCATCGACTCGGGCATCGCCACATCCCGTCTCACGTTTCCAATCGATATTCACCAGTATCATACGGAATTTTGGAGACAGCAAATACCCTTCTCGGCGCAAGCGTTGGCTCAGGGTATCGCGTGTCCGCTTGGTATAACAAGTACAGCCACGAACGATTGTTCGATGGATTTCGTGTCGACTGGAATCGTCTGTGCCCCGGGCTATGCTACTTTGACTATTTGCAACAACCGGGAATGAAAAGGAAGCACCGAAAGAGCGCTTATGGCAAAAAGCACCGCAAAATATGGCAACGACAGCATCCGCCAGCTCAAGGATGAGGAACGCGTCCGCCTGCGCCCCGCCGTCATCTTTGGCTCAGACGGGCTTGACGGCTGCGCGCATGCCGCCTTCGAGATCCTGTCCAACGCCGTCGACGAGGCACGCCAGGGTTACGGCAAGCTCATCACCCTCACCACCTTCCGCGACGGTTCCATCCAGGTCGAGGACAACGGTCGTGGCTGCCCGCTCGATTGGAACCCCTCAGAAAAGCGCTTTAACTGGGAGCTCGTCTTCTGCGAGCTCTACGCCGGCGGCAAGTATGACAACAACGAGGGCGGCGACTACGACTTCTCGCTCGGCACCAACGGTCTGGGCTCGTGCGCCACGCAGTATGCATCCGAATACATGGACGTCACCGTTTGGCGCGACGGCAACAAGTACTCGCTGCACTTTAAGAAGGGAAAGGTCGTCGGCGCCAAGAAGAAGGCGCTCACGGTCGAGGCCTACGACGGCGATCGCACCGGCACCACCATCAAATGGCGCCCCGACCTCGAGGTCTTCACCTCGATTGACATCCCCGACGATTGGTTCCGCGAGACTATGCGCCGCCAGGCCGTGGTCAACGCCAACGTAACCTTCCGTCTGCGCATCGAGGGCGACGACGGCGAGTTTGCCGAGGAGGATTTCTGCTACCCCAAGGGCATCGAGGACTACGTGCTCGAAAAAGTGGGCGCCGACTACCTCACCGAGCCCTTCTTTATCCAAGCCGACCGTCGCGGCCGCGACCGCGAGGATCTGCCCGACTACAACGTCAAGATCACCGCGTGCATGTGCTTCTCGCGCACCTTCACGATGCAGGAGTACTACCACAACTCGTCCTGGCTCGAGAACGGCGGCTCGCCCGAGAAGGCGGCCCGCAGCGCCCTCACGAGCGCCCTCGACGCCTACATCAAGCAGCAGGGCAAGTACAACAAAAACGAAAGCGGTATCAAGTGGCAGGACGTTCAGGACTGCCTCGTGCTCGTCACCAACTGCTTCTCGACCCAAACCTCCTATGAGAACCAGACCAAGAAGGCCATCAACAACCGCTTTATCCAGCAGGCCATGACCGCTTTCTTCAAGGAGCGTCTCTCGACCTACCTGATCGAGAACAAGGAGGCCGCCGGCAAGATCGTCGAGCAGGTGCTCATCAACAAGCGCTCCCGCGAGAACGCCGAGAAGACGCGCCAGAGCATCAAGACCAACCTGCAGCAGAAGACCGATATGGCCAACCGCGTGCAGAAGTTCATCGACTGTCGTTCCAAGGACAAGAGCCGCCGCGAGATCTACATCGTAGAGGGCGACTCGGCCGCCGGCGCCATCCGCACGTCGCGCGATGCCGAGTTCCAGGGCGTCATGCCCGTCCGCGGCAAAATCCTCAACTGCCTCAAAGAGGACTACCCGCGCATCTTCAAGTCCGACATCATCATGGATCTCATGCGCGTGCTCGGCTGCGGCGTCGAGATCAAAGACAAGCGCATCAAGAATCTGGGCTCCTTCGACCTCGACAACCTCAACTGGAACAAGGTCATCATCTGTACGGACGCCGATGTCGACGGCTATCACATCCGCACGCTCGTCCTTACCATGCTCTACCGCCTGGTGCCCACGCTCATCGACCAGGGCTATGTCTATATCGCCGAGTCGCCGCTCTATGAGATCAACTGCAAGGAGAAGACCTACTTCGCCTATACCGAGCTCGAGAAAAACGCGGTGCTCAAAGAGATCGGTGACCAGAAGTGCTCGATCAACCGTTCCAAGGGTCTTGGTGAGAACGACCCCGATATGATGTGGCTCACCACCATGAATCCCGAGACGCGCCGTCTGATCAAGGTGGAACCCGAGGACGTCACCAAGATGGAAACCATGTTCAATCTGCTGCTGGGCAACGACGAGGCGGGGCGCAAGCGCCATATCTCCGCGCACGGCAAGGAATACCTGGACCAGTTGGACCTGCAGTAACGCATCGCCGCGGCCGGCCCCATCGTCCGCCCGCAACCCGGCAAAACGGTCCCCAGAGAAGTTGTAGAGGAAATCGTGGCAAAGAAGAAGACGAAAACCCAACCCAAGAAAAAGCAGGTCAACGCCGAGAACGTAATCGGATTGCACTCTGAGGTCACCGACCAGCCCATCACGCAGACGCTCGAGGTCAACTACATGCCCTACGCCATGAGCGTCAACGTCTCGCGCGCCTTTCCCGAGATCGATGGCTTCAAGCCCTCGCACCGCAAACTTCTCTACACCATGTACAAGATGGGCCTGCTCAAGGGTGAGCGTCAAAAGAGCGCGAACATCGTGGGCCAGACCATGAAGCTCAATCCCCACGGCGATGCCGCGATCTACGAGACCATGGTGCGCCTGGCCACGGGCAACGAAGCGCTGCTCGCACCCTTTGTGGAGTCAAAGGGCAACTTTGGCAAGTACTACTCGGGCGACCTGAGCTACGCTGCCTCCCGTTACACCGAGGCCAAGCTCGCGCCCATCAGCGCCGAGATCTTCAAGGACATCGATAAAGACCCGGTGGATTTTGTCGACAGCTACGACGGCGCCATGAAGGAGCCGCGCCTGCTGCCCACCACGTTCCCCAATATCCTCGTCTCGGCCAACAAGGGCATCGGCGTGGCCATGGCGTCCGACATCTGCGGCTTCAACCTCAACGAGGTCTGCACGGCGACCATGCACTACCTCAAGGATCCCGACTGCGATCTGCTCGAGTACATGCCCATGCCCGATTTCTCGACCGGTGGCGAGATCATCTACCGCCGCGAAGAGATGGAAAAGATCATCGAGACGGGTCTGGGCAGCTTCCAGATCCGCTCGCGCTGGCGCTGGATCCCCGAGGAACGCATTATCGAGGTCTACGAGATCCCCTACACCACCAAGACGGACGTGATCATCGAGCGCATCGTCAAGCTCTCCAAGGAGGGCAAGGTCAAGGAGATCGCCGACATTCGTGACGAGACCGACCTTTCGGGCCTGCGCATCGCCATCGATCTCAAGCGCGGGGTCGATCCCGACAAGCTCATGGCCAAGCTCTTCAAGGCCACCACGTTGCAGGACTCGTTCTCGTGCAACTTCAACGTGCTCGTGGACGGCTATCCGCGCGTCATGGGCGTGCGCCAGATCCTGCACGAGTGGGTCAAGTGGCGTGTGGACTCGACCCGTCGCCGTATCAACTTCGACCTGGGCAAGAAGACCGAGCGTCTGCACCTGCTGCACGGCCTCGAGGCGATCTTGCTCGACATCGACAAGGCTATCGCCATCATCCGCGGCACCAAGCTCGAGGCCGACGTCGTGCCCAACCTTATGAAGGGCTTTGGCATCGACGAGACCCAGGCCGAGTTCGTGGCCGAGATCAAGCTCCGCAACATCAACGAGGAGTACATCCTCAACCGCACCAGGGACATCGAAAAACTCGAGGGCGAGATCGCGGCGCTCAAGGAGACGCTTTCCAGCGAAGACAACATCAAACAGGTCATAAGCGACGAGCTGGCCGCCGTCAACAAAAAGTACGTGATGCCGCGCCGCACCGGTCGCATCGAACCCACCGACGTCATCGAAGTGAGCCTGGAGCCCGAGGTCGAGGAGTATCCCGTCACGATGATGCTCTCACGCGACGGCTACCTCAAGAAGATGACCGACCGCGTGCTCAAGAAGACGACAAACCTCAAGTACAAGGACGGCGACGCGCCCTTTATCGAGTTCCCGTCGTCCAACACGCACGAGCTGCTGGTCTTTACCGACAAGCAGCAGGTCTACAAGTGCAAGGTCGCTCAGTTCGAGGACACCAAGTCCGCCCAGCTGGGCTCCTATCTGCCGACCGACCTGGAGATGGAGGCGGACGAGTCCGTGATCTGGGCCATTGACCCCGAGGACTACAAGGCCGACGTGCTGTTCATCTTCGAAAACGGCCGCGTCGCCCGCGTGGCACTTGCCGGCTACGCCACCAAGACCAACCGCAAGCGCCTCAAGAACGCTATCTACGGTGGGGCCAAGCTGCTCTATGCCCAGGTGCTTAAAGAGGACCGCGACATCGCACTCGTCTCGAGCGACTTCCGCCTCATGAACTTCAACACGTCGCTCGTCAAGACCAAGGCATCGACGAGCACGCAGGGCATTCAGGCGTTCACCAACAAGAAGGGCCGCACCGTCACCACGGTGGGCAAGGCCGAGGACATCCTCGGTGCCGGCGTGCCGACGGAGCGTTTCTGCGCCCAGAGCCTCCCCTGCGCGGGTGCGCTCATGAAGGAAAACGATATGCCGAGTCTGTTTGACTAGCGAACGCTGCGGCGTGAACGGGGGACGTACCCCCGTTCACGCAACGGTGCCTTTACGCAAGCTTGCGGGCGAGCTCGCGCACCTGCTCGAGCTTGGGTGAGCTTGCCATGCTGTCGCGCTCCTCCATACCGCTGATGGTGATGATCCCCTGGTCCTCCCACTTGCAGTACGAGCATGTCGCCTTGTACATGGCGATCGCCGCGTCATAGACGCCCTCGCTGTGGCTGTCGAGCAAGAGGGCCGTCTTGGTGAACGGGAAGCCGGTAGCGCCGAAGGCGTACAGGCGGTCGATGGCGGCCTTCTCCTGCGCGGTGATGTCGAACCAGTAGATCGGCGAAGCGAAGACAACCATGTCGGCGCCCTTGAGCGTCTCGATCACGCCGGCCATATCGTCCTTCTGGACGCAGGTGCCCCCGTGGGCGAAGCAGTACTTGCAGCCCAGGCAGCCGGCAATCTTCTTGTTGGCGACGCGCACGACCTCGACCGTGTTGCCGCCCTCACGCGCGGTCTCGGCAAACACATCGACCATAGTGTCGGTGTTGGCGCCCTTGCGCGGGCTACCGCTCAATACAACGATATTCATAGGATTCTCCCCTCTTGGCGCCGCAGGCGCGCGACGCACATACATGGCTTATTGCCAAAACGAAAACGGTTATTCAGACAGCGAGCGCGAGAAAAGGCACAGTCCCAGATAAACCGTCATGCGTAAAACTAAGCAAAACTTGCAAAACTAAGCAAAACTTGCAAAACTAAGCAAAAACCGCAAAGGAGTCGCTATGGAATACGCCAAGAATCCTTTTACACCCACTTTCGGAAGCGTCCCGCCGTTCCTCGCAGGGCGTGAGCACATCCTTCGCGATATCACACGTGGCTTCATCAATGGTCCGGGCGACCCTAACCTTTCAACCATTTTCACCGGAGCAAGAGGAACGGGGAAAACAGCCCTCCTCTCATTTCTGTCGGAAACGGCGCTCGAGCATGGTTGGATCGCCGCAAACGTATCCGCGATGCCGGGCATGCTCGAAGACATCATCGAACGCACCAAAGAATCCGCCGAGGATTATCTCTCTCAAAACCATGCGCATGTAAACGGCATTCAAATCGGACCGGTCGGCATCGACTGGGAATATCCTCAAGAAGCCCAGGGGAACTGGCGATCGCGCATGAATACCATATTCAAACAACTTGAGAAGCACGATATCGGTCTTCTCATCACCATTGACGAGATTACCGTCGATTTGGAGGAGATGCTCCAATTCGCTTCTGTTTACCAGCACTTCGTGCGCGAAAGCAAGAAGGTTGCGCTTCTCATGGCAGGGCTCCCCTATAAGGTCTCAGCACTGCTGCGCAACGATTCCGTCTCGTTCCTTAGGCGCTCCCAATATCATCAGCTCGGAAGGATCACCGATGCTGAGATCGCAAACGCTTTTCGCAAGACGGTAGAAGCAGGAGGACGTTCGATCGAACCGGAGGCGCTGGCATCAGCCGTTGCAGCCGTCGATGGCTTTCCCTATATGATGCAGCTTGTCGGATACCGCACATGGGATGTCTCCGAGGGCTTACCGCAGATCAGCACATCCGATGTCACACAGGGCGCGACGCTCGCGCGTATGGAACTCCGCGACCGCATCCTAGAAACAACCTATCGAGAACTCTCTGACAAGGACATCGATTTTTGTCTTGCAATGCTCCCAGATCCGGGCCCAAGCCGCGTATCCGACATCGCCAAACGTATGGGAGTAGCCAGTAACTACGCGAGTCAATACAAACGCCGCCTCCTCGAAGATGGCGTTATCGGTGAGCGTGGACGCGGACTTGTTGGTTTCGACATTCCGGCATTCAAGGAGTTTCTGAGCGATAAATACGCTTCGTAGGGCTCATTGTTACCAACTGCCAATCTTTCCGTAGTGTGATGTAAAGCTGACTTGACATCGTTTCCGCTGATTCGTACGATATGTGTCAAGCTAGCTTTACATTGTTACCATTCCGAAGGGAGTCCATGAAGACCTACATCAAGGCTCTTCGAAAAGAGCAAGGACTCAGCCAGGCCGAGCTCGCACGCGAGCTCGGCGTAACCCGTCAAACCATCATCTCGATCGAGAACGAGCGCTACACCGCGAGCCTCGTCCTCGCCTATCGCATTGCTCGATTCTTCGACAAGACCATCGAAGACGTTTTCGATTTCTCGGACCTGGAGGAATAGCATGAACGCACAGGCCATCGCCACCACCAAGAAGCGCTTGCAGCGCAAGATCGCCATCACCACGATCCTCTGCCTCTTTTGGGCCGGATCGATGCTTGCCATCTCCAACCAATCTATAGCTGGACTCGACAACCAGACGTATCTCTATATGAGTTTTGCCATCCTTGCAGCTTGGGCCGCCAACACATACCGAACGGCACGACGCCTTCACAATCGCGATTACCTCGAGCGCGCCGCCATCGCCGAGCACGACGAACGCAACATTCAAATCACCTATAAGGCAACGCGCCTCGCCGCCGTCATCATCATGTGCATGGCACCTGTCGCTATCTGCGTCCTCGCCTTGCTCGACATGCAACAGGCAATCGACACGATCGCCGTGGCGCTCGCCGCGTTCATGTTCGTCTATCTGGCTTCTTGGTTTTGCATCAGCCGAAGGTCGTAGGGCGCAACACTGTCCAGCATCCCCATCTGTGAAAAATACAGTCTTGTAGTTTCTTGCGTATCGAGGTATTAAGCATTACCCACCCTCTTACGAAAGGACGGCTGCATGACGGAAGACCCCTTGTTTAGCGCTCCTCTATTTGGAACGAAATCGCTTCAGGCGGACCTCAACGCACAGCTTGCCCCAGTGGGAATCGCCATCACACCCGAGGAAGCTTGCGAACTTGCCGAGCACCGAAGCCAATGCCTTCATGAGGTCGAGCGCATCGAATTTGGAACTCCGGCTGTCGTGTCGATTGCACGAGAGCTCGTCAACTCCAATGTCCTACAGCGTGCAGACGTGACATCGGTGCTTACGGCACTCCAAGCTCTTTTCTACCAAACGAGGGATGAACTGCCCACCGAAGTACCGGACGAGGAAATCATAGAGGCGCTGACCAACTGCTATATGGACCAGGGTGATGCGATCGATGTCGCAAAGATCCCGACGGGGGAACTTATGGCCCATTCAAGGGCATATCGGAAGGCGCAGGAGGAGACCGAGCAGTCCAGTTACAGCATCACGGACGACACGGGGCGCGCATACGCGTTCGATCCCGCAGAGTGGGATTACGACGAGACGGCGGCCGGCTGGGACGGAGAACGATGGGACAGTTGCTGGAATGAATAACAAGCTAAACACCGACGGCCAGACGTGCCTTGCTGTGGCCCAGCGCAATTATGCACAGCTGATGACTCACGTCGTCCGTCTCTATTGCATGGATGGGTCGTCATCGGTCAGCATCTCAGAGACAGCGCAGCTCACCGCATCGGTCCTATACGTCCTCGGCATCGCAAACACAACGGCAGAAGAAGCTGCCATGGAGCTTTGCGTTGACAACCCCATTGTGCTCTGGCACAAGCGTCTCGCCGAACTCGACGCCCGCGTGGATACCGCTCTCGCCACGTGGCAGCGCATCATCCTCGCCATGCCGCCCATCCGCAACGTTGCGCTCCGAGACACGCTTGCAAGCCTCGGCGATCTCAAGCGTCGCTACGACATGCGCTTTGCCGCGCACGAGGTCCCCTGCGATATCGATTATCAGTTGAGCGAGCCGATCGATACACATCTGCAGGGCTTAGATTACATCGAGGCCTATCTCGCCCAGCTCGAGCGCGAAACCCGCTGGATCGCCCGCTTCGACACAGCAGACTGTATCGCCGTGCTCGAGCGCATCTGCCCTGACTACCGTGGACTCCACGTCAACCTCTACGACCTGCTAGCCGCGCACGCTGCCGAGCTGCGAACCAAGGCGACCCCTGTTCACACTCCACCCTTCCACCCCTCACGACTCCTCCTGCTTCCACCGCTCGAGGCGTGGTAGGAGCGTGCCCATGAGCGAAACGGCCTCCTCGCGGGTGATACCCATCGCCTCGGTGCCGTGCAGGGCAGGATCCGGGATGGGCATGTCGCAGCACTGGAAGTAGCACCCCATCGGTATCTCGGCAAGGAGATGGACGGCAAGTCGAGGTAGTGGAACTTCAGAGCGATTATGCGGTCTGTCTGGGTAAAAGCAACCGAGAGCATCAACCATCCGTGTCGAAAGGACACCCCATGACACCAGAGGAATTCGATAAGGCCGCGGCATACTGGACCAGCAAAGAAGACAGCGAAAAGCGAATGCCAAAGGACGAGCTCCGCGCCGCCATCGACGCGTTCCTTGCCGGGCACAACACCTGCGCGCTTGCCACCGGCAGCGGCGACTTCGTCCGCTGCACGCCGCTCGAGTACGCCTGGCGCGACGGAGCTATCTGGATCTTCTCGGAAGGCGGCCTCAAGTTCCGCGGGCTCAAGGACAACGCCAACGTGAGCGCCGCGGTCTTCGAACCTTACGACGGTTTTGGTAAGCTCGCGAGCGCCCAGGTCACGGGCGCGGCCGAGCTCATTCCCGGCGACGACCCGGCCTTCGCCGAGGCAGCGGCCGCCAAGGGCATCCCCGCCGCGGCGCTCGAGAAGGTCGCCGACCGCCTGCACCTGATCAAGATCGCGCCGAGCCGTGTCGACTACCTCTGCAGCGACCTCAAGGCCCAGGGCTACGATGCGCGCCAGCATCTGGACTACGCCGAGCAGGCCGCAGTCCCCGCGGCACATGACCTCGAGCTCTACGTGATGGACGGCTGCCCCTTCTGCATCAAGGTCAAGGCGTTCCTCGCTAAGAACGGCATCGAGATCCCCGAGTGCAATATCTCGACCGATCCGGATGCCGAGCGCACGCTCATCGAGGCGGGTGGCAAGCGCCAGGTCCCCTGTCTCTTTATCGATGGCAAGCCACTCTACGAGTCTAGCGACATCATCGACTGGGTGCGCCGGAACCTGATCGAGCGCTAGCCCCTTATCGATTTGAGGACCCCATGGCGATATTCACCTACGGCGAAACCGAGACGGCATGGCTTGCGAGCCGCGACACCAAACTCGGAGAGGCTATCGAGCTCATAGGCCATGTCGAACGCGAGGTCGACCCTGATCTCTTCTCCTCCGTCATGCATCACATCATCGGCCAGCAAATCTCGACGAAAGCCCAGGCAACTATCTGGGGTCGCATGAAGGACGCCTTGGGTGACGTGACACCGCAAACGGTGGTCGCGGCCGGTAAGGACAGGCTGCAGGCGCTCGGCATGACGTATCGCAAAGCGGGGTATCTCGTTGAGTTCGCGCGGCGCGTCGAGACAGGGGCGTTCGATCTCGACGCCGTCGCCCACATGCCGGACGAGGACGCCGTCCACGCCCTTGACGACCTGCCGGGCATCGGGCGTTGGACAGCCGAGATGATCCTGCTGTTCTGCCTCGAGCGGCCCAACGTGCTGTCATGGAACGACCTCGCTATACAGCGCGGAATGCGGATGCTCTACCATCACCGGCGCATCACGCCGCAGCTGTTCGCCAAATACCGCCGGCGCTACAGCCCCTATGGGAGCACGGCGAGCCTTTACCTATGGGCCATCGCCGGCGGCGCGATTCCCGGCATGCGCGACTGGGCATCCAAGAAGAAAGCGTGAACAGGGGATGGTTCCCTGTTCACGCGAGATGTCCCCGCTCTAACGTGAGCAGAGGGTACGTCCCCTGTTCATTCCGACCGATGCCGGCATTGTCCAAGACGCCACCGCCATCCTCGCCGCCCAACTTTTCGCCTGCGCTTTCTCGGCGGCATCGAGCCTTATCGCCGGCGTCTTCCAAGCGGAGGGTAAGAGCCTCGCAGGACAGCACCTCGTGCAGAGGCCGCATTCTTCGAGCGAATCCGCTCGCTCTGACAAAACCGAGTCGGATGGAGCCGAGTAACCGGCACCGTCATTCGCTTGATACGTTAAACTTAACTCGGACAAAACCGAGTCGGAAGGAACCGAGTAAATGGACTTCATCGGCAGAAAACGCGAACTGGCAAAGGTCAAAAAGGAGCTCGACACCCCCGGCCAACGCAATGTGCTCGTCTATGGCAGGCGACGCGTAGGCAAGAGCGAACTCATCAAGCAGGCTCTCGTTGGCACATCGAACGCCGCAACGATCTACTACGAGTGCCGCCAAACATCCGAGGCAGACAATCTCGCAAGTCTCTCGGCACTCACCGCCGAGGCACTCGGCTTCCCGCCGCTCGCGTTCTCGAGCATCCGCGAACTCGTAGAGTTTCTCTTCTCTCAAGCTCAAGACGACAACGTCACCTTGGTTCTTGATGAATATCCCTATCTGAGGGACGCCGTCAAAGGATTAGACAGCATCCTCCAAACATCAATTGACGCACACCGAGAGACCTCACGGCTGAGCATCGTCTTGTGCGGCTCCTACGTCGAGATCATGAAGTCGCTCATCGAGCATGAGAGTCCGCTCTACGGGCGCATAGACCTCGCGCTCGAGCTTAAGCCCATGGACTACCAGGACGCCGCCAAGTTCTACCCCGCGTTCTCACCCGAGGACAAGGTGCGTCTTTACAGCGTCTTTGGCGGCATCCCCTACTACAACCGACTCGTCGATCAATCCCAGAGCGTGAGAGAAAACATCATCGAGCTCATGACCGAGCCGGGGGCTCGCTTGGAGAACGAGGTGCCAACCTATCTCGGCGCCGAAATTTCGAAGATGACCAACGCGAACGAGGTCTTTGGAGCCCTTGCCCAAGGGTACTCGCGCTGGGGAGATATGCTGGCGCAATCCCACGTCTCGAGCGGACCCGCCATGGCTGATGTCCTGGACAAACTCATTTCACTCGAACTCGTCCAAAAGCGAGCGCCCATCAACGATCCTGCGAACAGGCGCAAGTCGGGCTATTTTGTGGTGGACCCCCTCTCGCTCTTTTACTACCGCTACGTTTTTCGTAATGCCTCGGCACGACAGTTGCTTGATCCCGAGGTCTTCTACGACCGCCATATCTCTCAAGACTTTGAGGAAAACTATGTCCCCCATATGTTCGAGGAAGTCTGCCGACAGTACCTCGTGCGGCAGAACCGAGCGGGAAATATCGAGCCCCCTTTTGACGCCATAGGCAAGTACTGGTACGACAACCCGGCAAACAAGACAAGTGGCGAGTTCGACGTGGTGACACAAGACCCCGAGGGCTACGCGTTCTACGAAGTAAAGTTCCGCAAAACACCCATCACGCAACGAATGGTCGACGAGGAGATCGACCAAGTCAAGACTACGGGACTCAAATGTCACCGCTACGGATTCTTCTCCCGCTCTGGATTCGAGACGACCAAGAACGAGAACATCGTCTTCATCGATCTCGCTCAGATGTTCAACTGAATGGCTCCACCTGCGACGAGCTCACAACGGTCAACAAAAAGTGCACGGCATCGCACAAGCCGACGCCGCACATATGGTCGAGGCCGACTATTTTGGCGTTGAATCGGGAAACCGCGTCGCTGACAAGTTCGCCCGCAGCGGACTCACGGCAACCAAAGCCGAGACGGTGAATGCCCCGGTGATCAATGAGTTCCCGCTTTGCCTTGAACGCGAGTTCATCGAATATCAAGAGAACAAATACGGCTGCGGCGTCATCGGCAAAATCGTCAACGTCACGGCCGATGAGCGCATCATGGTCGACGGCAAGCCCGATATGTCACTCGTGGACGCCATCGCATTCGACCCCTACACCCACGGTTATTACCGCGTATCCGAGCGTGTGGGTGGGGCTTTCAAAGACGGACTCAAGCTCAGGGCATAACGCAAATCGTACGCGAGCGGGGCATGAACAGGGGTACGCCCCCTGTTCATGCATCATCGATAAGCCCTATTCCCCCTCCGCGTAGAGCGCATCGTAGATGGCCTGGAGCTTGCGATCGCGCTCGACCGTCTTCTCCTTCGCCGTGTCGCCTGGGTAGTCGTAGAAGCCGCGCCCGGCCTTAACGCCCAGCTCGCCCTTTCGGTAATGCTCCTCGAGCAGCTCCGGCACCTCGTGACCGTCGGCCAGGTCGGGCATGAGGTAGCTCGATATGTGCTCAAACGTATCCAGACCGCCAAAGTCAGCCGTCTCGAGCGGACCCAGCACCGCCCAGCGAAAGCCCAGGCCATATTTCATCACGGCATCGATATCCTGTGCGGACACCACGCCGTCCTTGACAAGCGCCAAAGCCTCGCGCATCACCGCGAGCTGCAAACGGTTTGCCGCGAACCCAGGCACATCCTTCTGCACGAGCGCGGGCTTCTTACCGATGGCGAGCGCCAGGTCGTAAATAGTCTGCGCGGCCTCATCGTTCGTCGCATCGTTGCGGATGATCTCAATAAGCGGGATGAGCGTGGGCGGATTGAACCAGTGCATCCCCAAGAAGCGCTGTGGGTTGGACACGGCGGCCGCGAGTTTGTTGATGGAGAGGCCCGAGGTATTCGTGCAGATGAGGACATCTGCCGGCGCCAAACCCGACAGCTTCTTGTAGAAGGCGAGCTTGGTGTCTAGGTTCTCCGTGATGTTCTCCACGAGCACATCGAAATCGGCGAACGCGGCATCGTCCGTCGAGTAGGTGATCTTATCACGCGACTCCTCAGAGATGAGCTCCCGAGCGCGATCGAGCGTCTCCCGACGATGGTTCCACAACGTTACCTCGTATCCATAGGAGGCGAAACGGTCGGCCATGCTGTAGCCCATGGTCCCCGCGCCCGCGATCACGATCTTGCGAATATCTTTGACGTCCATATACGCCCTTTCAGAGCAGTTCGGCATCGATGTACCGCCAAGGCAACTATATCGCTTTGAAGCGAATGGAAATCTAAAGACACGGTCGCACAGCACGGCGTCGAACCCGAATCGTCAATCGTCAGCCCAACACCCCAAGCGATGAACGATTGCTCAACTAACCGAGGCAGCGAATAGCTTGGCAGCCGCTTCGATCGCCTCCCATCACTCGAATCGATCTCCTGCGCGCAGCAGATACTCGCGCATGTAGGGCATCGCGAAGCTCACCTTGCCATAACCCGCGGGCTCTATAACAGCCGCTTCGATAAGGCGGCGACGATACGATGCGACATCGGGCGCACGAAGTCCCATCCCGGCCGCAATATCACCAGAAGTCACCGAACCTTCGCCACATGCCGCCATCGCATGGAGATATTCGAGCTGACGCCCTGAAAGCCGCCTGAGCGCAGGCGCGATGACCATCTCATCAAAACTTTTGCGAGCCACCGAGATACCCTTCGCGGCATCATCAAGCGAAATCTCCTGCGCACACCTACGGGTAGCAGCCTGCCACGAATAGTACCCAACCAGTTGGACCATGAAAGGATAGCCGGCTGCGGCTTTTGTCAACTCAGCCGAAACCGTCTGGTCAATCGTCCTCCCGGCGCGCCTCATCGTGTCTTCGAAGGATTCGCCGACCTCGAAATCAGACAGTCGTTTGAGCTCAACATGCTTTGCACGCTGCAGGAATGTCAGGGTCTTATCTACAACGACCCCATCGATCGAGGCAGGAAGCCCTGCAAACGCGAACGCCACGTTCGCCCCCTGCCGAATCTGGAGCTGTATTTCATTTCCAAACTCTCGAAGCTCATCAAGATCCGCATCTTGAATCTCGTCGAGAGTGACGAGAAGGCCGCCATCCGATGCCGCGGCATACATGGCTTCGCCCAACTGGGTCGCGGATTTCGACAGCTCGACCGAGCCGAGGCTGACGCCCATAATCGAAGGGGCCACCGTGACCGAGGAAAGACGGGTCCGTCGGTCAAGCGCCGAGAGGATTCGTTCGCAAAATCCCGAGTTCGATGCGACATCGATCACTTGGAAGCCGCGCTTTCGTGCGACATCGCCAAGTGCATTGAGCAGCACAGTCTTTCCAACACCGCGCACGCCCGAGATACGCAACAGACGGTCGGGGGCACCCGGCCCGTTGTCGAGAGCATCCTCGAAATCATCGAGAATCATGTCACGACCGATCAACTCGGGAGGATTCATTCCCGCTGTCGGTTTGAACGGGTTGATTCGCGCCATCTTGGATCCCAACCGGACGAAGTTTAACAAGTTGAGCAAAGTTTAACAAGTTGAGCAAAGTTTAACAAGTTGAGCACGCTGTCTTGGGCATTCCTTCGACACGTCCCCTACTCTCACATCCCCTGCTCCAGCGAACAAGAATTAACGGCAGAACGGCAGATCAGGCAACTGCCCCGTCTCCACTATGTGTGCAAGCATGGAAGCAAAGCCTTGTGGGTCCTCGATCTGATACTGCATGTGATTATGTCCCTCAAAGATCGGGAAATTTCCCGCAGGCCAAGTTTTCGTCACGGCCTCACGGTACTTAAAGTGATCCTCCGCCGATCCAAACTCCCAGAACGTTCGCGTCTGCAGGCTCTCGGGCAACGTGGGAAACGGCGCATCGACCAGGCTGTCGCCCATCTGACGTCTCATGTTTGCCAACGTGAGCACGCGGCCCGCTTCGATAAAAAATGGACGGATAGTCTCGTCGTCACACCACATGATGTATCTGAGCGCAGCACCGTGCGTCCAGTACAGACTCTTGATAGCCAGGTATAGCAGTGGTGCCATAACGGCCCGCGTCGTAGAACCTATCTGGGCAAACTGGCCGCCGTCGAAATAGACATGATCCACCGGAACCGCGCCACGGGCAAGTAAGGTGCCCTTCCTCGCATGTCTCGGTGCCCGCCTCGTCGGCAACCGTCAGGCGCCCATGCGCATAGTAGCGGTTGTAGCAAACCTGCAGGCCGAGCATGTCGAACATCTCGCGCTGCTTCTCAGGCACGGTCCAGCACAGTTCACGGACCTCGATGACCTCCTCGCCGTCGAGCTCATAGGTGAAGATGCGCCCGTCCCGCGCGGCGAAGGTGTAGCGGGTGCGCTTGGGGTAGTCGCGGCGCGACTGGAGATCGTGCGCCGTCTCCAGAATCTCGCGCTTCATCGTCCCGTCGGTCCCGTTGTCGTAGATAACGTTGCCGTCTTTGTCGTACACGGCAAAGAGCGGAAGCTCCGCAAAACCGTACTGTTTCGATGCGACGTAGTCGTAGATGACGGCCGTATGATTCTCGAAGACCTGACGGCCCCACAGCCAGTGATGCCATGCCTCAAGGTCGTTGATAGCCATGCAACGGTGATCATGATAGCCGGTACCGTGCACTTCGCGTGCAACGCAATCGACGCTCACCGTGCCGCTCACCTCCATGTTGGGGATGCACAGCCAGCTCGAGAACTTCTGGGGATCGCCACCGAACACGGCTCGCCCCGCGCCATGTCGATACGGCTTGACGTTCGCATGGAAGTGCAGGTCGACACCCAAGCCTTTGCCGTCGCCTGCGCCGCATGCTCCCTGCGGAAGCGCACGGCGCTCTCAAGGCCGCCCAAGAACTCCAGCGCAAGGTGCATGCTGTGACCCTCGGCCATCTCCTGGGGAACCGTGCAGGGAAACTCGACATACAGGCGCAGGTCGAAGCCGCCCTCCACGGGATGGAACTGGTGGATGGCCACATCATGACGCTCCGTCCCGTCGAGCAGACGCGACGTCCCCACGATCATGTTCTTGAATCCGTCACGATCCTCCACGGGTACGGCGAGCGTGGGGTCGACACGCACGACGCTCGCCACGGGACCGCCGTACATGCCCATGGCCTCGATGCTTACCTTCTCGTTCTCGGCCAAACCCTCGAGCTCGGGGGCACAAAAATGCTCGGGCTCCTCACCCGGCGCCGCATCCTCGCCCCTGCTCATGAGCGCCTTGAGCACGCCCATGTACTCCGTGAACTCCATGCCGCGAACGCTGACCTCGGCGAACGCCTCGCGATAGCCGTCCTCGGGTGCCCAAGATGCGAGCGCGTCTTTCCAAAAAGCGTCAGACGCATCGAGCGCCTCGCGATAGACCGCCCGGGTCTCGCTCGCGTTCATCGCCTGCTTGGCCTGCAGCAGAACACGCGAGGCCTCTTCGCGCGTGAGGTAGTTGATATCGTCAAAGCTCAGCGGCTCGCCGTCCTTCTGCACCGCGACATCGTAGTGGATGAGCTCCTGCAGCACATGCTTTTCGCGCTCGAACCTCATCGCCTCGATCTAGCGGGACGTGTACGCGTCCCCGTTGACCCTGATCTCGTAGGTCACATCATCCATGGTCTGTCTCCCGTTCTTCAACCGTGCATCACGGCATCTGCCGTCGATGCATGCATGTCCAAGCCCCTTGCCTGTCCTCTGCGTGACTTGCACGATATGGGTCGGATTCATCTGAGTCGATGACCAGAAACACATATATACTCATTAATTGACAGATACTCAGTTTCCGATACGCCAACGTATGTAGACTCTCTGGTCAAAACGCGACCGATACAAGGAGCGACCATGCAAAACCGTGACCTTCGCGTTCAGAAAACCTACGATGCGCTCATGGACGCTCTCACGGGTCTCCTCGGCGAGAAGCCCTTCGACAAGATCAGCGTCAAGGAGCTCTGCGAGCATGCCCGCATCCGCACGGCGACCTTCTATACGCATTTTTCGGACAAATACGATTTTTTCGCCTGGATGATCAAGGAGCGTCGATCGGCCTCATTCGATCCCAAGCATGCGGCCAAGCTCGGCGACGACGATTTCTATCGCTCACTCGTCCGAACGTCTCTGACCTTCCTTCAAGACAACGAGGAACTCATTCAAAATATCGGCCGCAACGATCTGCTCGACATCATCGTGCAGACGACGGGCAGCGAGTTCAGAGACGAGCTGCTCGATCGCTTGAGATCGGATAAGACGGCGGGGCGGCACCTCGCGGGAAGTCCCGAGCTGGCTGCCGAGATACTCATCGGGGCGATATCGCGTGTATGCCATTGGTGGCTGGCCCTTGACGACCGTCCGGACATCGAAGAAGTGGAGTCGCAACTCACCTGCTTTATCGACCGTGTACGGGGGATTAGGCTCTGATCGCCGGAACAGAGGACAGTCCCCTGTTCCACTGTCCTATCAGACACGGGAGCGCAACGCCGCGAAACCGCCTTCGGAGTACGCGTTGAGAAGCGTCTGGGCATGGTCGAATGCGGGCCCGCGCCTCCAGCCGAGCAGCCGGTTCACGGCAAGATTTCCATGGGCGTTGTGGACAAACAGCAGATACGCCTCGTCGCGGCCGAGCCCCGTCTTCTCCATGATCTGAGGCACCGCCTGCTCCACGCCACGCTCGATGACGCGTTGGGCCACGCGGGCATACGCATCATCGTCCGAGTAGAGCAGATAGTAGTCGTCGTTCGCGGGCGGACGCTGGCAAAACGAGGCCGCACCATCGCCGTCGAGCGGAGGCGCGGCCGCGAGCGCCTCGTCGATCAACGTGTCGAGAAGCTCGTACTTATCCTCATAGTGCAGGTAGAACGTGCCTCGGTTGATCTCTGCGCGGCGGCAGATATCGGCAACGGTCATCCTCGCGAACCCGACCTCGGCGAGCAGGACGAAAAACGCCTCGCGAATCACCATGAGTGTATAGCGGCGGCGCCGATCGAGCTTCTCCCCGGTCATCGATCCCCCTATCGGTTTCCCGTATCCGTCCGTTCCTCGACATATGGCGGCATCTGTCGATTGAGCCCGCAACGGTCGGCAGCGACACTGTTAATAGACACGTGTTGAGTATAGTCGAAAGCGAGGATCCGTGACTTCATACGAACAGCTCGTCATCGAGCTCACCCAGCGGTCGATTTCCCATCAAGCCGCCTATCGGGGCGGCGGCACCCCCTACGAACTGAGCGACCGCGAGCCCGCCGCATATCGAGAGCAGGTCAAAGCCTTCGCCCGTGCCGTCGAAGGCGCTGATTGCGTCCTTGTCGGCGGAGCCTCGGGCCTCTCGGCCGCAGGAGGCGGCGACTTCTACTACGAGGACAACGCGACGTACCGCAAGCACTTTGGCAAATTCGCCGAGCGCTATGGTTTCAAGGGCGCCTTCGAGGGGTCGTTCTACCGCTGGCCCACCGCCGAGTCGCGCTGGGGCTATCTGGCCACGTTCCTCGACACGACGCTCAACGCGCCCCTGCGCAAGCCTTACCGCGACCTCGACGCGATTCTTAGGCACAAGGACTTTTTTGTCCTCACCACCAACCAGGACACGCAGTTCGTGAAGCTCTATCCCTGGGACAAGGTGGCCGAGATCCAGGGCGACCACCGCTTCTTCCAATGCGCGCGGTGCTGCACCGACGACGTGTGGGACGCGACGGTCCCCGTCGCGCGTATGATCGAGGCCATGGGCGACGGACTCGAGGTTCCAAGCGAACTCGTGCCGCGCTGTCCGCATTGCGGCGGCGAGGCGTTCCCCTGGGTGCGCGGTTACGGCAACTTTCTCCAGGGCGAGTTCTACGAGGAGCAGTACGCCAAGGTCTCCCGCTGGCTCGAGGCGCACGCGGCCAAGAGGATCCTCTTTCTTGAGCTGGGCGCGGGACGGATCACGCCAGCGTTCATCCAGGAGCCGTTCTGGGAGCTCACGGCGCAGCTTCCGCAGGCACGCTACATAGCCGTGAACAACAAGACGTGTTTCTTGCCCCGCGCGATCGAGAACCGGGGCATCGCGATCCGCGCCGACATCGCGGACGTCCTCTCCGACGTCCGTGCCGAAATGGGGCGATAAAGCATGGATGCATCGAAAGCGGCTCGAATCGGGCGGGCGATCGCCAAAGCGGAGCTCATCATCATAGGCGCGAGCAATGGGATCGACATAGCCGAGGGTCTCGACATCTTCCGCGGCGACGCCCACTTCCGGGAGGCATATGGCGATCTCGCCGAGCGTGACGACATGCCGTGTATCCTGGCGGGCCTCTCGGCACCGGATGCGCGCGTGCGCACGGAGTGGACCGAGCGTTTTCGCCAAAAGGAATACCTTGAATACGAGCCGAGTCCGCTCATGGCAACGCTCCGCGACCTCACGTCCCACGCCGAGACGTTCGTCATCACCTGCAACATCGACGGGCGCTTCATACGCGGCGGTTTTGACGAGAAGCGCGTACTCGAGACCGAAGGCAGCGTACGCGGAACCATCGATGAGCGGCGGCTCGCCCACCCCGACACCGAGATTACGGCGCGGCTCGAGGAGCTCGAGCGACTCGTTCGGGCGCATCGAGACGGCAACGTCGTGGTCCTGGAGCTGGGCGTAGGGCTTTACAACGGCATCATCAAGCGCATGCTCGTGCAGGTCGCAGGTGCCTGCCCGCACGCAACCTACATCGTCCTCAACTACAACCAGGCCATAGCCCCCGACGCCGCATGCGAGAGCATCCTCGTAGACGGCGACATGGCCGCCACCTTCGAGGAGGTCGATCGGTGCAGGCCCTAGAACAAGATGCCCGCAGGCTCCGTGCTCTGATCGACGAAGCCGATGCCGTGCTCGTGGGAATCGGCTCGGGCATGTCGAGCGCAGCGGGGTTCAACCACTACAATCGCGACGGCCTCGTGCGCGCCGGGATGAGCGACTGGCTGGAGAGCTTTGGTTTCAAGAGCCTCTTCGACGGCTTCTATCACTTGTATCCCAGCCTGGAGCAGCAGTGGGCCTACTACGCCCGATACATCGACTTCATGCTGCGCGAACCGGCGACGCAGCCCTACCTCGACCTGCGCGCGCTGCTTGACGAGAAGGATTTCTTCGTCCTGAGCACCAACGTGGACACCCAGGTCGAGAAGGCCTTCCCCGCCGAGCGCATCTGCAACTACCAGGGCAGCTTTGGCTATCTGCAGTGCAAGCAGCCATGCTGCGACGAGCTCTTCGACGCGACCCCGTACGTCGAGCGCATGCTCGCGGGAATGCGCGGATTCGAGGTGCGCAGCGAGGATGTCCCGCGCTGTCCACACTGCGGCTGGCAACTCGTGCCGTGGGTGCGCGACGACACATTCCTCGAGGGCGAGGCCTGGCGCGAAGGCGTCGGGCGCTACGAAAGGTTCATGAAGGCCCACCGCGACGGGCGGCTTCTTCTCCTCGAGCTCGGCGTGGGCGAGATGACCCCCGGCATCATCACGCTCCCTTTCTGGAGCATAACGGCGAGGCTGCCGCGCGTGCACCTCCTGAGCGTCAACATCGCGAATGCCTCCGCGCCCCTGCAGCTGGGCGAGAAGGCCACGGCGATCAAGGCCGACCTGGCCGAGCTTCTCACCGCTGGAACAGGGGGCTGTCCTCTGTTACATCCGTAATCCCGCGCCGAGGCTTGTGCGCCGGCAAGGTGCGCGGTTACCGTCGCTCATTCGGATATGGGTTTACCATGGTAGCCAGGTGGCTACCATGAGCGTGGAACAGGGGGCAGCCCCCTGTTCCAGCGTTCGCAAGGAGAACAACAGATGAGCGAGACAGCAAGGAAAAGCGGCGATTTTTCGAAATACCTCGTTTCGCTCTTTTTGTTTTTGCTGTTCGAGGCTGTGGCGATCGCGCTGTGGCTTGCAAAGGGCAACCTGTTCTACCTGTTGAACTTCAGCTACATAGGCACCTGTCTCGCGTTGGGGACGGCACTGTTCACCGCCGGCAAACGATACGCACGGCATTTTGTGCAGCTGGCGGTCGGCAGCTACATGCTGCTGTATCTCGGCGTGTTCTGCCGCGAGAACATGCAGATCGAGGGCTTTTGGTACTACCTGTCCCTCGGCGTTTTCGAGGCGGCCACCATCCACTATGCCGTGGCGAAGCTGTTCGGCCCACTCCTGTTCGGTCGCGGCTGGTGCGGGTACGCCTGCTGGACGGCGATGGTGCTGGACCTTCTGCCCTACAAGCGGCCTCAGAAGCCACGGAGGACAAAGTTGGGCGTGCTCCGCTACGCGATGTTCGCGCTGTCCTTGGCGCTGGTATCCGGCCTCCTCCTGATGAAGGTGGCGAATTTGGAGCAGGTCATGTTCTGGCTCTTCCTCGCCGGAAACGCGCTCTACTACATCGCAGGCATCGCGCTGGCCTTCTTCTTCAGGGACAACCGCGCGTTCTGTAAGTATCTGTGCCCCATCACGGTCTTCCTCAAGCCGATGAGTTATTTCTCCCTGCTGCGCGTCCACTGCGACGAGAGCAGGTGTGTCCATTGCAGAACGTGCCTGCGGGTCTGCCCCATGGATGTGGAGGTCAACAGGGAATCCCGCAAGCGAAACAACGGGACGGAATGCATCCTCTGCTACGAGTGCACGAAGGTCTGTCCCACGAAAGCGTTGCGTTAGATACAGAATGGGACAGGGAGCGGTCCCCTGTCCCACCACGCGAGCGTCGGCAAACCAATCATCTGCTTATTTCGACCGATTCCATAAGCTTTTGTCATGTGATGAACCCGGCCCGCAGGTACGAAGAATCATACTACTGCGTCAGAAGATGAGAGGCAGCCATCAAAACCCAGAGATGGATGGGGTAGAACCAATAGAAAAGGCTCCTGGCCGCCCGCGTGTCGCAACCGCGCTTCCCGTTGTAGCAAAGAACAAAGGGGGTGACGGCCACCATCATCCATTCGTTATCGAAGCATAGGGTGCTCGCAAGCGAAATGCCCGTCGAACCCGACAGCGCACTCAGGCACGCATGGGCAAACAGCATCGCGCACCAAACCGCCACCCCGGCACATGCCCGGACGCGATGCTCCCTCAGAAAATAGAAGCAGCCCAACACCGGAAGCAAGTAGAGACCACCCTCGCACAGCAGAGAGAGCCCACTCAGCACGACAGCGCCGGCAGCCGCGAAAATCCGGGCCACCGGGCCACCCAGAGAATGACGGACTCGATCGACGAGGATCATGATGCTCAGGAACAGGGCGAGCGTCAGGAAGATGTCATTTCCCTGAATCATCGAATACAGCGTGATCTCGCCCGTGAGGGGATCGACGTTATGGAAAACGATGTTAATCGCCATATTCCCGACCGTCATGATGACGGCGGCCGCGTAGAGCCGCAGGGCATACGCTCGACGGTCGTGCGTATGATAGAACCCCTCGACCAGAAAGAAGACAAAGAGCGGTGCGACGAAACGAGGGATCAGGGACGTCCACTCCGGCAGCACGTCGTACGCGACGTACGACCGGACATGGTCGAAAAACATGAACACCATGGCGATAAGCTTCAGCTCGAATCCATCGAGGCTGGCCCTCGGTATGCGCAATCGACATGCACCTTGCCCACGGGTCTTCTGCACATGACGATGCCGTGGCTCCATGCGATGATCTCCCATACCTGACCTTCCTTCTCATTTCCTCCAGTACGCGCCAAATACTACTTGGCGCCAAAACGGGGAGCCATCGATTCGCCTTACATGCTTCTTTCAGTTTTGTAAGAGAGCCTCGAGCCGTGGAACAGGGGACTGTCCCCTGTTCCACGGCTTTCTCGGCCGCTAAAGGCCTCCGCAACGCCTCTGCTCGACAGGCCCGACGGGTCGGCGAGCGCGCCTATGCAGACCTGTCAGGAACAGCGCACGCAATAAGCCCGAGGACCACCGACGTCGCAAAGAAACCGATGAAATAGAAGACCCAGCGCCTCTTCATCTCGTAGCCCTTCGTGGCCATAACGTCCACGAGAAAGCGAATCGCAAGGACATACGCCGTCAGGAGCGCCAGATAGAACGCCAAAATGAGCGCCAGAGCAACAGTGGACATGCCGAGGACCTCGTTCATGTTGGCCTCCCATCAGCTGGGCATCGTTACGGGAAGCCTACCCATCCGCCCACAGGTCGTTACATCCGCAGCACGGGCATAACCGACCATGCCCACTCGTACACCTTTCGAGCCCTATCCTGGGCTTTCCTTCCGCGAGGCAACGGGTGGGCATGGTCGGCTTTGGCGCATGGCACCAGCCAGGCTCAACTGGGTTTGTCGATAGCCAAAAAATGGGGCACTCCCGAAGAAGCGCCCCAGCTCTCGTTTCGATGCTCGGAGTACCGCCATGCCTACCCAGTCGACTAAATCGAATGGCGAACCATGGTCTTGAGCTTCTCCGACGCGCACTTGCGCGGATTGGAAAGATAGACTTCGTGATTCAGCTGGGTTTCGGTGAAATTGGGTACATAGCCCCGCTCGGCTGCAAATGCGTGCATAGCACCAATAATTGCTGGCTCGCTATCGTAAGAATCGGTACGCATGCACCGAACGCAAAGGCCCTCACCAATCCTCAGCAGCTCAACCGCCGAGAAATCCAGCTTCTTCTTGGCGGTGGCCTCCCCAACAGCCCATGCGAACTCGTCAGGGGATAACGAAATCGGGCAGCCGGATACAGGAGCTGAAGTTGAAGTCGCCTTTGTCGCGCCCGTCGTCCGGCTTCCCCGACGGCCTGTAGAGCACCCTGAGCTCCTTCTTAAAATCGCACGCCATCACAACCGTCTCTCCACGCTCGGGTTTCTTACCAAAATCAGTCCATATTAAGCAACAGGCATTATATCATATAAACAAACACACGTTCGCTTACTTCCACTCGATAACAAGAACAGCTGGTCAAAAGCTCGTCGTATTAATATGAGCTGACAACCTAGTGTTTTTTCACGCGCCAGCGGTCCTCATTCGATACTCACGAAGCCCTCGCGCCAAAGTCGAGGCCGTCCGCGATCAGCTCAGGCACGTTTTCATGGATGATGCCGCTGCGTCTCTGTATCGGATCCGCACGGGTGAGGACAAACTTCGGGTAGTTGTCGCGGATTTGCTCAAGCGGCCGGTATTCACGGTCCTCAGTCTTCTCGCTCGCCATGATCGTCATCGCGACCTGGATGTAAGAGTAGCCCATATCTCGCCCGCGCATGATGAAGTCGCACTCGAGCTTTCCTATGCTGCCGACGCTCACCTTGTAGCCGAGGCCCCTGGCATAGCGATAAACGATGTTCTCGAGGACGGGACCGTAGTTGATGCGGTTGTCGGTGTTGAGCGCAAAATAAAGGCTCAGGTCAGCAAGGTAATACTTCTGTTCGCCAGTGAGCGATTTCCTCGACTTCACGTCGAAACGGGTGCACTTGCTGATGAGTTTAGCGTCCTCGAGCACTTGAAGGTAGCGATTGAGTGTCTCGCGCTTAAGCCTCGCGCCTTGCTTCTCCTCAAGGTCGGAGAGGATATTGGCCAGCGATGTCGTGGAGCCAAAGTTGTTGATAACGTAGTCGCGAACCAAATTGAAGAGCGAGACGTTCCTGATCTTCACGCGACGCTTGATATCCTTCTGGAATATCTCCTCAACGACGGAGCGGGTATATGCCCTCTTGTCCGCTAGATCTGGATAGTCGAGCGCCTTCGGAAAGCCGCCCTCGAGGATATAGTTGTCAAGTTCAAGCGCAAGGTTGGGGCTCACGTCTTGGCTCAAGAATCGTTTCATGTCGCAGTACTCACGAAAATCGAGCGTGTGAATTTCGAACTCGATGTAGTGTCCCGTAAGCTTCGTCGCGAGCTCTCCCGAGAGGAGATACGAGTTCGAGCCCGTTATGAAGATGGAGAACCCTCCCTCGGAGCGGAACTCATTGACGACTTCCTCGAAACCGCTGACGTTCTGTACCTCATCGATAAAGAGGTATTTCATCCCCTTGGCTTCGAGCAAAGGCTCGATAAGCGCCTCGAGTTGCTCGGGCGCGTTAATTGAACGGAAGCCATATCGGTCAAGGTCGAAGTAGGCGATATTCGAATCGGGCACCCCCGACTGCCTCAGCTCGCTCTCGATCGTATGCATGAGACAGGACTTGCCGCAGCGACGGATGCCGGTTATCACCTTTATCATCCCGTCATCGTGATAGAAGCCCCTGATCTTCTTGAGATACAACTCCCGCTTGAACAAACGCATACTGCCCCCAATCGAATTGGAGGCAGTATTCCAAATCAGTCGTTTAACAGGGTAAGAAATAATATTTCTTCGATATCTTCCCCTTTAAATGTAAAATTCTATTCCCACTCTAGGATTAACACGAACAGATGTTCTAACTTGCAGCGGTTTAACCCTCTTTCGGGGCTTTCACGACCAGTCGGGGCGGGTCGGGAGCCTTGGGAGGGTTGCC